>CALKXH010000026.1 GCA_938005675.1 uncultured Anaerolineae bacterium
GCGAGAGCTGGTTGCTTCCCATTTTACCTCCGTTGAGCCGCTTTGCCGTCTTCACCTTTTTTTCAATGGAGCACGGGACAAGTGTCGAACCAGGACCGCCCCTGACGTTCCATCCAAAGGGTGGTCTCGGCCGGGCCCCACATGCCGGGTTCGTAAGTCAACAGCGGTGGCCGCGCGGCCACGTCCCACGTGGACTGGATAGGATCGATGATGCTCCACGCCAACTCCACTTCATCCGAGCGGGCGAAGAGGCTGGCGTCGCCCTGGATGACGTCGAGGAGGAGCCGCTGGTAGGCCTCGGGCATGGGGCTGCTGAACTTCTCGCGGAAGAGGAAGTTCAAGTCGGTCATGCGTAGCCGCATCCCTCCGTCCGGCACCTTGGTGTAGAAATGCACCTGGATGCCCTCGGCTGGTTGGATCTGAATCAGCAGGCGATTGGAATCGCGCGGACTCCGCGGCCCACCCTCGAACATCATCGAAGGCGGTTCGCGGAACTGGATCACCACCCGCGTGGTGGCACACTCCATGGCCTTGCCGCTGCGGAGGTAAAATGGAACGCCTTGCCATCGCCAGTTGTCCACGTACAGCCGGACCGCGGCGAAGGTGGCTGTGTGACTATCGGGCCGGACGTTCGGTTCTTCCCGATAGCCGCGGTACTGGCCGCGGACGGTCGCTTCGGCCACGTCTTCCGGCCGCAGCGGACGCACGGCCCGGAGCACCTTCACCTTCTCATCGCGGACTGGTTCAGCTTCGTAGCGGACGGGCGGTTCCATGGCGGCCAAGGCGAGCAATTGGAGCAAGTGGCCTTGGAACATGTCGCGCAACACCCCGGCTTCGTCATAGTAGCCCCCCCGATGTCCCACGGCCAACTCTTCGGCGGCCGTGATCTCCACATGATCCACATAGTTGCGGTTCCAGACCGGCTCGAAGATCGTGTTGGCGAACCGCAGCACAAGCAAGTTTTGCACCGTCTCCTTTCCGAGGTAGTGGTCGATGCGGTAAATCTGCCTTTCGGCGAAGACTTCATGAAGCTTGCGGTTAAGTTGGCGGGCGCTGGACAAATCGACCCCGAAGGGCTTTTCCACGACGATCCGCCTTGGGCCGTGCGTCTCGACGGCCATGCCCGCGGCGCCCAAGTGGGCCACGGCGGTCTCGTAGAACCGCGGCGCCGTGGCGAGGTAATAGATGCGGGTCGACGAGGGAGTCGATTCGGTTTGTTTCAGGAAGTCGTTTAGCGACAGGAAGTCGTCGCGTCGTTCGATATCGCCGGAAAAATAGAAGATTCGCGAAGCGAGTTCCTTCCACGTCTCGCGATCGAAATCGGCCCCGATGAATCGGGCGGTGCTCTCGGCCAGTCGCTCGCGCCACGCCTCGTGCGAGAACGCGGTCCGCGAGAACCCCACGATCGTCGTCTCCGCGGGGAGCCGCTTCTTACGAAGGAGGACGTAAAGCGCTGGAATCAGCTTCCTGCTGGTCAGGTCGCCGGAGGCGCCAAAAATAACAAGCGTTGCAGCCATGCTGGAATCTTTCCTGCTTGAAAAACTAACCTGCCGGTCGTCTAACCAAGAAACTCGAAGGCGGGAACCCCGCGCACTGCCGGCCTGACGCGAAACACCCCGCCCGCCCCAGGCTGCTCCGCCAACTCCTGTTCCGAGAGGCCGACCCGGGCCGTGGTGATGTACAAATCGCCCAAGTCTTCGCCGCCAAACGCGCAGGAGGTGACGCGCCGCGCCGGGACCTCAAGCCGTTCCAACAAACGGCCAGTTCGCGGGTCCCAGCGGCTTACGCAACCGCCATCCCACAGGGCAATCCAAAGCATCCCCTCTGCGTCGATGGTCATGCCGTCGGGCTTGCCCAACTCGGGCGGGACGGTGACGACAGCGCGGGGATGGGTGATCTCGCCCGTGTCCGGGGCGTAATCGAACGCGGTGACTTGGCGCGTCGGCGTGTCGATGTAATACATCGTATCCTGACTCAAGCTCCAGGCGATGCCGTTCGAATTGGTCACGCCACGCAGCATCGTCCTTA
Source organism: uncultured Anaerolineae bacterium (assembly GCA_938005675.1). Lineage (GTDB taxonomy): Bacteria > Chloroflexota > Anaerolineae > Aggregatilineales > UBA2796 > CP2-2F. The sequence goes on from CALKXH010000026.1 coordinate 2,029, forward strand.
CCGTTCCGTCAGGCTCCAGGCAGTATAGGCTGGCAGCGCCCGGCTGACGATCTAAACTGATCGTGCCGGCCCAAAACCGGCCGCGGGGATCGCACTTGCCGTCGTTGAAGCGATTGCCCGGCAGGTGGGCCTCGGGATCAGCCCAAAACGTCAGCGTTCCGCTCACCAGGTCCAGTGCCGCGAACCCATGCTGCGTGGCGAGCATCACGCCGCCGCGGGCCCGAGGCACGACCGTCCCCAGCCGTTGGCCCAAGTCGAACGTGCGGTCACTGCCATTCGCCGGGTCGAATTGGTGCAGGCGTCCGGCCTCGATGTCCACCCAATAAAGCACCCCGCGCCGGGCGTCCCAGATGGCGCCCTCTCCAAGCGTCGCCTTGGCATCCAAGATAAGTTCCACGTCGGAGGAATCCCCCCACGGTTTTCAAAAGCGGCGACAAGGCGAAGTCATCGCCGATCCGCAAGGACAAAAAGCGTCTCATCAAGATTTGCCCAATTCTAGCAGGGCGATCGATCGATACAATCTGCCACCCAAAAGCCCACGTTGCATGATGTTCGGGGAGAGCCGCGCTCCGTCGCACTCGCGAGTAAGCCAGGTGAGCGAACTCAGCGTAGCAGAGGCCGGTCAAAGCACAGGCCAGTCCGGTGAGGGTGAAGGAGAGCATCAAGGCGGGCCCGGCTCCTGGTCGGGTCGCATCGCCCGCCGCGGCCGTGCCCACCAGGGCGAAAATCCCTGCCCCCACGATTGCGCCGATTCCCAAAAGAACCAGGTCCACCGGCCCCAAGACCCGCCGCAAACCCCGCCCGCCCTCGCCCGTCTCGGAGGTAAGCGAGTCGATACTTTTGCGTTGGAGGATGGAACCCAGCGGCATCAAGGAAATTTCCACATCAAGGCGTCGTGGACCGCGCCGCGCGGCCTGAGCAAATACTGGCCACTCTCGCAACCTGTGCTGGTCACGTTCCCAGCACGGGCCGTGCCAGGTCGTAGCCGATGGCGAAGATCGCGGCGTCGATCAGCAGGTGGCTCACCCAGGGACCCAGCAGCGAACCGCTCCGATGATAAAGCCAAGCCCAGTAGGCCCCGCCCAACGCCACGGCAAGCGAAAAAACAAACGTCCACGGCGAAAACCGTCCGAAAAACGCGCCCAGCAGGATCACGTGATGGGCCATGAATCCAACGCTCGACACCGCCACGGCCCCGGGCCATGCCATGTGGCTGCGAAGCTGCCCGAAAACAAACCACCGCCAATAGTATTCCTCCAACAGCGAATGGACCAGCGAATAGAACGCGCCCAGCGCCGTGTAGGCCGGCAACGAGCCTACGCCAAACCCGGCGACCTGGGACTGGATCGCGGCCCCTGCCTCTTGGAGCGTCCCAGAGGGCCGGAGCACCGAGGCATAAAGCCCCGTGGCCGCGGCAAAAGTCACCAACCCGAACACAAGCCCTTCCAGCAGACCGGCAACGCCGAATCGGGCCAAGTCCAGACGCCGCCGCTGCACCGCCAGGACCCAAAAGACCGGAAAGGCGAATTGGATCGTCTTTCCCAGGGCATAGACGGGCTGTTGCCAACCCGGCGCCGCCTGGGGAAGCCAGACGAAATAGACCCAAGTTAGCAGGCTGGGAAACCCGAGGGCGAACAGCACCCCAGCAACGTCCCAGCGGCGAGATAGGAAGCGGGTGTCACGGGTCATCGAACGCACCCAGAGCAAATCCGTGGGTCTACCTGCCGCCCGCGTTTCGCCGCCCGGACCAGACTCTTTCTCCGCCGACGACACGCTCTCTCCGCCCAGGATACGCCGCGAGGATTCATTTCGCGGCAGGCGATTCCGCCAGCGGGGTCGCCTTATAGCCCGCCTTGCTCACGGCGGCTTCAATCTGCGATGCCGGAACTTCCGCCTCGTCGGCAACGACAACTGCCTTCTTGTCCTGAAGCGAGACCTCGGCCGATTTCACGCCCGGGATCGCCTTCAACGCCGCCGTGATCGTCTGAACACAGCCCTCGCAGGTCATGCCTTCGATGGCGAATTGCCGGGCCGGGCCGGAAGTGTTGGAAGTGGTGGAAGTGGTGGCCTCGGCCGGGCAACGGCCGAATTCGCCACAGCCCGGGCAGCCTGTCAACGCCACCGCCAGAAGCACCACCACCGCGGCCATGGCACGCCAAGCTTGGACCTTGCCGGGCAAGAAGACGCCACTCATCTTCAATTCCTCCACGTCATGCTCTCTTGAAAACATGTTCGAGTTTTGTCGTTGCAAAAGGCGAATCCCCCTTGCCGAACCTTGTCGTGCATATCGGGACGAGACCCACGACGCTGGCACGTAGCCGAGCAATCCGCGTTAGCATTATAGGGCATTGGCCGCGGCAATTCATTATGGGAAGGCGAAGGTTTCCGCGGGACCTCGACAACCGCCGCGCCGGCTGCGCCTCCCTGCGGGCGGGAAGGCCCGCCCTGTCGGCTTAGCAGGCCAGGGAAGCGGGCTTCAACACCTGGCGAAGGAAACGACCGGTGTGGTTGTCGTCCAAGGCGGCGATCTGGTCGGGCGTGCCGGTGGCCACGACGTAGCCGCCCCGTTCGCCCCCCTCAGGCCCCAAGTCGATGATCCAGTCGGCGGTCTTGATTACGTCGAGGTTGTGTTCGATGACGATCACCGTATTGCCGAGATCGACCAGGCGGCCGAGCACGTCGAGCAGCTTGCGGATGTCGTCGAAGTGCAGCCCGGTCGTCGGCTCGTCGAGCAGGTAGAGCGTGTTGCCGGTGTCGACCCGACCCAGTTCGGCTGCCAGCTTGACGCGCTGGGCCTCGCCGCTGGAGAGCGTGATCGAGGGTTGGCCAAGCGCCATGTAGCCCAGACCGACGTCTTGCAGGCTGCGAAGCAATCGCAAGAGGGTGGGAAAATTCTCGAAGAATTCCACGGCCTCATCGACGCTCATCTCCAGCACGTCGGCGATGTTTTTGTCGCGATAGCGGATTTCCAGCGTCTGCCGATTGAATCGCTTGCCGCCGCACACCGGACACGGCAGATACAGGTCCGGCAAAAAATTCATCTCGATGCGTTGCAGGCCGTGGCCCTGGCATTCCTCGCAACGCCCGCCCTTGACGTTGAAGCTGAAGCGCCCGGGTCCGTAGCCGCGCACCTTGCTCTCAGGCAGCTCGGCGAACAGATTGCGGATGTGATCGAACATCTTAGTGTAAGTGGCGGGATTGCTGCGCGGGGTGCGCCCGATGGGCGTCTGATCGATGTTGATGACTTTATCAACCGCCTCCAAGCCCTCGATGCTATCGTGATCGCCGGCGCGCTCGCGCGAGCCGTTCAGCAGCTGCGCCAAGCGCTTGTAGAGAATCTCGATCAGCAGCGAGGACTTCCCGCTGCCGCTCACGCCCGTGATCACCACCAATTTGCCCAGCGGGATGTCCACATCGACGTTTTTGAGGTTGTTCTCGCGGGCGCCGCGGATGCGAATGACCTTGCCGTTGCCCTCCCGACGGGCGCTCGGGACGGCGATGCGCTTGCGCCCGCTCAGGTAGGCGCCGGTGAGGCTCTCAGGGTGCGCCATGATCTGTTCGGGCGTGCCTTCCGCCACGATCTGCCCGCCGTGTTGCCCGGCGCCCGGTCCGAGGTCGACGATCCAATCGGCGGCGCGCATGGTCTCGTCGTCATGCTCCACCACCAGCAGCGTGTTGCCCAGATCGCGCATTCGCTCCAACGTGCGGATCAGGCGGGCGTTATCGCGCTGATGCAAGCCGATGGACGGCTCATCCAGCACGTAGAGCACCCCGGTCAGCTGGCTGCCGATCTGGGTGGCGAGCCGAATGCGTTGCGCCTCGCCGCCGCTGAGCGTGCCCGCCGCCCGCCCTAGATTCAAGTAATCCAAGCCGACGTCGATCAAGAAATTGACGCGTTCTCTGATCTCTTTGAGGACTTGATGGGCGATTGTCCGCTCGCGCTCGCTCAGCACGGAGGGCTGATCGGGCGTCCCGCTGAGGGCGTTGACCCACTCGCGCAGCTGCAGCATCGAGAGCTTGCTCGCCGCGTGGATATTCAGCCCGTTGACGGTCACGGCGAGCGCCTCCGGGCGCAAGCGCGCCCCGTTACAAGCCGGACAGGGACGCTCGCTCATCAGGCGCTGATAGCGCTCGCGCATGAAGTCGGAGTCGGTCTGCTCGTAGCGGCGTTGCACCGAGTGACAGATGCCCTCCCAGCGCATGACCCATTGGCGCTGCGTCCCATCGCTGGCGAGGTACTCAATGGTGTAGCGTCGGTCGCCTGTGCCGTAGAGGATGACGTCGCGTTGCTTTTGGGTGAGCTGCCGCCACGGCTTATCGATAGGCACTTTGTTCTGGCGGGCGACGGTCAGCAGGACGGTCATGCTGGGCGAATCGGCGCTCCCGAACGCCCAAGCCAGCTCGCTGATGGCGCCTTCTTGCAAGGAGAGGTCGGGATTCGGCACGATCAGGCTCGGATCGATCTCGAGGCGCATCCCCAGCCCCTGACATTCAGGGCAGGCGCCGTGCGGCGAGTTGAACGAGAAGGTGCGCGGCTCGATCTCAGGGAAAGAGCCGTGTCCGTGAACGCAGGCGAGCTTCTCGCTGAACAGGATGTCGCGCGGGGCGTTCGGATCGGTCACGTCGTGGATGATCACCATGCCGTCGCCCAATTTCAGGGCGGTCTCGACCGAATCGGTCAGGCGGGAGCGCGCCGATTGCGCCTCCTCGCTGTTGGGATCGGCGTAGTGGCGTATGACGAGGCGATCCACCACCGCCTCGATGCTGTGCATCTCGTAGCGCGCCAACTTGATCTCTTCATCCACGTCGCGCACCACGCCATCGACGCGCACGCGCACGAAGCCCGCCTTGCGCACCTCCTCAAAGACCTTCTCGTGATGCCCTTTGCGATCCTTGACTAAGGGCGCCAGCACTTGGATGCGCGTCCCATCGGGCATCGCCTCGATCTGCTCAACGATCTGCTGGGCGCTCTGCGCCTTGACCTCCGTGCCGCAGACGGGGCAGTGCGGCACGCCGATGCGCGCGTAGAGCAGGCGCAGATAGTCGTAAATTTCGGTGACCGTGCCGACGGTTGAGCGCGGGTTGGCGCTGACGCCGCGCTGATCGATTGAGATGGCGGGCGAGAGTCCCTCGATCTGATCGACGTCGGGCTTCTCCATCTGCCCGACGAATTGGCGGGCGTAGGCGGAGAGCGACTCGACGTAGCGACGTTGCCCTTCGGCGAAGATCGTATCGAAGGCGAGCGAGGATTTGCCGCTGCCGGAGAGCCCCGTGATGACGATCAGCTTGTTGCGGGGCAGCTCCACCGTGATGTTCTTGAGGTTATGCTCGCGGGCGCCGCGCACAATGATTTTGTCTTGCACCATCGTGCCAAAAGACCTCGTCGGGATATTCGAAAGTTCGTGAAACTGGTTCGCTGAGCGCTGTGCGGTATTTCTGCAATTGTACAGCTGTTCGAGGCGATTGACAAGCCGAGCGGGAAGCCTTGCGACTTCCCGTCCCGCCGTGTTGTATGCAGGTAGGTTTTATGGCGCTATTGCGCCACAGGCGCGGCGGCTTTGATCTCTTCGGTGGCGCGGTCGGCGTATTTTTCGAAGTTGGCGTGGAAGCGGCGCGCCAGATCGAGGGCGGCGGCATCGTAGGCGGCGGGATCAGCCCACGTATTGCGCGGATTGAGCAGCTCAGTCGGCACGTTGGGCACGTGCTGCGGGATGTGCAGCCCGAAGATCGGATCGGGCTGAGTCGGCACGTCGTTCAGGGCGCCTTCGAGGATCGCCGTGACCATGGCGCGGGTGTACTCCAGCTTCATGCGGCTGCCCACGCCGTACGGGCCGCCCGTCCAGCCGGTGTTGACCAGCCAGACCTGCGAGCTGTGCTTGCGCAGTTTCTCGCGCAGCAGCTCGGCGTAGACCATCGGGTGCAGCACCATGAAGGGCGCGCCGAAGCAGGTGCTGAAGGTCGCCTGAGGCTCTTTCACGCCGCGCTCGGTGCCGGCGACCTTCGCCGTGTAGCCGCTGATGAAGTGATACATCGCCTGCTCGTGCGTCAGCTTGGCGACGGGCGGCAAGACGCCGAAGGCATCGGCTGTGAGGAAGATGACGTGCTTGGGATGCCCGCACACGCCGCTCAGATCGGCGTTGGAGATGTGCGAGATCGGATAAGCGGCGCGCGTGTTCTCGGTCAGCGAGTCGTCGTCGAGGTTCAGGCGGCGCGTCTCAGCGTCGATGGTCACATTTTCGAGGATCGTGCCGAAGCGGCGGGTGGTCTGGTAGATTTCCGGCTCGCCAGTCGGGCTGAGGCGGATGACTTTGGCGTAGCAGCCGCCCTCATAGTTGAAGATGCCGTCGTCGCTCCAGCCGTGTTCGTCGTCGCCGATGAGCGTGCGCTTGGGATCGGCGCTGAGGGTGGTCTTGCCGGTGCCGCTCAAGCCGAAGAAGATCGCCACGTCATCTTTATCCTTGCCGTAGTTGGCGGAGCAGTGCATGGACATCACGCCGCGCAGGGGCATCAAGTAGTTCATCAGGGTGAAGGCGGATTTCTTGATCTCCCCGGCGTATTCCGTGCCGCCGATCAGCACTAGCCGCCGCGCGATGTTCACGAGGATGAACGTGCCGCTGTTCGTGCCATCTTCCTCGGGATTAGCCGTGAAAGACGGCACATCGATGATGGTGTACTCCGGCACGTGGGCGTCAAGCTCCTCGCGCTTGGGGCGGATGAACATGATCCGTGCGAAGAGGCTGTGCCATGCCCGCTGTGTGATCACGCGCAACGGCACGCGATACTTCGGATCGGCGCCGACGAAGCAATCTTGGATGTAGACGCTCTGATTCTCTAGGTAGGCGCGCATCCGACGGAAAATGCGCTCGAAGTTCTCCTCGCTGAAGGGCTTGTTGACAGCGCCCCACCAGATGTTGCCTTCGCTGCTCGCCTCCCTGACCACGAACTTGTCGTTGGGCGAGCGACCCGTGTGGCTGCCCGTGCGGCAGACCAGCGGACCGAGATGGGCGAGGATGCCCTCACGATTGCGAATCGCTTGTTCATACAGCGCCGGGGTTGTCAGATTCCAGTATTCTTGTCCGAGGTTCGTCAAGCCGAGCACTTCCAGCCCAACGTGACTGCGCCCGGTGGTGTGATCATGTTCATGGATGACCATATCGCCATTCCCTTCTGTACTCAGAAATCCCGCGTCCCTAACAAGACGCTACAAGACGAGTCTAGCACAGCTGAGAGGCGCTTCAAACAAATTGCCCGACTGTCAGCCCAAATTTGTGACAATTATCACGAGCTGCTCAGCCGTCGCTGCCCGGCACGATCCGCCGCGTGCCGAGATGCTCCAGCACGTTGAAGGCATCCAGCAGCCAGCGATCCTCGGCGTGTTGGTAGCGCAGGAGCGTGATCGAGGTGTTATCGACCCAGATGCGCCCCTCGCCCACGACCGCCAAGCGCTGCAAGATGGTGCGAATCGTGCCACCATGCGAGACGACCAGCACATAGCCCTCCGTGTGGCGCTGCACCAGCTCCCGCAGGAAGGCGATGGCGCGCTCCGCCACTTGGTTCAGGCTCTCGCCGCCGGGGCGCTGCGTGCCGAAGGGATCGCGCTGCACCTGCTCGAAGCGTTTGCCGTCCCAAGCGCGGATTTCGTCGCCCGTCAGCCCTTGCCATTCGCCCACGTCAATTTCGCGCAGACGCGCATCCAGCGTGAGCGGCTTTTTGAGCCGATCTGCCAGCATTTGGGCAGTATCGCTGGCGCGTTTGAGATCGCTGCTGTAGATGGCGCTGATCGGATGGCTGTTCTGCAGGAGGTAATCCGCGAGGAGGCGCGCTTGCTGCATCCCCTCCTCATTGAGCGGCACAGCGGCGTGACCTTGCCAGCGCCCCATGCGATTCCAGAAGGTCTCGCCGTGCCTGATCAGACCGATTCGCGTGACCATAGGCTCGCTGAAAAACTCCCTGTGCGAAAGTATCGCACCCGATAAGAATCTGTAGGATGAAGTATAGCCCATCTCCCGCCGAATTGCCTTGCGCCGCTCCCGCGACAGACTTTTGACAAAGCCTGAAAGCTGTGTTAGGATTGACTGTGATGAGGTCGGGTTCTGCGCGGCAGAGCCGCCGAACCGTGTCAGGTCCTAACGGAAGCAGCACTCAGGCGACCCCTCTGGGTGTCGCAGGTCAACCTGACCTCATCTTCACGAACCTTTCGTCCGAAGCGCCACCCTGTGAACGCCGTGAAACGATCTTCTGATCGACAGCGCTCCAACGCCAAGCTGCCGCTGTTCTGGCTGATGCTGGCAATCGGCGTCCTGTTTGTGAGTTTTGGGCTAGGTCTCTATTTGATCACCACGCGCCCTGTTAGACTTGTGATCGAGCAGAGCAGCTTCCACGTGCGGACGGCTCAGCGCAGTGTTGGTGGCTTGTTGGATGAACTCGGCATTCGGCTTGAGCCCGAAGATCGGCTCTCCCTTGCGCGCGAGGCGCCTGTGACCAGCGGCATGACCCTCTACATCGATAAGGCTGAGACGGTCATCTTGGAGCATGACGGCGAACAGCGCCGCTTCCTGACTCACCAGACAGCGCCACGCGCCATCTTGCAGGAGGCGGGCGTGAGGCTCGGCGCACACGACCAAGTCATGGTCGATGGCGCGCCGCTCTCAGAAGCCGCTCCGACCGCTCCGCCGCGCCATCTGCGCGTGTTGCGCGCGCGCGCCGTACAAGTGCAAGATGGCGATCAAGCCCCGCTGACCCTCTTCACGGTCGCCCAGAGCGTCGGGGAGGCGCTGCACGAAGCACGCATCGGTCTGCACGTGGCCGATCGCATCGCCCCAAACGTGGACGAGCCGCTTGAGTCTGAGCGCATCGTCATTCAGCGCTCCGCCCCGTTCACCATCGCGCTGGATGGACGATTGCTGGCTGCGCGCAGCGCCGCGCGCACTGTCGGCGAGGCGCTTGCCGAGGCGGGCGTCGCGCTGATCGGGCTGGATTACTGCCTGCCCGAAGAGAGCGCGCCGCTCCTGCCCAACATGACCGTTCAGGTCATTCGGGTGACCGAAGAAGATGAAATTGAACGCAGCGAAATAGACTTTCAACAGGTTTTTCAGCCCGATGTGAGTATCCCGCCGGAGACGCAGAAGGTCATTCAGGCGGGCGTGAAAGGCATTCTGGAACGCCGCGTGCGCGTGCGCCGCGAAAATGGCGTCGAGGTCAGCCGATCGCTGCCCTATTCGGTCGTGGTGCGCGATCCGCGCCCCGAGGTGATCGCGATCGGCGCCACGCCCGCCTTGCTCACGCCTGAGCCAACCAAGACACCTTTGCCGCCCCCTGCGCCCGGCTCCTGATCGCCCTTGTTGAGACGGAGTCGCTGCTGATGAATGTCAAACACCTGCTGGAGAAACTGAACATCCAGCCGAAGAAGAGCCTTGGGCAGAACTTCCTGCAAGACCCGAACACTTTAGACAAGATCGCCAACGCCGCCGATATCGCCCCGACCGATACCGTGCTGGAGATCGGCGCGGGCACCGGCGCCCTGACCATCAAGCTGGCACAGCGCGCTGCCCAAGTTCTCGCCATTGAAATTGACGAGCGCCTGTTGCCCCTCTTGCACAGCCAACTGCGCGACTTCCCCAACGTGAACGTCTACCACGCCGATATCCTGCAAGTCGACCTCGACGTGCTGCTGGGCGGACGCCCATATCTAGTCGTTGCCAACTTGCCTTACTACATCACCAGCAAGATTCTGCGTCACCTCTTCGAGGCGCGCCACAAAGCGCAGCGGCTCGTCCTCACAGTCCAGCAGGAGGTCGCCGAGCGGCTTGTGGCAGCGCCCGGCGAGATGAGCTTGCTGAGCGTCAGCGCGCAATTCTATGGCAGTCCGCGCATCGTGGCACGCCTGAGTCCGTCGGTCTTCTACCCGCGCCCAGAGGTGGCTTCCGCCGTGGTGCGCATCGATGTCTACGCCCAGCCGCCCGTCGAGGTGCCCGATGAGCAAGTTTTCTTCCACGTGGTCAGCGCGGGCTTCGGGCAGCGGCGCAAACAGCTGAAGAACTCGCTCAGCAGCGGCTTGGCGATCTCGCACACCGCCGCCGCCGATCTGCTCACGCGCGCCGGAGTCGATCCGATGCGCCGCGCCGAGACGCTCAGCCTTGAAGAGTGGGCTGCCATCGCGCGCCTGTTCGCCGCCCAAGATGCGCGCCTGTTTGTTCAGTAGCTTTAAGCGTATTTTTACCATTCTTTAGCGCTCTATGACTGAGACAACCAAGCTCAGAGTGGGTACAATTTATCAGAGCGTTAAAATGGCACGACCGAAGGTAGGCAACCATGCAAGAGCCAACTTCCCAAGCCCAAGCGCCCACCTATTCCGTCGTGGCGCCCGTCTATAACGAGGCGGAGGGGCTGCCTGAATTCTACAGGCGCGTGCGCGCCGTCATGGAAGGTCTGGGCGAGACATGGGAGCTGATCCTCGTCAACGACGGCAGCCGCGATAACTCCCTAGAGGTCATGCGCCAACTCAGCGCCGCCGATCCGCACGTGCGCGTGATCGACTTCGCCCGCAACTTCGGTCACCAAATCGCCGTGACCGCCGGCATGGACTACGCGCGCGGCGACGCCGTCATCATCATCGACTCCGACCTGCAAGACCCGCCTGAGACCATCCCCGCGCTGGTCGCCAAGTGGCGCGAGGGCTATGAGGTCGTCTACGCCGTGCGCAACAAGCGTCCGGGCGAGACGTGGTTCAAGCTCTTCACCGCGAAGTTGTTCTATCGCATCATCTACCGCATCACTGACGTGCACATCCCCGTCGATACCGGCGATTTCCGCCTGATGGATCGGCGCGTGGTCGACGCCGTCATCAACATGCGCGAGCACAACCGCTTCATCCGCGGCATGACCAGCTGGGTCGGCTTCAGGCAGACGGGCGTGTACTACGACCGCGACGTCCGCAAATACGGCAGCACTAGCTATCCGCTGCGCAAGATGCTCAAGCTGGCGTGGGACGCCGTGACGGGCTTCTCGTTCTTCCCGCTGCGCTTGGCGATCTACGCCGCTTTCGTGCTGTTCGTGCTCTCGGTCTTAGCGATCCCGCTCGTGGCGGTCTTGCGGCTTGCGACGGGGGAGCAGCTCTTCGAGGGGCAAGCGACCGCCATCACCGTCGTGCTGCTGCTCGGCTCGGCGCAGTTCTTCTTCTTCTTCGTGCTAGGGCAGTACGTGGCGCGCATCTACGACGAAGTGCGCGGACGTCCGCTCTACATCGTGGCGGATACCTTCGGCTACGAGGATGCGGGCAAGCCGCAGCGCCATCGCATCCGAATGACTCAGCCCGCCGATCCCAATCCGCCTTCGGCTTAGCCCGATCCGCCCCCCTTTGCATGACTGTTCTCTTGACAAAGGCTTGACTCACACAAACGTTCGGTTTATGATTGATTATAAAAATCGAACAGATGCGCAATGCCGCCCGAAAAGCGCCTGAAGCAAGGAGACCGTCATGCAAGGCTACGATTCGCTCTCTGAGAAGCAGAAAGCCATCCTGCGCGTGATCAAAGATTGGCTGACTCAGCGCGGCTACCCGCCCACCATCCGCGATATCGGCTACGCCGTCGGGATCAGCTCCACCTCTGTCGTCAACTACAACTTGAACAAGCTGGTCGAGGCGGGCTTCGTCATCCGCTCGGAGAACATCTCGCGCGGCATCCGCCTGAACCCTGAGCTGATGGGCGAGATTCCCGTGCGCCTGAGCGGCGATAACGAGATCGTGCGCGTGCCGATGCTCGGTCAGATCGTGGCAGGCGAGCCGCTGCCCGTGCTGGGCGACGACTTCGAGCATTACGATGAGGACTCGCTGATGAGCGTGCCGAGCTACCTGCTCGGCGGCGCCGATCCCACGCAAGTTTACGCGCTCAAGGTCAGCGGCTACTCGATGATCGACGCCATGATCAACGACGGCGATACCGTGATCCTGCGCCGCCAAGCGACCGCCCGCAACGGCGAGATGGTGGCGGTCTGGCTGAGCGAGCGCGGCGAGACGACCCTCAAACGCTTCTACGACGAGGGCGAGCGCGTCCGCCTGCAGCCGGCTAACCCGACCATGCAGCCGATCTACGTCGATAAGGATAAGGTGGAAATACAAGGCAAGGTGCTGGCAGTCCTGCGCCGCGTCGCCAGCTAGAAGCGCGCGCGCAACGCCTCAAAGGGCAGCTCCGCCAGCGATTTCAAGGTCAGCGCCACGCCCTCAGGCTGACCGAGATGCTCCGTCAGCCAGTTGGGGACGGCGATACAGCGCATCCCTGCGGCAATGGCAGCTTGCATCCCCGTCGGCGAGTCCTCGATGGCGATGCAGCGTTCGGGCGGCACGCCCAAACACGCCGCTGCTTTCAGGTACACATCCGGCGCGGGTTTGGCGTGCAGCACGTCGTCGCGCGTGACCACGCAACTGAAGTACTCCCACACGCCGTGCCAGCGCGCCCACTCCTCCACCCACGCCCGATCCGAGTTGGAAGCCAGCCCCAGCCCGATGCCCGCTGCGCGCGCCGCCTCAAGCAGCTCGCGGACGCCCGCCAACAGATTCAGGTCTCGGCATAGCTGCAGATAGTGTTCCTCTTGCGCGCGCAGCTCCTCAGCGCTGAGCGGATAGCCCTTGACCTGCGCGAAGTACTGATCGGGCATGAAGACGTTCGGCGCGCCGTTGTAGACGACTTTTCCGACGCGCTGACGCCACAGCTCGAGGTTGAGCGGCACGCCGTGCCGATCAAAAACCGCCTTCCACGCCTGAAAATCAGCCGACTCAGTGTCAATTATCGTGCCGTCGAAATCGAAGATGATCGCCTCTACGGTCATTGGCGCTCCATTCAGGACTTGATAGGCACGCTCGGCGAGGTCAGGCGTGCGCTGCTGGCAAAGGGCGAGGTGACCTCAAAGCGCGAGGTGCTCTTATCGCGCTCGGTCAGCTGAGTCGGCAGTACGATGTGGACGGTCGTGCCGGGCAGTTTCTCCATGTCCATGCCCGGACTCTCCACCCAGATGCGCCCGCCATGCGCGTTGATCACGCCGCGCGCGATGGTCAGTCCCAAGCCCGGCCCGGCGCCCATGAACTTAGTAGCGCCGCTGGAGTGCAAGCCCGGATCGCCGACGCGGAAGAACTTCTCGAAGATCAGCTCGTGGTTGCGCGGGTCGATCCCGATGCCGGTATCCTTGATCTCAACGTGGATGACCTCATCGCGCTCGGCTTCATGCTCTAGGCGCGCCGTGATATCGATGCGCCCGCCGTCCGGCGTGTATTTGATAGCGTTCAGCACCACGTTCTTGAAAGCTTGCACAAGGCGCTGCTGATCGGCTTCGATCTCAGGCAAGCCTTTCATGCCGCGCACGGTCAGCTGCAATTTGCGCTGCTTGATGCTCTCTTGCAGCGGCTCGATGGAGAGCCGCAGCACGGCGTCCAACGTCGTCGGCATGAAGCGCAAGTCCATAGCGTCCAGACCGAGACGGCTGACGTCGAGCATGTCGGCGATCAGCGCCTCAAGGCGCTCGGTCGCCTTGCGGATGTTGCTGGTCATCATGCCGACGCGCTCAGGCTCGATCATCGGCAACTGGCTGAGCGTATCGAGGATATCGGTGTAGCCTTGAATCTGGGTCAGCGGCGTGCGCAGCTCGTGGCTGGCGATGGTCACGAAGTCGGTCTTGACCGAGTCGAGCAGTTCGAGGCGCTCTTTGGTGCTGATGATATCGCGGTTGAGGGCTTCGGTCTCGTCGCGGGCTTTGCGCAGGTCGCTGACCAAGCGCGCGTTGCGCAAGGCGACGCCCGTCTGCGTGGCGAGCGTGGTGAAGAGCTCTAAATCTTGAGGCGAGAAGGGATCGTCGCTGCTTTTAGCGCCCATCGCCAACACGCCGATGATCTGCCCCTGCATGATGATGGGCGCGTAGGCGCTCATGCGCAGCTGCTTGAAGAACGACTTGAGTTCAGGGGCGACTTCGGCGTAATCGGGCGAGTATTCAAGGTCGTACTGCAGCAGCGGGGAGCGTCGCTCGAAGAGCGTGACGTAGATCGGGCTGCTGCGCGGCAGCCAGCCGCGCACTTCGGGCATGTCGCTCTGGCTGCTGCGCATCGGCTCAAGGCGGACGGTCTCGTCGTTCTCGCTGGTCGCCAGCAGGATGCCGGCGCTGCGCACGCGCAGGGCGTTCCGCACGGCGGCAATCGCCATGTCGGAGAGTTCGGGCAGCTCGACGACCCCGGCGATATCTTGGCTGTACTGGCGCACGAAGGCGGTGTTGTCTTCGGGCGGCGCACCAAAGACGCGATCCACCAGCGCAATGCTGAACAGGCGCAACGGCACGTACACGCCCGTTGCCACAGCCGCCGCCAGCACTGCGTAAATCAGCCGATTCGGATCGTCAGCTGGCACGTTCTGGGCGACTAAAATCGCGCCCACGATGACGAGGAAAGTGATCGCCAAGGTCAGCGCGCTGGCGAAAGTCAGGCGGAAGATGCGCCGTACATCCAAGACTCGCAAGCTCAGCACGGCGTAGGTGACGCCCAACAAGCCGCCGATCTGCATCACCCAGCCGACCTCGCGCAGCCCGACGCTGCCGCTCACGCCGATCAGCGCGCCCATCAGCACCAAGGGCGCCATCAGCAGCCAAAACATCGAGCGATTGGCGACTTCGGCGAGGTGCGCCGTGGCAAAGGTGTAGACCGAGGCGATCAAGATGATCGTGCCGAGCAGCAGCCAGTAGCTCAGCGCCGCCAAGCTGAGCGTCGCGTTCGCCTCGCCAAAGGCGGCCGTGATCCAGCCCGTCTGACCGAGCGCCACCTTTTCGGGCGCGCTCAGCGCGCTCACAAACAAGCCGATCCACGCCAGCGAGCTCAAGCCGAACAGCCCGTAAACGAAACGACCGCCCAAGTAGCGCACCGTCAGGGCGGCGTAGCCCGCCAGCATCGCGCTCATCAGCAGAACTGCCACGGCGGGCTGCGTCAAGCCGCCCACGAACAGCCCCGCATACGGACCCAAATGCGCCTCTGGCACCAGAAAGTGGATCGCCTGCGCAATCAAGGCGAGGGTGAGCGTGCCGCGCAGCCAATGGCGCGCGCGGCTGGCTTGACTGCTGCGGCGCAAGCTGTAGGCGAGCAACGCGACGTAGCCCGCACACATCAATGCGGCAAGAACGTACGTGAATGGAATCTCCACAAGTCTTCAGCGGCGCAGCCCCTCGCGGAAGCCCTTGCCGCCTGCCTCCCTTCTCACAAATTCACCGCGCCGTGTGAAGAAACCTGCTGCATCTGACAAGTACTTAAGCCGAAACTACAGCGCACCCTATTTTCAAGTATACCCTACTCTGGCGGGCTAGGGTAGCCTGCAAGGGCGAGGCTGCGCCCCGCTGAGACGAGCGCGGCGACTCTTGCGCCTTCTGGCACAAATCGGCACAATAGCGCCTGTGTCTATACTAAGCGTGAGAGATTCCCAGCCATGTATCACATTCTTGTCCCTGATAACCTCGATAAGGCGGGCTTGCGGCTGCTTGAGGCGGCTGAGGGCGTCACGGTGCAGGCAGCTGCCAAGATGAGCCGCGAGGAAGTCCTCGCCGCCATCCCCAACGCCGACGCGCTGATCATCCGCAGCGCCACCAAAGTCGACCGCGCCATGCTGGAAGCCGCCCCGAAGCTCAAACTGATCGGGCGGGCGGGCGTCGGCGTGGATAACGTCGACTTGGCGGCGGCGACCGAGCGCGGCGTGATCGTGATGAACGCGCCCGACGGCAACACGGTCGCCACGGCGGAGCTGGCAATCGGCTTGATGTTGGCGTTAGCGCGCCACATCCCCGCCGCCGACGGCAGCTTGAAGGCGGGGCAGTGGGAGCGCAAGGCGTACATGGGCATCGAGCTGCGCGGCAAGACGCTCGGCTTGATCGGCTTCGGGCGCGTCGGACGCGCCGTCGCCAAGCGCGCCGCCGCCTTCGAGATGACTCTGATCGCCTACGACCCGTACGTCAGCGCGGAGGTGGCTGCGCCTTACGGCGTGCAGATGGTGACGCTCGATGAACTCTACGCGCGCGCCGACTTCATCTCGCTGCACGCCGCCGTCACGCCTGAGAACTACCACCTGATCAACGCCGAGAGCCTCGCTAAGATGAAAGACGGCGTGCGCATCATCAACGACTCGCGCGGGGCGCTGATCGACGAGCACGCCCTCGCCGAGGCGATCAAAAGCGGCAAAGTGGCGGGCGCCGCTCTAGATGTCTATGAAGAAGAGCCGCCCAAGCCCGATAACCCGCTGATCGGGCTGCCGGGCGTGATCCACACGCCGCACCTCGGCGCCAGCACCTACGAGGCGCAGGACGAGGTGGCAGTCCAGATCGCTCAGCAGGCGCTTGATGCGTTGTTCAAGGGCGAGTATCGCAACGTGGTCAACCCTGAGGCGCTGAAAGGCGCATGAGAGCGCGCCGTCTGATGCGCCACGCCCTGATCGCAGCTTGTGCGCTCTACTGCGCCGCGCTGCTCGCCGATCTGACCCCGTTGGCGCGCGGACACCTGCTCTTCCTGCCTGAGTCGCAATACTTCCCGTGGCTGCGCCTCTCGCCGCGCTTGAGCTGGCTGTTGCTCAATGCCGCGCTGGTGAGCGTCTATGCGCTCGGCGCGTGGCGCGTGGTGCGGCGCGGCAAAGCGCTCCATGTGAAGCTGTGGGCGTTCGGCGGCGCAGCGCTCTTGCCTATCGCGCTGATGGGCATGGAGGGCGCGCCGCTCTTCACGCTCTTCGCGCGGGTCGCCTCGCCGGATTTGGGCGGCTACATCACAGCGGCGGCGCTCAACAGCGATTTAGGCGCGATGCTGGGCGACTGGCTCGGCTTCATGGCGCGTTATCAGGCAGCCTATCCGAGCGGCGGCATCGCCTTGGCGCCGCCCGCCCTGCCCGCCATCTTCTACATCAGCGCGGCGGCATTTGAGCGCCTCCCGCCGCTCGCCGAAGCCTTCGGGACGCTCTTGCGCGGCTTGCAATGCCAAAATCCTGAGCTGCTGAGATGGTCGGATGCGCAATGGGCGAGCGCCCTGCCCGCCATGTTCATGCCGCTGTGGGCGGGCTTAGCGATTGCCCCGCTCTACCGCTTGGGCGCGCGCCTGTTCAGCCGTCGGACGGCGCTGTGGGCGGTCGCGCTCTATCCGCTCGTGCCGAGTCTGGCGATTTTCGCGCCGCGCTTCAACACGTTTTACGCGCTGCTGTGCGCCGTGATGCTGGTCTTCGTGTGGGAGGGCTTGCTGAGGAGGCGCGCGCAGCTGCTGGCGCTGGGCGGCTTCGTGGCGGGGGTCGGCAGCTTGATGAACTTCGCCGCTGCCCCGCTCGGCTTGATCGGCGGACTGAGCCTGCTCTTGTGGGGGTGGGTGAGGGGGCGCGCCGCGTTCAAGCAACTGATCGTCGGGTTGGCGGCTTTCGGGCTGGGCGCGGCGAGTCTGTGGCTGCTCTACGCCGTTGCGACGGGCATCACGCCGCTGGATATCTTGCGCGCCTCGTTCAGACTCCATCTGGCGCTCGACCGCCCGTACTTGATCTACTTGTTCTACCACCCCTTCGAGATGTTCCTGTTCACGGGCATCCCGATGGCGGCGTTATGCTTGTGGCGCATCGCGGCGTACAGGGGACTGAACGAGCGGGCGGGCGTCTTCGCGCTGACGGGCGCGCTCAGCCTGCTGATCGTGACTTTGAGCGGCACGGCGCGCGGCGAGACGGCGCGCGTCTGGGCGTTTTTCGCCCCGATCTGGGCGCTCTTGGCCGCCGACGCCCTCGCCAACGCCTCATTGCGCACGCGCCAAATCGTGCTGGGCTTACAAGTGCTGGTCTTTTTGAGCATGGGCAGCGCTTTCCGCGCCAATTTCCACATCCTTACGCCCGTCCCCGAGCCGCCTGCGCCCGCCGTGGCGCCCAGCGTGCCGATGCAGGCGACCTTCAGTCACGAGGGCGACGTCATCGAGCTGCTCGGTTGGCGCGCCGAGAGCGACTCGGAGGGCGTGCGGCTGCAGCTGTATTGGCGCGTGCCAGAGCGCCCTGTGCGCCGACTGTATCAGTTCGCCCTGATCCCCGTCGCGCCCGACGGCACGCCCCGCCCAAGCCTGAACTGGATGCCCTACGAACGCAATTTCCCGCCCAGCTGCTGGACGCCGCGCAAGGTGATCGTGGATAGCCTCTCCGTGCCGCTCGCCGCCGACGATCCGCGCGGCGACTGGTGGTTCAGCCTCTCGGTCATCGAGGTGGAGACGCGCGCGCCCATCGCGGTCAACGGTGCGGAGAGGCAGGTCGGCATTGGGGCGGTGCGCGTGCCTTAACGCCTGTGATCGGCTAAAATAGCGCCTACGCTTGCATTCACACAGGAGCTTTTCAAACCATGTCTGAGTTACCCGCTCAATTCACGCGCTTCCGCGAAGAATTCCCCGCCATTGCGCAGGCGTACGACGCGCTGGGCGACGCAGCTCACTCCGCCGGTCCGCTCGACGATCAGACCCGCCAATTGGTCAAGTTGGCGCTCGCCATCGGCGCGCGGCTGGAAGGCGCCACGCACGCGCACGTGCGGCGCGCCCTTGAGCTGGGCATCGCGCCTGAGGCGATCAAACAGGTGGCGCTCCTAGCCATCACCACGCTCGGCTATCCGAGCGCCATGAGCGCCTACACTTGGATCAACGACATCCTCGATAATCGTTGAGTCCGTTTGAGCTGCTCAGGGATCATCGTGGCGGGCGGGCGCAGCCGACGCATGGGCGTCGATAAGCGCCGCCTGCGTCTGTGGGGCGAGGGCGCGCCGACCCTCTTAGAGCATACCTGCGCCGTCTTGGCGCCGCTGTGCGCCGAGCTGATCGTGGTCTTGAACGATCCTGAGGCGTGGGCGGGCTTGGCGGCGCGCCTTGTGACCGATCAGCTGCCTGAGGCGGGCGCGCTAGGCGGCTTGTACAGCGGTCTAGTGGCGGCGCAGGGCGAGTACTGCCTCGCAGTCGGCGCGGACATGCCCTTTTTGAGCGTCGGGCTGCTGCGGGCGATGCTGGACTACCCGAAACCGTATCGGGCGCTCGTGCCGCGCAGCGCGCAAGGCATCGAGCCGCTGCACGCGATCTATCGACGCGATGCGCAAGCCGTCCTGAGCGAGCTGTTGGCGCGCGGCGAGCGCCGACTCTCGGCGTTTGTGGAGCAAATCGGCGCGACGGTCTTGCCGCCTGAGCTGATCGCGCAGCACGATCCGCTCGGACGCGCCTTCTTCAACCTGAACACGCCCGAAGATGTGCAGCGCGCGCGCCAGCTGCTCGGCGATCAGTCGGCGTAGGCGTCGGCGGCGCACAGGACGCTGTAATAGGCGTCGCCGGCGCAGCTGCGGCAGACGACCTCGCCGTTGAGCAGCACCTCGCGCTCGTTGAGAATTTCCTCGCCGCAGCGGGCGCAGGTCACGCGGGCGCCGGGGCGGCTGATCAGCGCTTGCATATCCAGACTTAGGCTGACGAACTGCGCCTTGAACAGCTCAGGGCGGCTGAGCTGCTGATAGGCGTGCAACTGAGCGTGCCAACGGCTCTCCGCCTGCGGCAGGAGCGCCACGGCGCGCTCACGAATCTCTGGGCGCGGCGCGAGGCGCACGGCGCGCTCAGTCAGCGAGTCGTAGAAGGTAACAGCGACTTTGCCGTAGTCCAACAGGCGCATGGTGCGTCGTCCGAGCCAGCAGCCGCTCGCCACCGCCACGCCGTCGGCGAAGCAGCCGTCAGTCTCGATCAGGGCGTAGAGGCGTTTATCCCGCTGCGGCAAGTCCAGTTCGAGCAGCTCGCCCGCGTAGATGCCCATTTGCACGCCCAGCACTTGGCGCGGACACAAGTGATTGTGCAAAGCGGCGGATTGAGCGAGCAAAGTTTGCAGGTCGGGCATAGTTTTCCCTCTAGAAAAAGGCGGGCAGATCGCTCTGATCTGCCCGCCTACTTTAGCGCGTGCGGCTAGGCTTTTTCAACCTTGACCTTAGTGCTGTAGAAGACGGCGCTGCCGCCCGCTAGATCGGTCAGCGTGACGTTTTGCAGCACTGGATCAGTGCGCATGGCGGCGTTGGCGTGGAAGCCCGCCTGACGGCGCACATCGCCCTTGATCGTCCGCCCGTCGATGACGATATCGCGCGAGCCGCTCGCCCAGTGCCCCCAACCCAGACCGAAAGCGACCACGCCCGGACGGATGGCTTGCGTGACCTTCAGCTTGCCGACCATTGCCAGCTCCGAGCCGTTTTGCAAGTCCCAGACGCCGCGCGGGTTGCTGGCGGAGCTGACCCGCACCAAGTCGCCGTTGCGCAAGCCAAGGCGCTGAGCATCGACGGCGTTCATCAGCAAGCTGTTCTCCGGCATGACCGATAGCAGCCAGTAGTTAGTGATGGTGCGCGCCTTGGTCATGGTGATCTCTTTGTAGGTGATCAGCGTGAAGGGGTACTCATCGCCGTCTTCAATTGGCTCGCCGATGCTGGAGAGATGTGGCGGCAAGTAGCGCGGATAGCCCGCGAACGGCTCGCCGGTCATGCTGTTGATGGTGGTCGCCGTCTTCTCTTGGTAGAGGTTGATCTGTTTGGCGTAGGCGTTGGCGAGCATGTTGCCCTTGTAGTCTTTGCCCTCGCCCTGCCAGCGACCGCCGCGGTTCATGACGTAGATGGTCTGCCGCCAGAGTTTCTCGTCGCCCACGATCGCCTTCCAGCGCTCTGGGTCAAAGACCTGCTTGGGCAGGTGCGCGCGCGCCTTCAGGAAAATCTCCACCTCGCGGTCGTCCGCCTCAGGCACGCCGTCGCTGCCGTCTTCCTTCTCGCCATAGGCGAGGTTGGCGACCATGCGCAGATAGAAATCCTCAGGGTAGATGAACGGCACGCCCTCGCCCAGCCCATTCGGACCGAAGCCCGGCAGATCGAGCCGCTCGGCGATGCCCAGCACCAGCGCCTCGAAGGAGAGCGGGATTTCCTGCCCGTAGACCTTCACCATCGGCCAGCCCGGCAAGGAGATGGCGGGATTGCGCACGCTCTCGACCTTGTAGGTGACCGACGGGTGCGTGCCGTGAAACTCCCAGCGCTCCAGATAGCTCAGGTCGGGGAAGATGTAGTCAGCGTACATCGAGGTCTCGCCGACTAAGATATCGGAGGTGATGATGAGCGGCAGCTTCTTGGGATCGGCGAGGACTTCGGTCATCTTGTGAGCGGCGGGCAGGGCGTAGTTGATGGCGCTCATGTAGAACATGGCGATCTTGACCGGGTAGGGGTAGGCATCGCCGATGGAGGGCAAGTCCTCTTGGTAGATGTCCGTCGCCAACGGGAACCACGGGCGCTTGGCGGGATAGCCGTTAAAGATGGTGGATTTCTCGTAGCTGATGGTGGTGCGCAGGATGTCCAGCCCGAAGGGGACGTTAGCGCCGTTGTTCATCTTCGCCAGCTCGAACGGGCCTTTGGCGCGGCTGCCCAGACGGTCATAGGTGGTCGGCTTGCTCATGCCGCCCTTGTGATCGAAGTTGCCGATCAGGGCGTTGAGGGTGAAGAAGATGAAGCTGGTGTAGAAGCCGTTGGTGTGCTGCGAGGCGCCGCGATGGATATCGATGGCGGCTTGCGTGCCGTAGCTGGTGAACTCGCGCGCCAACTCGATGATGTCGCTCGGTTTGATGTCGGCGATGGCGGCGTACTCCTCGATGGTCTTCTCGAACGCCGACTCGCGGATGATCTGCAAGCCGCTCTTGACCGTGATGGTCTCACCCTTGGCGTTCTGCAGGGTCGTATCCACGAACAGATCGCCGTAGACGGGCAGCTCGGTGCTGTTGGGATCGACGGGCGTCGGCACGCCTTCCACCATCGCCACGAACGGATCGAACTTGAACTTGGTGCCGTCCTCAGTCACGTAGACGGTCACTTCCTTGCCGTCTTTGTCTGTCTCGGTTTGGCGGGTGACCAAGCCCAGCTCCGAGCCGCGCACCAGCTTGCCCGGCTTGCCATTCTTGATGTGAACCAGCCAGACCGAGTCCGTCCAAGAGGTCTCGCCGATGGCGTTGGCGGCGGCTTTGTTGGCAGCGCTGAGGAAGCGCTTGTTGATGCGGTCGTTCTCGAACATCCAGCGCATCATGCCCAAGCCGAGCGCCGAGTCCTCGCCGGGCTTGATCGGCAGCCACTTCCACGCCTTAGAGGCGACCTTCGAGAAGCGCGGGTCGACGACCGCATAGCGCAGCCCGCGGTCGACGGCGCCTTCGGTCAGCGGCGTCACGCGCAGGGGCGGACCGTAATTCGCCTCGAACATGTTCGCGCCGACGAAAATCACGAAGCGGCTGCTCTTCAGATCGGCTTGCCAGTAGAATTTCTGACCGCCGCTGAATTTGCTGCCGTCCCACTGCTCGCTCATGGCTTTGCCGGCGAAGTACAGGCTGCCCTGGCAGACCGTGGTGTGTCCGTTGGCGTTGATCGAGCCTAAGCCGCCCTTGACGAAGCGCTGCACCAAATCGCCGCGCCCGTTCTTCAAGCGCCCCCAGATGAAAGCGAACTGATTGTTCTTCGGACCGAGATCGGGATGATCGGGGTCGATCAGCTTGTCCAGATCGGCGGCGAAGGTCGTCTTGAACTCCTCAACGAGGGCGCGCTTCTTCTCGGCATCTTTCTCGTCCACAATGCGCTTGACGAAATCCGCCATCGCCTTGGCGACTTTGGCATCGCGCAGGGCGTAGACGTCTTTGAAGCCCTCAACCGGACCCTCGCCGAACAGATCGCCGCCGTTGACGATCTCATCGAGCGCCTGCTCAAAGGAGATGGTCACCCATTGCCCCTCGCCGCGCTTGGTGCCGGGACGACGCTTCAGCACGCTGACGATGCGATACGGATCGTACGCCGTCTGCAAGCCGGCTTGCCCTTTGGGGCAGAGCGCGCCCTCGACGCTGCCCGTCTCAGCGATGGGCGTGGTGTAGGGCAGGTGCGGATGCAACGTCCATGGGCTGTAGGGATTGCCCTCGATCTTCGAAGCGACGCCCTCCCAGATTTTGACCTTGATGGCGCAGCCAGTGTTGCACTGCAGGCAGACGGTGTGAATTTGGCGCTCAGGCTTTGAGAGGGGCGAGTTGCCGCTGGGCGACTCGCCGCGCGCCAGCAGCTGTCCGAAGGTCGGCAGGCTGCCCAAGAGCGCCGCCGTGCCCGCCGTGGCAGCGCTCAGCTTCAGGAAGTCGCGTCGCGACAGCGCGCAGGATTCGGGTTGTTCTTGTTCGGGCAGAAGGGGTTTGTCGCTCATGGTAGTTACTCCTCGTTAGCCTGTGTGTCCTTGGGCAGGACGGGCAAAAAGCGCAGCCCTAGCCCATACAGCACGCCGCCAAAACCGAAGACAAAAGTCACGACCAGCCATTCGTTCAGATTCGGCACGTAATCTACGCTCAGCTTCTGATGGTGATAGGCGGCTGCCAAGCCCGTCAATTCTTCGGTCACCAAAGTGGGGATGACGATGTTCAGCGTGACGGCTACGAAGGTGATCGAGGCAAGCGCCGCGCCGATCATCAGCAGCCAACGACTCTTGTAGAAAGCGAAGTAGATCACGACCGGCACCGCCACGCCCAGCAAAATGTGGACGATCCAGAAGCTCCACCAGAACGGACCGCTCAGGATCAGCTGGAGCGCCGCGGCGCGCTGCAGATTGCCGCCGCCCTGATACAGGATCGTGAAGGCGATCACGCCGGCGATGAACGTGCCGCCTAGCAGCAGCCAGCCAGCGATGCGCGCCAGCAGCTGAGTCAGCTGCGCAAACTCGTCGGACTTCGTATCTTTCCAGAAGAGCGTCACGATCAGCAGCAGCAAGCTGGCGCCCGCCGCCAACGCTGAGATGAAGAACATCAGCGGCAAGCTGGAGGTGTTCCACAAGGGGCGCGCCGCTACCACGCCGAAGATCGAGCCGCTGACCAAGATCAGCATCAAGCCGAGCGGCAAGCTGATGATGCCCAGCGTCTTCAGCAAGCCCTTGCCCGTGCCGCGCAGCGCCAAGAACAGCTCCATGCTCAGCAGGATCAGGTAGGCGGTGTGCAGCCAGACCATCCACGTGATCATCGAGCCGAAATCGGCGTAGACGTACACATGCCAGAAGCGCTCGAAATGCCCCAAGTCCATCGCCACGAGGATCAGCGCCATCAGCAGCACCACAAAGCCCGTGAACAGCACCAACGGCTTGATCTTGGCGAGGCTCTCGTTATGCGCGATGTAGACCAGCCCGGAGAACAGCAGCAAGCTGCCGACCTCCAGCCAGACCAGATAGTCGTAAAAGCCGACCCACAAGCCCCACGGCACGTAGCTGCCGATAGCCGCCGGCGCCAAGCCGAAACGCAGCCGATCCAACATGCCCACCGCGCCGATCAGCAAGGCAATTGCGCCCAGAATCCAGAACAGATCGGTCAGGCGGAAGCTGAAGCCCGCTGCAGGACGTTTTTGCTCAGAGATTGCCTGTGCCATGAAAACCTCCTATTTCAAGTAGTACACACGCGGCTCAGTGCCGAGTTCTTCGCGCAAACGCAGGACGTTCGGGCTGGCGATCAGCTCCGCCACGAGGCTATCTGGATCGTTGGCATCGCCGAAGAAAGTGGCGCGCCCGATGCAGGTCGTCACGCAGGCGGGCAGCACGCCCTCTAGGATGCGATGCTGGCAGAAGTGGCACTTGCGCGCGTTGCCAACCGGCGAGTTGCGCCCTTGCCGCGCATATTCTTTGCCGTACTCAAAGTTGGGGGCGCGCTCGTAATCATCGGCGGTCTGCGTGCCGAGCAAGCCCTGAATGACCGGAATCTCTTCCGTGTAGGTGAAGCCGAAGTCCGAGACGCGCGCCGAATATGGGCAAGCCGTCAGGCAGTAGCGGCAGCCGATGCAGCGCTCGTAATCCATCTCGACGATGCCCTCGGCGTTGGTGTAGGTGGCGCGCACCGGGCAGACTGGCACGCAGGGCGGATTCTCACACTGCATACACGGGCGCGGGATGAAGCGACGCGCCACGTTCGGGTACGTGCCGAATTCTTCCTCGATCACGGGGCGATAGACCACGCCGGGCGGCAATTTGTTCTCCGCCACGCAACCGATGGTGCAGGCGTGGCAGCCGATGCACTTGCGCAGGTCGATCACCATCACCCAGCGCCGCTCGCCGACGGGCTTCTGCAGCGCGCGCAGCAACTCAATGCGCATCCGCTCCAGCACATCGAGCGCCTTCAAATCGGCGCTGCTCTGAGCGAGCGTCCCTTGCACGATCTGCTCTTCATAAGCAGCCAGCACCGCCTGCGGATTAGCCGCAAGCTGCTCGAAAGCGGCAACTGCCCCTGCTACGGCGAGCGCGCCCAAGAATTCTCGGCGGCTCACTCCTTCAGAGGCAGTTGACTGTGGAGTAAGTTTCTCTTGTTCTGTCATACAGCCCTTCCTCACTTGATACAGCGTCGGAGGCGACTCCTTTTTGAGTAGCTCCACTGTAGCAAGCCGACGGGCTGTCGTTCAGGAGGAAAAATCCTGATCGTGGCGGGCGCTTGTCAGGAAAATTCTGACTGATCAGGCATCTTTGAGCAGGTTGTGGGCGAGGGCGAACTGAACCAGCGCCGCCCGCGAGCGCAAATTGAGCTTCTCCATGCCGCGGCTGCGATACGTCTCAACCGTCTTGGCGCTCAGGCTCAGGCGCTCGGCGATCTCGGCGGAGGTGTAGCCGCGCGCCACGAGGATCAGCACCTCGCGCTCGCGCTCGCTGAGCGTCTGCCACGGATTCGGGTCGGCGGGCTGCTCAGGCGGCAAGATGTCCTCGAGCAGGGCGCGCGTCATGGCGGGATGCACGTAAATCTCGCCGCGCAGCACGGCGCGGATAGCCGCGATCAGCTCGCCATCGACGGCTTTCTTCAGCACGTAGCCCGAAGCGCCGCTGCGCAGCGCCTGGCGCAGATAGCCCTCGTCATCGTGCATGGTCAGCACGAGGATTTTGGCGTTCGGGGCGACTTGGCGCAGCAAGGGCAAGGTCTCCAAGCCGCCCAAGCTCGGCATGGAGAGGTCGAGCAGGATCAAATCCGGCTGAGTCTGCTGGGCGAGGGCGAGCGTCTCAGCGCCGCTGCTCGCCTCCGCCACCACGCTCAGATCAGGCTGCGCACCAAGCAAGAGGCGCAAGCCGGCGCGAAGGATGGCGTGGTCATCGGCGAGCAGAATTTTGGTGACGGACATGACAGCGTCCCTTCCTGAGTCAAGGGAATTTCCACGAATAGGCTGCAGCCCTGCTGCGGCGCCGACTCGATGATCAGCTTGCCGCCCAGCAGCTCAGCCCGCTCACGAATGCCGTATAAGCCCAAGTGACCGTCCTTTTGCGCCACGATCTGCGGATCGAAGCCGACGCCGTCATCCTCGATGATGGCGCGCACGCTGTGCTGCCGCCGCTCAAGGTAGATGCTGGCGGTCTGGGCGTGGGCGTGGCGCACGATGTTGGTCAGCGCCTCCTGCACGATGCGATAGAGCGCCGTCTCGACTTGGGGCGGCAAACGCTGCTCCAGACCGCTCAGGGCGAGGTCGATGTGTAGATTGGTGCGGCGGCGGCAATCGTTGACGTGGCGTTCGAGGGCAGCCGCTAAGCCCAGATCGTCCAGCACGCTGGGGCGCAGCTGCAGCGAGAGGCTGTGGACTTCCTCAAGGGTGTGGGCGGCGATCTGGCGCAGCTCCTCGGCGCGGCGCGGCACATCATCGGGCGCCACGCTCAAAGCGCGCAGCCCCAGCATCAGCGAGGTGAGCGCCTGACTGGTGCTATCGTGCAGCTCGCGGGCGATGCGCTTGCGCTCCTCCTCTTGGGCGGCGATCACGCCGCTGACGTATTGCGCGCGCAAGGTCTCGCGCTCGGCGCGCTCCTGAGCGGCGCGGGCGAGCGCCGCCGTCATCGCATTGAAGGCATCCGCCAAGTCGCCCAGCTCGTCGTTCGCCCAGCGCGGCAAGCGCGGGCTGAAATCGCCGCGCTCGACGGCTTTGGTCGCCTGCGCAAGGTGCAGGATCGGACGAGTCAGCGCCCACGTCAGAAAAGCCGCCGCGCTGATGCCGACTATCGAGATCAGCATCGTGGTGACCAGCAGCTGGCTGGTGATGTGATCGACCGTGTAGCGCAGGCGCGCCTGCGAAAGCCCAACGCGCGCCACGCCCGCTCGCCCCTCGAAGATCGGGACTGCCACGTCCCAGATCAGCCCCTCGTCGGTCTCCACCAGCAGCGCATGGTGATGCTCCGACGGGCTGACTGAATTGACCTCGCGCAGCCCGGCGGGGAAACCCTCGCCGAAAGTGTGCACCACGACCGCGCCTTGCGGATTCAGGATGAAGGCGTAACGGACGTTGGCATTGTTGGCTAGGCTATCGCGCAGCAGCTCGTGGAGGGCGTAGAGATTGTTGATCAGCAGCAGATCGGTGGCGCGGGCGGCTAAATCGCGCCCGACCGAGATCGCCTGCTCTTCAAGTTGCCGTTCGAGCGCCTGCGCCAGCGTGGTGCGCACCTGCACGATGATGCTCAAGCTGAAGAGCGCCACCAAGCCCAGCACGATGCCCAAAATCTTAGTGCGGATGCTGACCGCGCCCAGCACCGCCCACAAGCGCTCGATCCAACTCATGAGGTGGGAATGCACAGCACCTTTCATGGCGAGAGAAACCGCATCTCCTGAAACAAGCGGCGCGCTGAGCTGTACGCCTCATCGCTGATCGGCACGAAGCGCTCGATGCCCAGCGCAGCCAGCGCCCGCCGCCCGTCGGGATCGTCCGCCATGCCGTAGAGCAGATCGCGCAGGAGCGCCTTCAGCTGCGGACGGACGCTCGGATTGACGACGACCGGCGGGATGCCGAACGGCGGCGAGCGATGAATCATGCGCAGGCGCGCCGCCAGCTCAGGCTCGCGCTCCAGCGCAAACTGATAGACGAGGCTATCCACTGCAGCGCCATCGGCAACTCCCTGCGCGACCGCCCGAATGGCGTCATCATGACTGTAAGTATAGAACACGCTGCCGAAAAATTCCTCCGGT
Organism: uncultured Anaerolineae bacterium; assembly: GCA_938005675.1. Classification (GTDB taxonomy): domain Bacteria; phylum Chloroflexota; class Anaerolineae; order Aggregatilineales; family UBA2796; genus CP2-2F. Next base: position 29,991 of record CALKXH010000026.1, read on the forward strand.
GTGCTGCCCAACTGCTTCACCAAATAAGTCGGGTAGACGCGCCCAGTGTTGGACATCGGATCGGTGAAGGCGAAGCGCTTGCCGCGCAAATCCGCCATGCTCTGCGCCTCGCTCTCGGCGGGCACCAGCAGCAGCGAGTAGTAGACCGTCTCGCCGTTGACCTGCGGCGCCACTAGCAGCTCCATGCCGAAGCGCGCCGCGCCATCTAAGTAGGCGCTCGTGCAGACAAAGGCGACGTCCACATAGCCCGCCTCGATCAGCGCGTTGGTCTCGGCGTAGGTGCGGCGCTGAACCAGCTCGACGGGGCGCTCCAACTTAGCGCTCAGATAATCCAGCAGGGGCTGATAGCTCTGGGCGGTGCCTTTGGGCGAAATGACCGCCGCCACCGAGACGCGCAACGGCACGACCGCCTGTTCAGCCACTTCCGGCAGCGGCTGCAAGGTTGAGAGCGCGATCGCGTTGCGCACGGGCGCTTGACCGCACGCGCTCAGCATACAGAGCAGATAGCCTAACACAATGGCGCGCATCAGACTTCTCATGCTCAAAAGCATGACACGCTTCCTGCCAGAAAGAAAGTGATGAACGTCATATTCAGGCGGGCGCGCGATCATTCAGAGCGGCTGAGCCGTGGCAGCTCCCTGTGGCGCGCACAAGCGCTCAGAGGATGTTACAATGATAGCGGACTCTGACCGCAAGGAAAGTTTTTATGAGCAAACGCATCGTAATCACTGGCATGGGCATGGTGACGCCGCTCGGCTTGAACGTGGCTGAGACGTGGGCGAACATCAAGGCGTGCAAGTCGGGCGTCGGGTATATCACACGCTTCGATAGCTCGCAGCTGGATACGCACATCGGCGCCGAGGTCAAGGGCTTCGATGCTGCGCAGTGGCTGGGCAATAAAGAGGCGCGCCGCATGGATCGCTACGCCCAGTTCGCCGTGGTCTCTGCACTGGAGGCTGTGGCGCAAGCCAACTACCGCATCACGCCCGATAACACTTTCGAGACGGGCGTGATCGTCGGGGCGGGCTTCGGCGGCAGCGAGACCCTCCAAGAGGGCATTGACGTGCTCTACAAGCGCGGACCCAAGAAGATCAGCCCCTTCACCTTCCCGATGGTGCTCAACAACATGGGATCGGCGCAGGTGGCGATGCGGCTGGGCATTCGCGGCACCAATTTCACGGTCTCGGCGGCGTGCGCCACCGGCGCGGTCGCCATCGGCGAGGGCGCCGAGCTGATTCGGCGCGGCGAGGTCAACGCCGTGATCGCCGGCGGCTCGGAGGCGACCTTCGCCCTGTTCAGCCTAGCCGGTCTGAACGCTATGAAGGCGCTCTCCACCCGCAACGACTCGCCTGAGACCGCCAGCCGCCCCTTCGATGCCACCCGCGACGGCTTCGTGCCGTGCGAAGGCGCCGCCGTCGTGCTGCTGGAGAGCCTTGAGAGCGCTCAAGCGCGCGGCGCCACCATCCTCGCCGAGCTGGTTGGCTATGGCTGCACCTGCGATGCCACGCACGTCAGCGCGCCCGATCCCGAAGGCATCGCCATCGTCCGCGCGATGCAACGCGCCATGCAGCAGGCGGGCATCACCATCCAAGAGATCGACTACATCAACGCGCACGGCACCAGCACCCCCCTCAACGACGCCAACGAGACGCGCATGATCAAAAAGGTCTTCGGCGAGCGCGCCTACCAGATTCCCGTCAGCTCCACCAAGTCGATGATCGGTCACGCCATGAGTTCCTCAGGCAGCATGGAGGCGATCTTCAGCATCATGGCGCTGCGCGAGGGCTTCATCCCCGCCACCATCAACTACCAATATCCCGACCCGGAGTGCGACCTCGATTACGTGCCCAACACGCCGCGCCGCGCCAATTTGCGCTATGTGATGTCCAACTCGTTCGGCTTTGGCGGGCAGAACGCCGTGCTGATCTTCAAGCGCTGGGAAGACGGCGGCGAAGCGCCGCGCAGCGCCGCCGATGATGGGCTTCAATGAGGTAGTGTGTCTCTCCCCAAAAGGAAGTGTAGCTATGGCAGGACGTACTTTTCGCGTCATCAACGCGCCCTTGAACATCCGCAATGCGCCGGGCATCAACGGCACGCGCGTAATCGGCACTTTCGCCGTCGATCAGACCTTCACCGAGATCGGCGAGCCGCGCGAGGCGGATGGCTTCCGCTGGCTTCAGCACGAGCGCGGCTGGTCGGCGGAGCGCAGCCTGACCGACGGGCGCGTCTTCGCCGAAGTGGTGGCGAGCGAGCCATCAGCGACGCCTCCGACGGCGGCGCGCCGCACCTTGCGCGTGAACACGCCCGTCCTGAACATCCGTCGCGCGCCCAGCCTGAGCGCGCCCGTGCTGAGCGTCGCTTTCAGCGGCGAGCGCCTGACTGAGACGGGCGAGCCGCGCGAGGCGGATGGTTTCCGCTGGTTTCAGCACGAGCGGGGCTGGTCAGCCGAGCGCAAGCTCGACTCGAACGAAAGCTACGCCGTCGAGGTGCAAGAGATGCCGCCGATCAGCGCGCCGCAGCGCGTTGAGCTGCCCGACGGCACGTCTTTTGCGCCCGCCGAGCTGATGGTGCGCTTGCCTGTCGCGCTAGGGCAGATTCAGTGGATTCAGTACTTCGGCAACACGCGCTTCGCCTACAACCTGACCACCGACCGTAACACGCAGCGCCGTCGCGCCTATCTGTACGCGCAAGGCCTGCACGGCGGCGTAGACTTCGGCAATCCCAACGCCGAGATAGCTGTCTTCGCGGGCATGACGGGGCGAGTCAGCGCGGTGCGCCTGAACACGGATATGTACGCGCCCAACTTCGTGATGATCGTCAACGGCTCGTACACTGTCATCTACGGGCACATCGCCAACGTGGCGGTCTCGCTGGGGCAGAACGTGACGCCCGATACGCGCATCGCCACCATCGATACGGCGCATAACGGCGCCAATGCGCATCTGCACCTTGAAGTGCGCTATCAAGGGCAGTGGATCATCAATCCGCTCTTGATTCTGCGCGCCGAGCTGCGCCAAGCGCTGCTGAGCAAGTTCGATGACTACGCCTCGGAGTTTCAGCCCTTCGATAAGTGGCAGACGCCGCTCGATCAGCCCGTTTTGCAGCTCTCCAACCCCGCCCAAGCCGTCGTGATCGGACCGGCGGTCAGCGGCTGAGCAACTGTGCAGACTGGCGGCGCGTGTGGAATGCCTCACACGCGCCGCAAGCGACTCTAGTACTTGATCTCGACGGCGCGCCCGCTCGCCGCCGACTCCAACACGGCGTCGCAGATCACGGCGCAGCGGTAGCCGTCTTCAAAAGTTGCGCCGTAGGGCGCGATGGGCGCGTCGTTCACGATGGCGCGCAGCAGATGATCGAACTCATGCACGAAGGTATGCTCCCAGCCGATGATGTGTCCGTGCGGCCACCAGTGCTCCCAGTAGGGATGATGGCGCTCAGTGATCAGCACCTGCGTGAAGCCTTGCGTCTCGCGCCGCCCGTCGCGCCACATGACCTCCAGCTCGTTCAGGCGCTCCAGATTGAAGCGGAGGCTGCCGTTCTCGGCGTTGATCTCGAAGACGTTGTGATTCTTGCGCCCCGGCGCGAAGCGCGTGCTTTCGAGCGTGCCGAGCGCGCCGTTCTCAAACTCCACCACCGCCGCGAAAGCGTCGTCAACTGTGACTTCAGCGCGCCCGCCCTTGCCGTCGGGACGCTCCTTGATGAAAGTCTTGGTCATGGCGGCAATGCGGGCGGGTTCGCCGACTAGGTAACGGGCGAGGTCGATGATGTGGGCGCCCAGATCGCCCAGCGCGCCGCTGCCGGCGCGCGTCTTATCCAGCCGCCAGACCATCGGGAAGTCCGGGTCGGCGATCCACTCTTGCAGGTAGACGGCGCGCCAATGGTAGATGCGCCCTAGCGCGCCGCTCTCGATCAGGTTGCGCACTTGGCGCACAGCCGGCACAAAGCGGTAGTTGAAGGCGACCATGTGCTTGACGCCCGCCTTCGTCACGGCATCGAGCATCGCCTTCGACTCCTCGGCGTCCCGTCCGAGCGGTTTTTCGCACAGCACGTGCTTGCCCGCCCGCGCCGCTGCGATGCACGGCTCAGCGTGGATGTCGTTGGCGCCGCCGTTATCGAAGAGCTGCACATCGGGGTCTTCGATCAGCTGATGCCAATCGGTGTAGTATTTTTCGTAGCCGTAGCGCTGGGCGGCGGCGCTGACCGCGCCCTGATCCCGCCCGCAAATCGCCACGAGGCGCGGCACGGCGGCGGGCGGATAGATCATATAGGGCAGTTTTTTCAGGGCGTTGGTGTGCGCCTTGCCCATGAAAGCGTAGCCCAACATCCCCACGCCGATGCGCGGCGCCTCGCCTTCGGCTTTGCCGCTCGCCATGCTCACAAAACCTACTTCGTCGCTCATGAACAAAAAATCCTTTCTGTGCCTGAATGCGAGGCTATTTTACCGCTTCGGAGGGGCGGCGCTGTAGCTCGGCGCGCCAAATCGTGTAGAATAGGCGTCTCGGCGGATAGCGACTCGAGGAGACGACCATGAAAACGCTGAACATCGTCCTGATCGGCTTTGGCGCCGTCGGACGGGGCTTCCTCGCCCTGATGGCGAAGCGCCACGCCTACTTTCAAGAGCGCTACAAACTCGATCTCAAGCTGATCGGCGTGGCGACGGCGCGGCGCGGGGCGCTCTTCTGCCCCAGCGGGCTGGATTGGGCGGCGCTGAGCGCGCTCGGTGATAAGCCGCTGAGCGCCTATCCCGATCAGGCGCATCTGTTGCGCGATTTAGAGCCGCTGGTCATGCTCTCGCGCCCCGCCGTCGATGTCGTGATCGAACTGACGCCCACCACCTACGAGAACAACGCCGAACCCGCCATGAGCCACGTTCGAGCGGCGTTGGCGGCGGGCAAGCACGTCATCACTGCTAACAAGGGTCCGCTTGCGCTCGCCTACCCTGACCTGATCGCCCAAGCCGAGCATCGCAACGTCTTTTTGGGCTACGAAGGCACGGTCATGGGCGGCACGCCCGTCCTGCGCATGGCGCGCAAGCTCTTGGCGGGCTGTCAGATTATGGCTGTGCGCGGCATCCTCAACGGCACGACCAATTTCATCCTGACCGAGATGGAGCGCGGAGTCTCCTATGCTGAGGCGCTGCGCACGGCTCAGGCGCGCGGCTACGCCGAAGCCGATCCGACCAACGACGTGGAGGGCTTCGATGCGGCGGGCAAGCTGATCATCCTCGCGCACGTCGTCTTCGGCAAGGCGCTGCGCATGGCGGAGATCGAGCGGCGAGGCATCGCGGGCTTGACGACGGAAGACATCCGAGCGGCGCAGGCGCAGGGCGAGCGCTGGAAGCTGATCGCGGAGGCGAGTTTGAGCCCTGAGGGGCGCTTGAGCGCCTCCGTGCGCCCGACGCGCGTCCCGCTCAGCGATCCGTTGGCGAGCGTGGGCGGCGGCATGAACGCCCTCACCTATCAGACCGACTTGATCGGCGCTGTGACGCTGATCGGGGCGGGCGCCGGCGGCGAGGCAACCGCATACGCCCTGCTCTCCGACCTGATCGAACTGGCTGAGGGGCTGTGAGAGAGGCTATGGAGCTGAAGAGTCTGCTCGCCGTTTTGCTGCGCCGCTGGTGGCTGATCGCCCTGCCCAGCCTGATCGCGCTCGCCCTCAGCCTGCCCAGCTTCGGGCAGCTGATCCGCCCGCAAGCGCTCTATCGCGTCACGATCCGCTTCACAGCGGCGCAACCGCCGCAACCGAATTCGGGCGAGAGCTTCGAAGAGCGCAGCTACATCGCGTGGCTCGGCTCGGAGTACGCCGTGATCAACCTCGCCGCGTGGCTGCGCACCGAGTCTTTCGCCCGCGAGGTGGCGGGCTTCCTCGCCGCCGACGGGCAAGCCGTGAGCGCCGAGTCGGTGCGCGCCATGATCGCCTCCGATAGCGTGCGCAGCATCCTGACGCTCTACCTGACCGACTCCGACCCTGAGCGCGTGCGGCGCGTCGCTCACGCCGCCGTGCGGACGCTCACCGAGCGCAGCAACGCTTATTTCCCGCAGCTGAGCGGGCAACCGGCGCAGGTCGTGCCGCTGGATGCCGTCGAGGTTGCGCCCGTGCCGCTGCCTTTCACAGAGCGTTTGGCGCCGCTCTTGCGCCTTTTGATCGGCGTCTTGGGCGGGGTCGGACTCGCCTTCCTAGCCGATTATCTCGATCCGACTCTGCGCACCCGCCGCGAGCTGGAGGCGCTGGGCTTGCCGATCTTGGCGGAGATTCCGCGCTCATGAGCCGCAGCGCACCGGGACGGTCGGATTGCGGCGCGCATCCACGTTGAAGCCCAGATAGGGCGAAGGATCGAGCGTGTTGCCGATCTGGGTCTCGTTGCGGAAGCTGCCATCGGGCGCGCTCAGCACCACGCTGAAGTGCACGTGCATCCCGATGCGGTAGGGCGCGCCGCTGTACAAGCCCTGATAGCCCAGCAGCGTCCCGCGCTTGACGAATTTCTCGTAGGTGGCGGGCGGGAAGTCATCCACGATGTAGGATTGCACGCCGTTCTCGCTCGCCATGTGCGTGTAGTACGTCCAGATTTGGCGGTCGGGCTGCAGCGGGTCGCTGGGGTGGCGGATGATGACCGTGCTGCGCCATTCGGGCAGGCGCGTCAGATAGCCGTCGTAGGCGGCGTAGACGGGGACTGTGCCGACCGCGCCATCGCCGAAGATATCGATGCCCGTGTGCGGGGCGAGCGGCGTGTAGGGCGCCGTCGGATCGCCGTACAGGAAGCCGACGAAGCCTTCGGAGGGCAGCAGGAACGGCGCGTTCGGACACGGCTCTCTGAGGCGGCTGATCAGGGTGGGGCGCACCTCAGGGGCGCGAAACCACGCGCGCAGCGTCTCAGCCGTCGGCGAGCCGACTCCCAGCCGACTGCGCAGGGCAACGACGGCGAATGAGATCACGATCAGCAGGAGCGGCACGCTGTACAGGGCGCGGCGGCGCGGCATGGCTAGTTGAGGAAGCGGATGCTCTGCACCAGCGCGGCGAAGAGCGGCTGATGAGCCGTGTAGAACATCAGCGGCGAACTCCAACGGATCAGCACGTAGCGCCCGTCGCCGCGCTCGACGATCAGCGAGGCGATGTGCTGCTGGCTGATCGGCGAGAACTCTTCATAGCGCAGGGCGAGCCGCCCATCGATGCGCTCCTCGCTCAGCGGCGCCGAGGCGGGCAAATCCAGCAGGCGCAGCGCCTTCTGGCGGAAGTCGCCGTCGGTGGGCGGCAAATTGTTCAGCGCTCCGAGAACCAGCTGCGCGCCGTTGGCGAGACCGCCTTCGATGTAAGGTTGGCTCTCAGGCGCGCGATAAGCCGTCAAGCCGTTGGCGATTGGCTCAGCGCGCCAGCCCTGCGGCAGGCTGAATTCGAGTCCGCCCGCCACGAAGGTCAGGCGCTCGGCGCTGAGGGGCGGCGCGCTGACGTCGCGGGCGCTGCGCAAGCTCGCCGAGCGGCGCAGCTCGAAGAAAGTTTGGGCGAAATTCGCCCACTGATCGCTCGGCGCGATGCCGCTGAAGGCGATGTAGCGCCCGTCGGGCAGCAGCGCCACAAAAGTCTGCCCGTAGAGCTTGCGCTCAGGATTTTCCACCTCGACGAAGCCGGCATCCAAGCCAGCGAAGGTCGCCAAGCCCGACTCGCGCACGATCAGCGAGTCGCCGACGGTCAGATTGACGTTGACGGCGATCTCGACTAGGTCGCTGCCTTTGGGCAGCTCAAACTCGACCGTCGGCTCGATCAGGCGCAACGCCACGACGGGCTGCTCGATCTTGCCCTCTAAAACGGCGAAGGGATCGGCGCTCAGCAGCATTTGCCCGTTGGTGAAGAGGGGCATCCGCCACGCGGCGGGATAATTCAAGGCGATGCCGACATCCCAATAGGTGACGCTGTTGGTGAGCGCATTCGGATCGGGCGTGGCGGTGGGCGGATCGTCGGCGCGGGCGGAGGCGAAGGGCAAAAGGCACAGGGCGAGCGCGCACAGCAGGGCGAATCGGCGCATCAGCTCTCCCTGAGCAGCGCGGCTACGCCCTTTTTGACGCTCTCCTTCGGGCTGATCTTGATCTCAGCCGCCTCAACCTTGCCTTCGGCGTCGATCACGAAGTGCGAGCGCAGGATGCCCATGTACTTCTTGCCGTACATGCTCTTCTCGCCCCACGCGCCGAAGGCTTGCGCCAAGCGATGCTCTGGGTCGCTCAGCAGGATGTAGGGCAGCTGCTCCTTAGCGCGCCACTGAGCGAGCGCCTGCGGCGAATCCGCGCTGACTCCGATGACGAGCGCATCTTTGGCTTGAATTTGCGGGAAGGCATCGCGGAAGCCGCAGGCTTGCTCAGTGCAGCCGGACGTGCCCGCCTTCGGGAAGAAGAAGATCAGCAGGCGCTTGCCCACAAACTCGCTCAAAGTGACGAGGCGCCCTGTGTCATCTTGCAGGCTGATGTCTGAGAGGGCTTGCAAGCTGGGTAGCTCGCTCATGGCGGATGCCTTTCGCTCGGATGGATGCGATGGGGCGATTATACCGCCAACGTCGCCGCGAGCGCAAGCGAGCCTCCGCCGCCGACCTATTCGAGTCAAGCGTCGGAGGTCAACGCGCCTTGACAAAGCTTGAACATTTCATGTACAACGAAGAGAGTAAAATTGAGCGATCAATCTCAATTTTTCTTCGTCGAACCTCAATTATTAAGGCATTGCGAGGAGATTCTGGGGAGCTATAATGGCAGGCGTAGTGAGCGCACGCAAGCTGACAGCATCTTTGTACTAGATTTAACGAACTTAGATCGCTCCCAAAAGATTTACAAGCCTTCCGAACTTAGCTTCGGACAGGGAAGGCAATCAAATAGAGTTAGGCGGCAGCTTGTTTGAATAGATTTACCATGGCGCTATAAATTTTCAAAAAAAGTTAACCAAAAGATTTAACACGAGCAGCGATTCACACGAAAACAGCCCATCAGCCGATGGGCTGTTTTTATCGCGCCTGAGCGCCTGAGCAAAACGCGCTATACTCACCCCGACGCTTCACACCACGCAGAACTTGTGAGTGACCATGCCCCTTTTCGTGATTTTCGTCTTCGGCTCGATCATGCTGGGCGCCGGCGCCATGTTGGCGCCCGCCTTGCCGACGCACAGTCCGCGCATCGGCTTGGCAGCGGCGCTCACCCTCGCCTTCGTGACGGCAGGCGCCGTCTTCTACGCCGCCCTCTTCGGCTGGAATACCCTCGTCATAGACTATATGTGGTTCGCCGCGCTGGTGGGCATCTTCTTCACTGGCACGCTCTCAGCGGGCATGTTCCGCGCTGAGGCGGAGGGCGGCACCCGCCAATACGAGGGCTGGGCGGGTCCGCGCGAACTCGCTTTTTTCGCCACCGTCGCCGCGATCTTCATCGCCCCGATCCTGATCCTGCCCGTGCCGCTCGATACCGACGCGCAGGGCTTCGGCTACCTCGCCCTGACCTTGCGCGAGAGCGGCAGCTTCACCACGCTGGCGCCTTTCCACCCTGAGGTGAACTGGCTGTACTCGCCCGCTTTCCCGATGCTGGTCGCTTACCTGAGCGAGCGCCTGAACGCCGGCATTCATACCATTCAGTTCGCCGTCGGCGCGGTGCTGTGCCTGATCTTCATCTGGACGGCTTACGACTTCGGCAACGAACTCGATCCTGAGCAAGAGAGCGACTCGCGGCGCTATGGCGTCGCCATGGCGTTCAGCGCCCTGATCGGGCTCGGACTCTTCCTCGCCTACATGGATTCGCACTTCACAGCGCTGCTGGGCTTAGTTTTCGCGCTCGCCTTCCTGACCTTCGCCCTGCGCTACGCCAAAGAGGGTCGCCGCGCCGATTTCATCGGAGCGGCGCTGTGCTTGGGTTGTATGCCCCTCGCGCAGCCCGATATGACCATCATCCTCGGCTTGGGCTATGCGCCCTTCGTGCTGCTGATCTGGCTGGACGGGCGGCGCGATTGGCGCGCTTTTCTGCCGCGTTGGCTCGGCTTGGTGATCGGCATCCCGCTGGTGGCGGTGCTGGGCATCTCGCCGTGGTTGGCGCAGATCGCGCCGCTGCTAGGGGGCGATATCCGCTCGCCTTTCGAGATCAGCCTAAGCCACTTGACGGTCGTGGTGATCTATCATGGCGGCGTGATCGTCGTGCTCGCCTTGATCGGGATCGCCATCGGCTTGCGGCGGCGCAGCGTCCTCGATCTGACCATGATCGCGTGGCTGCTCTTGGTGATCGATTTCTCCAGCTTGGGCATCTTGAAGGCGCTCTTCCCGAGCCTGTTGGCGCCGATCATCAAGTATGAGTATCCCTTCAGCGTGGCGTGGCACGGCCCGATCATCCCGTATATGTATCTGGGTGGCACGGGCTTGCTGTGGCTGGTCTCGCGGCGGCGTGAGGCGTTCGAGCGCTGGCTGCGAGCCGCCAGCTTGCCGCTGATGGGCTTGACCGTCGCGGCGGCGCTCTTCGTGGTCAATTTTCCGCAGCCGCTGCTTGCGCTCAGCAAAAGCACGCCGATTCAATTCTTCGGCGCGTTCTCCAGCCACGCCGATGTGGAGGCGATGCTGTGGCTGAGCCGCAACACGCGCAGCGACGCGCTGATCCTCAACCATCCCGGTCTGCACGAGGCGGATTGGGCGCCGATCATCGCGCAGCGCAACACGGTCTTCTTTCGCGGGCAGCCCTTCTTCAGCAACACCGAGCGAATCGAGGCGATGTGGGAGGAATTCCGCGCCTTTTGGCGCGACCCGCGCGATCCCGCTCACGAGGCGCTGCTTGAGCGCTACGGCGTGGACTATGTGCTCGTGCCGCAGCTCTTCGGGCAGCCCGACTCGTTCGAGCGGATGTTCCGTTGGCGCCCGCCGCTGCCTGAGTACACGGTCTATGACGTCGCGGCGCTGGCTGAGCTGCCCTACCTTGAGCTGGTCTTCGAGCAAGACGGCGCGCGGGTCTACCGCGTGAGGCGAACGCCGTGAACGTGCTGCACATCACGCCCTACTACGCGCCCGCGTGGGCGCTGGGCGGCGTGGTGCGCGCCGTGAGCGCCCTCGCTGAGGCGCAAGCCCAACGCGGCGACACAGTGCGCGTCCTGACCACCGATATCGCCGATTTGCAAGGCGGGCGGCTCGCCGCGCTTGAGGAGGTGCGCAACGGCGTGCAGGTACAGCGCGCGCGCAATCTCTCGCCCTACTTGCGGGCGCGCTATAATCTCTCCACGCCTAGAAATTTCGGCAAATTGCTGCGCGCAGCGCTCTCGCAAGCACAAGTGGTGCATCTGCACGAGTTCCGCACGCTGGAGGCGCTGCTGACCGTGCGCGCCAAGCCGCGCGCCCCGATCCTCCTCTCGCCGCACGGCACGCTCAGCCCAGAGACGGGGCGCAGCGCCGTCAAGCGCCTCTGGGATCGGCTGCTGGGGCGCTACATAGCCCGCTCAATCACGGCGGTCGCCGCCCTGACCGAGTCCGAGCGGCGCGAAGTGGAGGCGTATTGGCGGCGCTTCAGGCTGCCCGTCCCGCCCATTCGCGTCATCCCGAACGGCGTCGGCGAGGATATCTGGACGGGCTTGGCGCAAGCGCACCTCCAAGATGATATCGCGGCGCTGCGCCGACGCTTCAAGCTCGGCAACGCCCCGATAGTGCTGTTTCTCGGTCGGCTGCACGCGCGCAAAGGACTGCAATACCTGATCCCCGCCTTCGCCGAAGCCCTGCGAGGCGGCGCAGACGGACACTTGCTGATCGGCGGAGCGGACGACGGCATGTTGAGCGAGGTGGAGCGCTTGATCGCGGCGCACAGCTTGGGCGAGCGGGTGAGCCTGACGGGCTTGCTGGAGGGGCGGGAGCGCATCGCGGCGCTGGCAGCGGCGGAGATTTTCGCCTTGCCCGCCGTCGGCGAGGGGCTGCCCATCGCGGCGCTGGAGGCGGCGGCGAGCGGCTGCGCGCTGCTGCTGACCGAAGGCTGCAACTTGCCTGAGGCAGCGACGCGCGGCGCGGGCGTGATCGCAGAGCGGACGGTCGAGGCGGTGGCGGCAGCGCTGAGGCGTCTGCTCACGTCGCAGTCGGAGCGGCGGGCGATGGGCATGGCGGCGCGCCAATGGGCGGAAGCGACTTTCCGTTGGCGGGAAATTGCCGAGCAGATGGCACACTTTTACGCCGAATGGGTTATACTCAACGATCAATAAAGTTTCATGGAGTTTTTTTATGGTTGATGCCACACTGCCTGCCGCGCCGCCCAACCCGATTGGGCTGTTGCGCAACCGCCTTGAGCGGATTTTCAAGAGCTACCTCTTTCGCTCACTAACCCAAGCGCTCTTCACCGTTTGGTTGGTGCTGACCGTGACCTTCGTGCTGATTCGCATGATGCCGGGCAGCCCCGTTGATATTTTGGTGGATCGGTTGGTCTCGGAGCAGGGCTTGACGCGCGAAGAGGCGCTCGCTCAGGCGGCAGCTATGTTCTCGGTCGATTTCAACGCGCCGATCCACGAGCAGTACTTTCAGTATGTGGGCAACTTGCTGCGCGGCGATTTGGGCGTCTCGATCAGCTCGACCAACACGCCCGTGATCGAGATCATCGCCCGCTTCCTGCCGTGGACGCTCTTCAGCGTCGGCTTGGGGCTGCTGATCAGCTTTGTGCTGGGCTTGCTGATCGGTATGATCATGGCGTATTGGCGCAACAGCATCTTCGATGTGGCGCTCTCCACCATCGCCTCGTTCCTCAGCAGCATTCCCAGCTATCTGCTGCCGATCCTCTTGATCTACCTGATCGGCGTGCAGTGGAAACTGCTGCCCGTAGCGCGGATGCGCGGCACTTACGACCCCAAATTGACGCCCGCCTTCACCATCGAGTTCATCGCCAGCGTGCTGCTCTACGCCGCGCTGCCCGTCCTGACTTACGTGCTGAGCCAGATCGGGCATTGGGCGCTGAGCATGAAGAACAGCACGCTGAGCGTCTTGGGCGAGGAGTACGTCAACGCCGCCCACGCGCGCGGCTTGCCGCAGCGCCGCATCCTGATCGCTTACGTTGGGCGGAATGCCTCGTTGCCGCTCTTCACGCAATTGGCGCTCAGCGTCGGCTCGGTGGTGGGCGGCGCGATCATCATCGAGCTGTTCTTTCTATATCAAGGCATCGGCATTCGGCTCTTCGAGGCGATTGGCGCGCGCGACTATCCGCTGATGCAAGGCATTTTCTTGATGATCACGCTCTCGACGGTGCTGGCGAATCTGCTGGCAGATTTGCTCTACTCCCAGCTCGATCCGCGCGTGCGCCTTGGCGAGAGCAAGTAGGAGGTCACAGCGATGACGACCGCGACTCCCAGCTTAGCTCCGCTAAGCCGACCGCGCTCAGGGCGTTTGGGCGGACTCTGGAAAGCCATTCGGCAGCATCCCAGCGGCGCCATTGGGCTATTTGGCGTCACCTTTTTCTTGCTGATGGCGCTGATCGGTCCGTTGATCGTGCCTGTGCCGCGCGTGAACGTGCAGGCGCGCAGCCAACCGCCCTCCTTTGAGCACATCCTCGGCACAGATAATCAAGGCAAGGACATCGCCGCGCAGATCGTGCATGGCTCGCGCCCTGTGATCACGGTCGCCGTGTTGACCGGGCTGATCACGACCGCCATCGCCATCACGCTCGGCGCGCTGGCGGCTTTTTGGGGCGGTCTGTTCGACCGCGTCGTCAACAGCGCCGCCAACTTCGTGCTGACCATCCCCTACCTCGTGGCGATGACCGTGCTCGCCAGCTTCATACGCTTGAACAGCCCCGTCACGCAAGCGCTGATCCTCTCGTTGTGGTCGTGGCCCGTGCTGATGCGCACCGTCCGCGCCCAAGTGCTGAGTCTGCGCGAGCGCGAATACGTCGAGGCGGCGGTGGCGCTCAATCTCGGCACGCCGCACATCATCTTCCGCGAGATTTTGCCCAACATGGCGAGCTACATCGCCATCAGCATGATCTTGGCGATGACCAGCGCCATCTACGCCCAGATTGCCTTGATCACGCTGGGCTTAGTGCCGCTCTCAGACATGAACTGGGGCAGGATGATCTTCATTGCGCGCACCACAGGCGCAATCTACCTGACGGATACGGTCTGGTTCATCCTCTCGCCCGTGATGGCAATCGCGCTCTTTCAGTGGTCGTTGGTGACTTTAGCGCGCTCGATTGAAGACGTCTTCAACCCGCGCCTGCGCTCAGGAGCTTAGCAAGCGTGTCTCATCAACCTGTCTTGAGCATTCAAAATCTAAACGTGGAGTACACGGCGCGACGCGGCAAGGTCAAAGCTGTCCGCGACGTCAGCTTCGACGTCTTCCCCGGCGAGACCGTCGCCGTGATCGGCGAGAGCGGCTGCGGCAAGACGACTTTGGCGCTCGCCCTCGTGCGGCTGCTGCCGCGCTCGGCTAAGATCGCCGGCGGCAAGGTGCTGTTTCAGGGCGGCAACTACAGCACGCCCATCGATGTGCTGCGCCTGAATCAGTCTCAGCTGCGCGCCTTCCGTTGGCGCAACTGCGCTATGGTCTTTCAGAGCGCCCTGAACGCGCTCAACCCGGTTTTGAAGGTCAGCGCACAAGTGCAGGAGACCGCCCGCGCGCACGGCGAACACGACGCCAAGCAGATCGAAGAGCGGGCGCTGTGGCTCTTTCAGCAGGTGCGCCTCGATCCGCGTCGCGTCTACAACGCCTACCCGCACGAGCTGAGCGGCGGGATGCGCCAGCGCGTCTTGTTGGCGCTGGGACTGCTGCTCGATCCGCAAGTGGTCATCCTCGACGAGCCGACCACCGCCCTAGACGTGCTGACGCAGCGCACCATCATCGAGGTGCTGAAGCGCCTGCGCGACGAGATGGGCTTCGCCTTGATCTTCATCTCGCACGATCTTTCGATGGCGGCGGAGCTGGCGCATCGCATCGTGACCATGTACGCCGGCAAGGTGGTCGAGATCGGGCAAGTTAACGAGGTCTTCTACCGCCCGAAGCATCCCTACACGCTCGGACTGATGCGCGCCGTGCCGAATCTGAGCGGCGGGCGCGCCGAGCTGGTCTCGATTCAAGGCTCGCCGCCCGACCTGATCGATCCGCCGCGCGGCTGCCCCTTCGCGCCGCGCTGCAGCTACGCGCAGCCGATCTGCCATGAGCAGCCGCCGCCGCTGGAGATGCGCGCCACCGATCACGCCAGCGCCTGCCACTTCTGGGATCGCTTGCCCGTCCTGCGCGAGTCCTCTGAAGCATCCTCACGGGAGGTCAACCCATGAGCCAGCCGACGCCCATCCTCAGTTTGCAAGGCGTGCATAAGTACTTCAAGGCGGGCAGGAAGACCATTCGCGTCCTGCAGGACGTCTCGCTGGAGGTGGCGGAGGGCGAGATCGTCTGTTTGGTCGGCGAGAGCGGCTGCGGCAAGACCACCACCGGCAAGATCATCGCAGGTCTGGCTGCGCCCACAGCCGGCAAAGTCTTCTTTGAGGGGCGCGATGTGAGCCAACTGCGCGGCGAGGACTTCAGGGCGTATCGGCGAGCTGTGCAGATCGTCCATCAAGACCCTTACGCCTCGCTCAACCCGACTCAGACGCTCTATCGCATGTTGAGCTTCCCGCTCTTTCGCCATCGCCTCGTGCGCAACGGCGCTCAGGCGCGCGCCCGCGTGCTGGAGCTGCTGCAGCTTGTGGACTTAACCCCGCCTGAAGATTTCATCGATAAGTTTCCGCACCAGCTCAGCGGCGGGCAGCGCCAGCGCGTCTCAATTGCGCGCGCCCTGACCGTCAACCCGCGCCTGATCGTGGCGGATGAGCCCGTCTCGATGGTGGACGTCTCGATCCGAGTCAGTTTGCTCAACACGCTCTCAGACCTGCAGCGGCGGCTCAGGCTGACCTTCGTCTTCATCACGCACGACCTCGCCGTGGCGCGCTACTTCGCTTGGGAGGGGCGCATCGCCGTGATGTACTTGGGGCGCATCGTAGAGATCGGCAGCGCGCCTGAAGTGACCGCTCAGCCGCAGCATCCCTACACGCGCGCCTTGATCACCTCGCTGCCCGAACCCGATCCGGAGCTGACTCGTCACAAGGAGCGCCTCAGCCTGCGCAGCGAGGATATCCCTAGCTTGCTGCGCATCCCTAGCGGCTGCGCTTTTCATCCGCGCTGCCCGTGGCACGTGCCGAAGGTGTGCGACGTGACCTTGCCCGAGCTCGCCCCGACCGAAGGGCGCAGCCTCGCCGCCTGCCACGTCACCGCCCAGACTTCGCGCCATCTTGAGGCGCTCAGCGCCCAGAAAGCCTAGTCTGCCGCCTGCACGCAGCCTTTTGCGGCTGCCTTGCCCGTGATCGCCTTGTGATCTGTGTGAGTTTCATTTGTTGTATAATGCTATCAGTTACAGCCATCCATTGCGCGCGGCAGGGGGTCTGGAAGCGTGATCAAGAAAGGAGAGGCGCGCGATCTGACGCGCTCGCGGATCATGGCGAAGGCGAAACGTCTGTTGATCGTCGAGGACGATCCAACTACGCGCATGATGCTGCACGACTTGCTGGAGGGGGAAGGTTATCACGTCACCAGTTTTGGCGATGCGCCCGAAGCCCTCGATCACGTGCGGCGGAACGGGCTGCCGCACCTGATCATCGTCGATCTGGGCTTGCCGAGCTACAACGGCTTCGAGCTGAGCCGCCGCCTCAAACAGATGGGCGACGTGCCCATCGTCATCCTCAGCGGCGATAGCTCGGTCGAATCCAGAGTGGCGGGCATCGAGAAATACGCCGAGGATTACATCGTCAAGCCCTTCAATCACCGCGAGGTCATTGCCCGCGTCGCCCGCATTTTGAGCCGCTTCGTCGATCAATCCTACGCGCGCGAGCCGCTCATCAGCATCGATAGCCACCTGAGCATCGACTTCGCCAACGGCGTCTTGCTGCGCGATAACGAACGCATCCCCTTGACGCCCATCGAGGCGAATTTGCTGTACTTATTGGTGGGCAATCGCGGCAAGGTCGTCAGCGCGGAGGCGCTGATGGCGCGCGCGTGGCACAATGAAGAGGTCTTTGAGGAGACCTTGCGCGTGCATATGCATCGCTTGCGCCGCAAGTTGCAGCCCGATGCGCAGGGCTTCCAGTACATCCGCAACGAGCGCGGCGTCGGCTATCGCTTCATCACCGAAGAAGAAGTCGCCCGCTTGCGCTGAATGCATGGACGATCACACGCTCTTCAGCAACGCGCCCATCCCGATCTTGCTGCTCGATCCGAGCGGCATCATTCAGGGAGCCAACCCCGCCGCTCAAACCTTCTACGGCTATGCGGCGGAGGCTTTGATCGGGCAGCCCATTGCCGCGCTCGCCGACTCGGATAGCCGTCTTCAGCAGGAGTATGCCCTTCAGCGCGCCCTGCAAACGGAGCGTGACTGGAACGGCTTGATCAATCACGTCTCTCAGCAGGGCGACTTGCGCACGGTGCGCCTGTACCTCACGCCCGTGCGCAACGAACGCGCTGAAATCTGTCAGGTGCTTTGCCACGTCTTCGATGTCAGCGAGATGATCGCCGCTCAGCGCATCCTGCAACGCGAATCGGATCGCCTTGAAGCCATTCTGGAGAGCGTCAACGACGCCATCTTCATGATCGACGCCGATGGCGCGGTCGTGGCGGCTAACCTGCAGTTCGAGCGCCTGTTCGGCTTGCCGCGCTACGAGGTGCTCGATCGCTCTCTCGTCGATTTGGTCGCTCGGCTGCGCGCCCAGCCCAACTTGCCGCCCGATTTTGTCAATATCCTGCTCAACTTCAACCGCGATCACACCCAAAGCGCCAGCTACGACTTCGAGATCAGCGGCGTCCCCCGCCGCGTGATCCGCTGGTATAGCGAGCCCGTCCATACCTACGACGGCGCCCTGCTCGGTCGGCTGTTCGTCTTCCGCGATGCCACCCACGAGCTGACCCTCGACCGCACCAAGACCGAGTTCGTCTCGCTGGTGACCCACGAACTCGGCACGCCTCTCACTGCCATCAAAAACGCCGTCGAGATGCTCCAAGATGACCCTGAAAGCAACCTGAGCGAGGAAGGACGCCAATACGTGCAGATCATCGAGCAGCGCATCGAGCTGCTGGAGACGCTCGTCAAGGATATCATCGCCCTGACGCGCATTGAAGCCGGTCGCATCGAGCTGCGCTGCGCCTACTATCCCCTCAAAGCCGCCCTCGATGAGGCGCTCAACAGCGTGCGCAGCATCATTCAGTCCCGCAAGCAGACGCTGTACATCGAAGTCCCCGACGATCTGCCCCTCCTGTGGATCGACCGCAACCGCATCGCGCAGGTCTTCACCAACTTGCTGACCAACGCCAGCAAGTACACGCCTGAGAAAGGCGTCCTCTCAGTGCGCGCCGCGCGCGTCGATCAGCGCGCCGAATTGCCCGAAAACAGCCCTGCCGATTTGCGCTTGCCCGCCGTGCTGGTCATGGTGCAGGATACAGGCATCGGCATCCCGCCCGAAGAGCAAGCCCGCATCTTCGAGCGCTTCTACCGCGCCGAGGAAGCGCGCCAACGGCGCATTCAGGGCAGCGGGCTGGGGCTGACGATTGTCCAGTCGTTCGTGGCTTTACACGGCGGCAAAGTCTGGCTGCGCTCTGCGCCTAGGCAGGGCAGTTCTTTCTTTTTCACCTTACCTATCATAGAAGGGCAATGATCGGATGAGCTACATCTTACTGGCTGAAGACGACCGCGCGCTGCAATTTTTGGTGCAACGCAAGCTGGAGCAGGAGGGCTACGCCGTGCGCAGCCTTGAAAACGGCGCTGAGGCGTTGGCGTTGGCGCTCAGCGAGCGTCCCTCGCTGATGCTCCTGGATATCGGCTTGCCGAGCATGACGGGCTTCGAGGTTTGCCGCGCCGTCAAGCGGCACTATGGCACTGAAGCGCCCCCAATTGTGATCATCTCCACCAACGGTCAGGACTCAGACGTCGAGGCGGCTGAGGAGATCGGCGCCGACGACTACTTGATCAAGCCGTTCTCGCTGCGCGACCTCGCCGTGCGCGTGCGCAGCCTGCTGAGCGACCCTCAAACGCGCCAATCGTACTCCATGTAGGCGGCGGTCTGGCGGGCGATGGCTTCGCCGTGCAGACGCGCCACCACGTGCAACGCCATATCGATGCCGGCTGAGATGCCCGCTGAGACGATCACGCTTCCGTTATCGACGACGCGCTGATCGGGCAGGATCGCGGTCTGCGGCGCGACGGCGCGCAGCTCCTCGAGGGCGCTGTGATGCGTGGTCGCCGCTAAGCCGTCCAGCAAGCCGATTCGCGCCAAGAGCAGGGCGCCGGTGCAAACCGAGAGCGTCAGCTGGGCGCTCTGAGCTTTGGCGCGCATCCATGCTAAGAGGCGCTCGTTATGCATGGCTTGGCGCGTGCCGCGCCCGCCCGGCACCACGATCAAGTCGGGCGGCGGGCAACTCGGATCGTCAAGCAGGTAGGTCGGGTTGATGCTCAGCCCGTTGCGCGCCGCGATGGGCGTCTTCTCCGCGACGGTGTAGACGTTGAACGGGCGGACGGGATTGTAGGCGTCTACGACCGAGAAAACCTCGAACGGACCGCAAAAGTCCAAAACCTCGACCTCATCGAAGAGCAAAATGGCGACGTTGCGCGCAGACATTCAGCCAAAGCCTCTCAATCTGAAGTCGATCAGCGCAGTTGGCTGCTCTGCTGCTCGCGCGGCTCGTCGGCGAGCAGCTCATCCAGCGACATGCCACTGCTCCGGTTGCCCTCCTCAAGGATGGCGCGCGCCATCCACGGGTCGACTTCGCCATCTTCGGCGATCAAGGCGCTGACGGGCGTCGTCGTGCGGGTGCGCACGGGGAACTCATGCTCGGCGAGGCGCTTCTCACCGATGCTCAGACGCAACGTCCACATGCCGCTGGTGCGCTGATCGGGCAGGGGCAGGTAGGTGCGCGGCGTGATGAAATTATCGCCCTGTTTGAGCAAATACTGCTCGCTGGAGACGAAACGGCGCGTCCCCAGCTCATCGAAGAGCTCGAAGCGGATCGTCCCCCTGCCTTGTTTGTAAGGGAGGCGAATCACGGCGAAGGGGCGCAGATGAGTCGTATCAGCCGCCACCGGATTCAAGCGCACCACGTCGGGCGTGTCGTCGCCGTGATAGGCGAGCACGCCGATATCTTCCAGCGAGAGCAGCCAATCGCTGGGTTCGTTGTTGGCACGGCGCAAGGCGCGCTGCGCCACTTCTTTCGGCGCAACGCGCGGACGTAATTCCTCTTCATCATCGGCGGCGTAGACGGGCGGGCGGCGGATGCCCGTCTGAGGCTGCATCTGGTTGAAAAGGAGCGGCTGCTGCTGACTGCTGGTGGTGAAGATATCGCCGAACAGGCGCCAGAGCGAGCTGCCCATGCCCAGCAGGATGCTCATCACAATGCCGAAGATGACCAGCCCAGCGAACGCGCTAAAGTTCCCGCTGAAGAAGGACAAAAACATTATCAAAACTAGAAACCACCAGAATGGCGAAATGCGATTGTTTCCCATCGTTCAAAGCCTCAAAGTCCCTAATGGCGCCTGAGCATGTCGGAGCGGGTGAGCATAAAAACCGCCCAGATCAGCCATATGCCAACGAAAAAGAGCGCCTCGATAGTCAGCTCGCTGCGCAGGAAGACGATCAAGAGCAGCGCGAGCATTCCGACGACAGTGCTTATCAGTAAAAAACGTCCCGCTCGCCTCAGTCGATGCTCCAAACCCTGCTTTTCGGTCATGCGCCGCCCCTAATCGCCGCGCCGCCGCGCCTGCTCGCGCAGCAGCTCCTCAAGGCTGACGGGCGGCGCCTCTTCGTAATCGTCTGAGGCGCTGCTCAGCCGCTCGCTGGGCGCAGGACGGGCGCCGCCGCGCGCGGAAGACATGCTGAAATCGTGCAGAGCGACCAGCACGCCATCGACCTTGACGCGCAAATCCCACGTGCCTGCGCGCATGGGCTGCTCAGCGCCGCGCAGCGCCAGTTGGCGCTCGCACAGGATCAAGTTCTCGCCCGTGCGCAGATAGTCCTCCATGCTGTGGCTGAATTGCAGCCTGCCAGCGCGGTCGTAGAACTCGAAGGTGAGCGTGGCGTGGCGCTCGCCGCTGCCGGCTGGCACAAACAGCTTGACGTAGGGCTGCAGGAACTCATCATCTAGCGCCGCCGCCTCTTGCGCGATGCGCCGATCCCAGCCGCCGTCGCGCCGCCGCTCGTTGATCAACATGCCGACGTCTAGCAGGGTCAGCTCTGTGCCGTAGCCCGCCTCCGGATGTGCCCTAGCGCGCTCGGCGGCGCGCCGCGCCACGCCGCTCATGCGCACTGAGGCGGTCAAGGTGGCTTGGCGGTTCGCCAAGTTCGTCGCCAGGGCGCTCAAGTCCGCTCGTCGGTAGAGCAGAAAGGCTAAGACGAAATATGCCGCCACCATGCCGAAGCCCAGCGTCGGGCTCAGCGCCGCGCTAGAGACGCTGGCAAGGGCGATCAGGGTGACCAGCACGCCCAGCAGCACGATGCCAATGGTCGTCACCCGCCGATTCGTTGCGTTCATCGCTTCGCTCCACCTATCCTTCGATAGTTTGCACAACGGCGCTCAGTCGCACAGCAGCTTGAGTACATTGTATAACATTCTGGCTGCAGTGTGCTAACTTTTCAGCGCCCGCCAAACCCATCTGGAAAAAATTAAAAGGGCTTGCGGGATTTTGCACGACCCTGAAATGCGGTATAGTTGATCGCGGTATTTCCGTCAAAAAATGTTTGGCTCAAAACACGGGAGGACTCCCAAAATGTTTCGGCGTACGCTTGTTTTCTCAATGGTTTTTGTCTTGGCGCTAATGGCGCTCTCAGGCGCGGCGAGCGATGCGCGCGCCCAGGATAAGCTGATCATCGGCTTGCTCAGCGACCAGACCGGCGCTCTGCAGCAGTACGGCAAGGAGCTTGAGCAGGGCTTCATGCTCGGCTTGAAGTACGCCACCGAAGGCAGCATGGAGGTGGCAGGGCGCAAGCTGGAGGTGCTGGTGCGCGATACGCAGAGCAATCCTGCCACAGGCGCCAGCCAAGCCCGCGAGCTGATCGAGAAAGACGGCGCTGAGGTGCTGGTCGGCGCGCCGAGCTCAGGCGTGGCGCTGCAGCTGCAGCAAGTCGCCGCCGATCTGGACGTGATCCTGATGGCAGGGCCGGCCGCTTCGCCCGCCATCACAGGCGCCAACTTCCACCCGAACACCTTCCGCGCTTGCCGCAACACCACGCAAGACTTCCTCGCCCTGACGACCGTCCTGAAGGACACTGGCGTGAAGAAAGTGGTCATTCTGGCGGCGGATTATGACTTCGGGCGCAGCTCGGCGGTGGCGGCTGAGGCAGCTTACACCGGCATCGGCTTGGAGATCGCTCAAACCATCTACGCGCCGCTGAACACGACTGACTTCACCGCCGTGCTGCAGCAGGTGCTGGCGAGCGGCGCCGACGCCCTGCAGCCGATCTGGGCGGGCGATACCAGCGTGGCGCTCTTCAAGCAGATCGCCGAGCTGGGCGTGCTGGATAAGATGATCCTGATCACCTCGTTCAACTCGAACCCGATCACCAAAGCCGCCTCGACCGAAGGCGAGGTGGGCGGCATCGGCTCGATGGTCTACCACTACACGCTGCCCAAGAATGCGATCAACGATTGGCTGGTCGAGAATCACAAAGCCGATTACAACGGCGAGTTCCCCGACCTGTTCACCGAGTGCGGCTTCGCCACGGCTCAGGCGCTGGTCGCTGCTCTGAAAGCCACTGAGGGCGATACCAGCACCGAGAAGATGATCGCAGCTCTGGAAGGTTTGGAGTGGGAAGGCCCGCGCGGCACGTACGTGATGCGCGCCTCCGACCATCAGGTCATGCTGCCGATCTACATCGTGCGGCTCGTCAATCTGACCGATCCGGAGTTCAAGTTCTACGAGCTGGTGCGCGAGGTGCCGGCGGAGTTCGTCGCGCCGCCGTGCGCCTTGCCGGAGCAATACGCCGAGCGCTGCAAGCAATAGCGCGCTCCCTTCAGAACGATAGCACGGGCGCGGCGCGGGCAACTGCGTCGCGCCTGCCACGTGCCGATGAAAGATAGCTTATGACAGAGCCTCTTTTGGAATGCCGCAACGTGCGCAAAGAGTTCGGCGGCTTGGTGGCTGTGAATGACGTGAATTTGCGCGTCGAACGGGGGCGCGTCCACTCGATCATCGGTCCCAACGGCGCCGGTAAGACCACGCTGATGAACTTGATCAGCGGCATCTACAAGCCAACGCGCGGCGAAGTGCTGTTCAAAGGGCAGCCCATCACGCACTTGCCGCTGCATCGGCGCGCCCATCTGGGCATCGGGCGCTCCTTTCAGATCACCAACATCTTCCCCAACCTGACCGTGCT
>CALKXH010000027.1 GCA_938005675.1 uncultured Anaerolineae bacterium
CAGTTGCATGGCGTTGCCGACGAGGATCAGGGCGTGGCTTGGATCGAGGCTCTCGCGTTTGGCGCTGGGCGAGCTCAATTCGCGCATCACCACGATCATCTGCGGGACGCCGTTGTGCGGCACGTAGTGGGAGGAAGCCTCCACGCGGCGCGCCCCGATGCGGAAAGACGCCGAGCCTTCCTTGCTGAATAGCTCTAGGAAGGTTTCGGCGGGCTGCACGCTCTCAGTCAGGATTTCGAGGTCAGGTTCGCCGCCGCTCAAGCCGAACCACGCTTGCGCGCGCGGATTGGCGTAGACCAACTTGCCGCGCCCTTCCGCCACCAGCACGGCATCGTCGTTATCCAGCAGGTTCACCTGCATGACCGATTCGGGCAGCCGCTCGGCTTCGGCTTGGCGCTCCAAGCGCAGGCGCGCCAACATGAAGACCGCGCCAAACATGCTGAAGCCCAGCACAAATAACAGCAGCACAAACCCATCCATGCTCTCAACATCCTCGTGGCAGCTGCGCGCAGCTGCCGCTGGTTACCAAGACGTTTCGATTGGCTCGACCGAGTCGCTCGCCGGACGGCGGCGCGCTTCGGCGGCAAGTTCCGTGATCTCGCGGATATCGGCGAAGCGTTGGGTGGCGTTGGAGACCATGCCGACGCTCAAGGTCATCAGCGGCTTGGTCTCGCCGCTCTCCATCATGATATGCCCGCGTTCGCGGTCGATGAAGGTGTAGTGTTGCTTGACTTCGTCATTGAACCGTTCGATCAGGCGATCTTTGAGGGCGGCGGCGCGGCTGCTGTAGGTGATGATCACGAAGTTATCGTTGCCGGCGTGACCGATGAAGTCGTCGGGCGTGCCGAGTTCGTCCGCCACCTCGCCCAGCAGCAGCGCCACGAAGCGCAGCACCTCCGTGCTTGCCAGCACGCCGTAGACCTCTTGGAAGGCATCGAAGTGGTTGACTTTGATATCCATGTAGTACCACGTATCGGTCGTGCGCATGAGTTCGCGCAGCTGATCCTCGATCAGGCGGCTGGAGGGCAAATTCGAGCGCGGATCCATGCTCTTTTCGCGGTCGACGCGGTCGATGGCGTTTTTGACGCGCAGCTTGAGTTCCTCGATGTCGAAAGGCTTGGTGATGTAGTCGTCGGCGCCCAGCTCCAAGCCGGCGATGCGATCCGAGCGCTCGTCGCGCTGAGTCAGGAAGATGATCGGGATATGACTGGTGCGCGTGGTTTGGCGCAGCTCGCGGCAGACTGCGTAGCCGTCCATATCGGGCAGCATGATGTCCAGCACGATCAGCTGGGGCAGTTGTTTGCGCGTCAGGGTGAGCGCATCGCCGCCGCGCGGCGCCACCTGCACATCGTAGCCCTGCCCGGTGAAATAAATGCGCAGCATGTTTGAAATATCGAAATCGTCTTCGACGACCAGAATACGTCCTTTGCTCACCGTCCTACCTCGTTCATCGGATTGCACGTCATCGCGTGCCGAATAGACCTGCCGAGATTGTAGCGCACTTTGGCGCAAGGCGAAACTGGCTTTGGCGCTCTTTGACTGTGCCAAGTCTTGTTGTGCTTGTCAAGTTTACTACACAAATGTTTGTGAAAATAAACGAGGTCGCCTCAGGGGGCGGGGCGCCCGGCGAGATCGGCGATGGAGAAGTGGTACAGCACGCCGCCCGATGCGACAAAGATATTGTCGCGGTCGGTATAGATGCTGTTGAGGGCGCGGAACAGGTTCGGATCGGTGGCGCGGAAGCGATAGCGGAAGGCGCCTGAGAGCGTGATCTGGTAGATCGACTGATCGGCGGGATCGAGCAGATAGATCGACGGCAAGGCAGAGTCGCCATCCAGATGCATGGCGCGCCCGCTCTTCAAGCCATCGGAGGGCATCCCGCTGAGGGCAAAGCGCTGCTCGATGCCGCTGGTGAACTTGCGCAGCTGCCCATCGGCGAAGAAGACGTAGACGTTGCCGTTGGGATCGATGCCGAAGTCCACTGCTGTGCTGAGGTCGGGGCGGATTTCGCCATCGAAGTACTCCTCAGGCGGGTTGGGATAGCTATTGCCGAGCGGACGGTAGCGCCAGATTTGATTCGCCTCAGGATCGAGCAGATACAAGTTGCCGCGCCAGGTGGCGAGCGCCACAGGCTTGCCCCACAGGTCGGCGCCGGCGAGGCGCTGCGCCGTAGCAGGGGCAAAAGTGGGCGAGTAGGTGATCAAGATGCCCTGCGTATCCAGCGCCGCCAGCACGTTGGCGCGTTGCACGCCGCCCTCCGCCAACCAGAGCATATCGACTACCTCCCGCGCGGAGAAAGCGCCGACTGCCTGCCCGCGCTGCACGACCGGCTGCGTGTTGCGCGTGATGAGCATGTTCACTTCGGGCGCTAGAGTATCGCGGTAGATGGCGCTGCGGCTGGCATCGAGGCTGTAGACGTCGGCGCCGCCGCGCACTATCAGGCTGATCAGCTGCGCGCCCTCTCCGAAGTTGCGCAGCGGCGTCGGCGTGCGCCGCGTGACCTTATCGAAGCGGTCGAGGATGCCCTGCGCCTTCAGGCGGATGCGATTCAGCTTGGGATCGTTGGTGCGCCCGCTGGTCGTCTCGACGTAAGTCACGCGTTCGAGGATGCCCAGCCAGACCGTGCGCGCGAGGCGCTCGTCGTTCAGATCGACCAGCTCCGCCTGACGGACGGCGACCTCGACGTCGCGCACCATCTGCTCGAACTGAGTCAGGTCGAACTGAGAGAGCTGCAGCGCCACCATGATGAAGACGACCACAATCGGCACGCCGATCGCCAAGATCGCCGCCATCATGCCTGGGATGCGCGGCGCGCTCGCCTCGTTTGGCTCGCTCAGCAGACGGTTGACGGCGCGGTTCAAGCCCTTGGCAAAGCTGCCCAGCGCGTTGCCTGTGGCGAGGGCTGCCCGCTGACTGAGCGGCGCGGCGGGCGGCGGCAGAGGCGCCTCAGGGGGCGGCGGGGCGGCTTGAGGCGGTTCAGGCTCAGGCGCGGACGCCGTTTCGGGCGGCTCGGCGACGGGCGCGGGGCTAGTTGGCTCTGGGCGGGGCGTGCTGGAGCGCGGCTTGGGGATGGGCGTCGGATCGGGCGTCTCGGGCGTGGCGAATTGGATGATCAGCGCTTGAGTCTCGCGCGCGGCGAGCGCTTTGAGCGGCTCTAGGATGGCGGTCAGGTCGGGCTGAGCGAGGGCGGCGTTCAAGGCGGCGCGGTCGGCGCGCAGCAGGGCGTTATCGCACAGCACCATCAGATCGCCGGGCGCCACTTCACAGCGCGAGAGCTTGATCTCCGGCGAGGGGGTCGCGCCGAGCGGCACGCCCTCGCTGAGCTGCTCTGGATAGTAGGCGAAGTCGCCGTTTTGGCGCAGGATGCAGGCGCTCTCGGCGGTGCGGGCGAGGTAGACCTCATCGCCGCGCAGCACGGCGCAGATCATGTTGAGCGTGTAGCGCTGCCCCGCCTCTGAAATCTGGCTGTTGACGGCGTGAATCGCCTCGCGCAGCCCGCTAGTGATGCTGCCGCCGCTGCGGAAGTAGACGTCGGCGGCGAGGTGCGTGAGCGCCTCGTAGACGTTGGCGGTGGCGTGCGTCTTGCCGTGCGGGGTGATGAGGGTGAAGAAGGTATCCGCCTCGCGGCTGCGCTGCGCTTTGCGCGGCGGCAGCTCCACAAGGGCGCCGGGCGGCGTCGTGCCGATGGCGCGCCCGCCCACCACGAACAGATAGCCAACTAACGCCTCAATTGTCTCTAACATCGCGCCGATGATCCCACCTGAGCGCCGCAAATCAACTTAGCGAAAAAGGCGACGCGCCCTCAAGTATAGCACGCTGTGTCAGAGAGTTGCGGGAAATGCGGGCTCGGATTATGCTACAATCAAGGTAACTCAAGGCGGTACAGCGATAGGAACGCGCATGAGAAAACTTAAAAATTACGTGATTCAAGACTCACGGCACATCGCGCCTTTCAATCAGCCCGCCCGCGAGCTGAACGTGCTGAACAAGCCGCTCTGGTTGGCGCAGCGCGATGCGCTGGCGCCCTACTGCGAGCCTGAAATCGCCGTCAACGACCTCAGCGACATCCTGCCCGCCGCCGAAGAGACGCTCATCTACCGCGATAACCTGTACTTCGATCCTGAATACATCAAGGCGTTCATCACGCAGGCGCGCAAGCTGGGCGTGCCGTGCCGCGCCGCCTTCAAGCCTGAGGACAAGGCGCTCGTGACCTATGCCGTGCCGTTGGCGCGTTGCGTCCAGCACGTGCCAAAGCGCGGCGCCGATGGCAAGGTGGTGCGCGACGGACGCGGGCGCGAAGAGATCGATCACTACGCCTTCGAGCTGTGGTACTATCCGCGCGGCTACGATCCGAGCCTCAGCGTGGCGCCGCTTTACGTAGAGACGGGCTGGGAGGAGGTCGGCTTCTATTCGGTGCCGGACTATATGTCCGACCGCGGCGATTTGGTGCATTACGTCACGCAGCGCAGCATCATCAGCATTGAAAACTGGGTGCATGTCTTCTTCGCCAACGTGCCGCTGGGCATTTTCTCGCTGGGCAAGCGCTTCGAGAATCGCATCATCCCGATGAAGGGCAAAGAGCGCAACCCTGAGTACAGCAATTTCACGCTGCTGGGCGTGCTGCTGCGCGCCCTGATCGAGCAGAAGCACGTGCTGGAATGCTCGGCGTTGGTGCACATCGGCAAGAACACGCGCATCGATCCCTCCGCCGTCATTCACGGACCTGCTTGGATCGGCAGCGATTGCACCATCGGGCCGGGCGTGGTCATTCAGAACTCCTACATCGGCGACCGCGTCAACATCGATCAGGGGGCGCAGCTGATGCTGAGCGTGGTGGGCGATAACTGCTTCCTGCCTTTCCGCGCGGCGCTCTACCTGACCGTGCTGATGGAGCATTGCATCGTGGCGCAGAACACCTGCCTGCAGATGTGCGTGGTCGGGCGGGGCAGCTTCATCGGGGCGGGCAGCACCTTCACGGACTTCAACTTGCTGCCCAAGGCGCTCGAAGTCGACGCCATCGATGGCAGACGCGAGAAGATCGGGCAGAAGGTGCTGGGCAGCTGCGTCGGGAACAACTGTCGGATCGGATCGGGCATGGTGATCTACCCGGCGCGCATGATCGAATCGGATACCGTGTTGTTCGCCAAGCCGGATCGGCGCATTTTGCGCAAGAACATCAGCTTTGAGGAGAGCGATCATCACGCTCTGCGCGGCGAGATCGCCGCCCTGCACCGCCAGAAGTTCCCGCGCGCCGCCGAACGCCAAGACGAGACCAGCTTCCTTGAAGAATGGGAGTGAGCCATGCCTGAGCCGACCGATACGTTCGCCTTCATCATCCATCCGATCCATCCCAAGCGCGATGTCAGCCGCAAGTTCCCGCTTTTGGGCAAGCTGCTGACCGAAAAACAGGTCGATTTCCTCTCAGCGTACTTCCCGCCCGTCTACATCTCGGAGATCACGGGCGCGCGCAGCAAAGCCACCGGGCGCGAGATCAAAGGCTGGTTCATCGCTTGCCCGTTCACGCCCAAGCGCATGTTGGAGCTGCCCGTGCAGCACGTCTACAGCAAGATCACGGCGTCGGTGCGCAAAGCGGAGCGGCTGGGCGCGCGCATCGTCGGGCTGGGCGCTTTCACCAGCGTGGTGGGCGATGCCGGGCGCACCATCGCCGAGCGCTGCGCCGTGCCCGTCACCACGGGCGATAGCTACACCATCGCCATGGCGGTCGAGGCAGTCCGCGAGGCGGCGGCGCAGATGGGCATTGCCCTCGCGGAGGCGCGCGCGGCGGTGGTCGGCGCGACGGGCGCCATCGGCAGCGTCTGCGCCGAGATTTTGGCGGCGGACGTGGCGGAGTTGGTGCTGGTGGGCAAGCGCGAGGCGGCATTGGCAGAGGTTCAAGCGCGCTGCGAGGGCAAACAGGCGCACGTGACGCGCAGCACCGAGATGAGCGCCATTTACGATTGCGACCTGATCCTAACCGTCACTAGCGCGATAGACGCTGTGATCTTCCCGCAGCATTTGAAGCCGGGCGCTGTGGTCTGCGATGTGGCGCGCCCGCGCGACGTCTCTGCGCGCGTGGCGCAAGAGCGCGACGATGTGCTGGTCATTGAGGGCGGCATGGTCGAGGTGCCGGGCGAGGTCGATTTTCACTTCGATTTCGGTTTTCCCAAAGGCAAGGCGTTCGCCTGCATGGCAGAGACTATGGCGCTGGCGATGGAAGGGCGCTATGAGGATTACAGCATCGGCAAGTCGCTCACAGCGGCGCAGGCGTACGAGATCGCGGCGATCGCCGCCAAGCACGGCTTCCGCTTGGCGGGCTTCCGCAGCTTTGAGCGCGCTGTGAGCGAGGATCACATCTTGCGGGTGCGCGAGCGCGCCCAACACACACGGCGGACGTGGTCGCCCTTGCGCGCCTGAAATTTGTTTAATTTTTGTTTAAGTTCAGACAGGATTTTTACAACTTTTTACAGGCTCTCACAAATTCCGCACATCAGAGCGCTTGTCAAATGCGCCAAAGCTCACTACACTGCGCATGGGAAGTCGCGTTGCAAGCCCGAAGGGTCAAGAATGCCGCTCGGATGCCTCAGCCTACTGTTCCGAACTGCCATTCTCACCGCAGCGCAGGTAGTCATCGCCCGACTGGTGCAGGGCTTGCTGCAACGCATCCTCGACCGCCTGCGTATATGATGCAGGGCATTGAGCAGACAAACAATCGCCCAGCATGTCTCGGTTTAATCCAGATAGGAGTTCAACATGAAGGGTTCGTTCTATAAGCTAGTGATGCTCACTTTGATCGGCTTGCTGGCGTTCGCGCCGGCGCTGACGGTCTCGGCGCAGGATTGCCCGCCCGGCATCGGCGCCAGCGACTGCGCCTTGATCGCGGCTGCCAGCGGCGAGAACGCCGCGCAGCTGACGTCTTTTGAGATGCAGTTCACCGTCGGTGGCGTGATCAAGGGCGTGGAAGGCGGCAATGTGACGCTGAAAGTGGACGGCAGCGGCGGCATTGACATCAGCAAGCTCAATCCGATGGCGACCGATCCGGCTGAGGCGTTGGCGGGCTTGGTCTTCGGCGTGATAATGGATGCTGCCCTTTCAGGCGGCGGCGAGAGCCAGTCCGGCACGGTCGAATTCCGCATCGTGGACGGGCGTGCCTTCGCGCGCGGTCTGGACGGCACGGACAAGTGGCAGGAAGTGCCGACTGAAGAGCTGTTCGCCCAGCTGAGCAGCGGCGATGCAGGCGATGCGGGCGATCTGGGCGGCTTGTTGGGCAGCCTGAACGATCCGTCGCTAGCGGGCTTGCTTGGCGCCATCCAGACCGTCTACACAGCCGTCGACGGTCCGAGCATTGACGGCGTCAGCACGCGCGCTATCGTCGCCACCACCGACCTGAAGCCGCTCCTGCAGGCGCTGGCAGACCCCAACATCTCTGAGGCGCTCTCGCAGGTCATCCCGCAGGATGATCCAAACGTGGCGCTGCTGGGCAGCTTGCTGCCGCTGCTGGGCTCGATCTTCAGCGAGGCGAAGGTCATCAACACTCAGTATTACGGCACGGATGGCACCTTCCGCGGCTTCAAGCTGGAGGGCTCGTTGGTGGTGGATGCGATGATGGCGTCGATGTTGCTCAACCTGAACAATGCGATTGAACTGCAGCTGTCTCTGGACGTGCGCCTGAGCAAGCTCGGCGAGCCGTACACGGTCGAAGCGCCCATCAACTGAACCCGTAAAACCTCCTCCCCAAAGACAAGCGCGGTGAAGTTCGCCGCGCTTGTTGCGTTCATTAAAGGCGTCAGGTTCAGCAGTTCGAGCGCTCTGCGTTATAATGAGCGCCTATTCGGGAGGCTTGTGCGTTATGCCCTTGAGAAGACGCTTGGTGATCTATCTGCTGGCATTAGCGATTGTGCCAGTCCTTCTGGTCACGCTGACTGCTTACGGCATCACCAACAACAATCTTGTGGAGATCGAGCGCGCTAACCTCGCCGAAAATGCTGAAGGCGCCTTGCGCCTGCTCAAAGAGATCGAG
>CALKXH010000028.1 GCA_938005675.1 uncultured Anaerolineae bacterium
GTCACGGGCATGGCGGCTCGATGGGCGTCAGCGCGGCTTACATGAAGATCGAGAACAAGGGCGGCGAGTCGGACGTCTTGATCGCCGCTGAGACCGACGTGGCGGGCTTGGTGGAGCTGCACGAGACCGTCGTGGAGAACAACATGGCGATGATGAAGCCGTTGGCGGAGGGCATCAGCCTGCCTTTGGGCAGCGTCACGGAGCTGAAGCCGGGCGGTCTGCACGTGATGTTGATGGACATGAAACGCGAGCTGAAAGTGGGCGAGAGCATCACACTGACCCTGATCTTCAAGTCGGGCAAGCGCGTCACCTTCGACGTCCCCGTGCGGATGCCGTAAGCTTCCTCACACAAGGCTCTGCTCGGCGCGCGCGGCGCGTCGGGCAGAGCCCCGCTCCAGATCGCCTCGCTAACCCTTCTGAGGATTGGCGTAAATCTCCCGCACAGCATACAATTGCCTTCATAGACTGCAAGCGAGGGAGCAGGTGAAGGCAATGCGCAGCTTCGGCACGCGATGTGCATTTCTAGGGATCGTCTTGCTCGGCGGCGCGCTCCTGAGCGCTGGCGGGGCGTTGGCACAAGCTGAGCAGGCGCAGCTGGTCGGGCGCGCTGTGATGCCCGCCAATACTCAGGTGGACGGTCAGCCGGCTGGGACGGCGTTGGCGGCGGGCGCGCTGATCAACGGCGTGAAATTCCCTTTTGATAGCCAGCCCGTCGGCACGATCAGCGCTGTGCTGCCCGGCGAGTATCCCAATACGTGGCTGCTACTTTTTGACGCTCAGCTCGGCACGCCCGCCCAAAGCCGCGACTACCTGTTGCGCTTCTATACGGCTGAGTTGGCTTTCCGTCGCGCTCAGAGCGGCGCCGGCGACGTCTCGCTGCTGAACTGGCAGCATCTGAGCGACCCTGATCGGCGCATCGAGCGCCCCATCGTCAATGCCGAGACGCCCTTGCGCTACCTGAGCGGCGCTGATTTCGCCCCGCGCGCTTTTCAGCGCGTCGGCAACGCGTTTTGGGTAGCTGAGAGCAGCACGCCCGCTCTGCTGCGCTTCGATGCCTTCGGCAAGCTGCTGGAGCCGCCTGTGCCGCTGGAGGGCGGCGCGCTGCAAGGCATGAGCATCCTACCCGACGCTTCGGCGCTCGTCATTGCGCAGCGCAGCACCTCCGACGGACGTCAGGTCGTCTTTCGCACCTACGACCTGACCACGCGCGCCTTCGCCGATCTGCCCTTCGTCTACACCCTTGAGAGCGCCAACCACGTCTTGGGCGGACTCGCCATGATCAACGGGCAGGAGGCGTTCGTCATCGAGGCAGATCAGAACGAGAATCGCGCCGCTGCCTTCAAGCGCGTCTTTCTGATCAACTTGAGCAGCGAAGGCAAGACCCTAGTGGCTGATCTGCTCGACTTGGCTGATCCGAGCGGCATCTCCACCAGCGAGGTCTTCACGTCGCCGCCGAACGCCTTCGGGCTGGGCAATCCGTTCCGTTTCCCGTTCGCAGCGATCACGGCGCTCTACCCGATTGACGAGCAGACGCTCCTGATCGCCAACAACAATCGCTTGCCCTACGGCTTGGGGCGCAGTAACGTCGAGGCGGATGCGACCGAGATGATCGCCGTGCGTTTGGCGCAGCCTTTCAGCCTTGATCCCGCTTTTCAGCGCCCAATTCGTTAGCTATCTAGAAGGGATTCGTACGTGAGTGCCACCTCCAGTGCGCGTTACGCCGAGTTGCTTGAGGCGCTTGCCACGCGGCGACAGCGCGTCTATGACTATTTGCTCAACCATCCCTATGGGCAACGCCTGCGCCCCGCCCACATTCAAGAGGCTGCTTTCCACTACCTGCGCTTGGGCGGCAAGTCGCTGCGCCCGGCTGTGCTGATGCTCAGCTGCGCCGCTGTGGGCGGCGATGAAGCACACGCCGTGCCAGCGGCGGCGGGCGTCGAACTCTACCACACTTGGACGCTCGTCCACGACGACATCATCGACCGCGACGAGACACGACGCGGCGCGCCAACTGTGCATGTGGCGTTCGCCCAGCGCGGCGCCGCCGAGTTCGGCTTCAGCGACGAGGAAGCCGCCCATTACGGGCGCGTGATCGGCATTTTGGCGGGCGATGTGCAGCAGGCGTGGTCGTACATGCTCTTCTACGATATGTACACGCGCTATGGCATCGATGCGGCACTGGTGCTGAGCTTGATCGCCGAACTCGCCACCGACGTGCAGCTGACCCTCGTGGAGGGCGAGACGCTCGATGTGCAGTTCGCCGCGCGGCGCGACACGATCCATCTGAGCGAGAACGACGTGCTGGAGATGCTGCGTAAAAAGACGGGCGTGCTGTATGCCTATGCGGGCAGGGCGGGCGCGCGCATCGGGCTGGGCGATGTGGTGGGCGATCATCCGCTGGTGGCGAAGATCGAGCAGTTTTGCAGTCAGTGCGGCACAGCTTTCCAGCTGCAGGACGATCTGCTGGGCGTCATCGGCGACTCAGCCAAGACGGGCAAGCCCGTCGGCGCCGACTTGCGCGAGGGCAAGAAGACTTTGATCCTCTTCCACGCCCTGCGCCACGCCGACGAAGGGCAACGCCGAGTCCTGATGGAGGCGATTGGTAATCCGCGCGCCACGCCTGACGAGATCGAGCGCGCCACCAAGATTTTGGAGCAGCTCGGCAGCCTCGCTTATACCCAACAGCTCGCCGAGCGCATGGTGCGCTCCGCCCTGAGCGCGCTCATGGAGGTGCCGCCCTCGCCCTACCGCGATATCTTGCAGCAATGGGCGGAGTACTTGATTGATCGCAGCGTCTAGCCGCCATGTCTGAGTCATCGGCTGAGAAGCGCCTGATCACGGGCAAACGACGCGGCGAGGATCAGGATCAGAACCTGCGCCCGCAGTTTCTGCGCGAGATCATCGGGCAAGACCGCGTGGTCGCCAACTTGCAAATCCTCGTGGAAGCCGCCAAAGGGCGCAAAGAGGTGCTCGATCACATCCTGTTCTACGGTCCGCCCGGCATCGGCAAGACGACCCTCTCGCACGTGATGGCGAAAGAGATGGGCGTCAACATTCGGGTCACCGCCGGACCCGCCATCGAGCGCGCCGGCGATCTCGCCGCCATCCTGACCCATCTGCGCGAGGGCGACGTGCTGTTCATCGATGAGATTCATCGCTTGGGCAAAGCCGTTGAGGAAATCCTCTACCCGGCGATGGAAGATTTCGTGCTGGACATCGTGGTGGGCAAAGGGCCGGCTGCCAAGAACGTCCGCCTGAATCTGCCGCGCTTCACGGTCATCGGGGCGACCACGCGCCTCGATCTGCTGACGGGCGCCTTGCGCTCGCGTTTCGGGGCGATCTTCCGCCTCGATTTCTACGATCTGGAGGCGATGACCTTGATCGTCAAGCGCGCGGCGGCGCTCTTCAACGTGCCGCTAGAGCCAGAGGGCGCCCATGAGATCGCCAGTCGGGCGCGCGGCACGCCGCGCATTGCCATACGGCTGCTCAAGCGCGTGCGCGATTACGCCCAAGTGCGCGGCGATGGCACGATCACCAAGCAGATCGCCGATGAAGCGCTCGATCTGCTCGATATCGATCACTTGGGCTTGGATGATATCGATAGGCGCGTGCTGCGCACTATCATTGAGAAGTTCAACGGCGGACCAGTCGGCGTGGAGGTGATCGCCGCCTCGATCAGCGAGGAAGTCGGCACGATCACGGATGTTTACGAGCCGTACCTGCTGCAGCTTGGCTTTTTGAACATCCTGCCGCGCGGCAGGGTCGCTACGCGCCGCGCCTACGAGCATTTAGGCATCCCCTATCGCGGCGGCGACGAACAGGGACAACAAGTGCCGTTGATCTAGAGAGGAACAGCTATGCGACCGTCTTATCCGCTCCCGCCGACGCCGCCCACCTACGATCCGAACGCGCCTGAGCGCGTGCTGGGCGAGTGGCGGCGCAGCATGACCTCGCCGGGCTTCTGGTTGCGCGTCATCTTCACGCTCACGCTCTACTACTGGATATACTGGGAGCGCAACAAGATCGTGCTGACCAATCGGCGCGTCACGCAGCACATCGCCTACCTGATCGGCGGCGAGGAGCGCTCGGTCAGCCTGCACAACATCACCGAGGTGCGCATTCACACGCCGCCGCTGGGCGTGTTGCTGGGCTTCGCCAACGTGGATATCCAGTCGATGGGCGGCGATCAAGCGCCTGAGATTCACTTCCAAGCCCTAGAGCGCGCCGCTCAGCTCAAGCAGATGATCTTCGCTGTGCAGGATCAGATGCGCAGGCAGATGCAGCGCTAGGCGCCTCGCGCTATAGGCGTTCCGTCTCAAAGGCAATGACCCACACGCGCGCAGATACATCGGCTTTTGCGCCGTGAATGGCGCGCCACGCCTCCAGAAAGGCGCGCGGCGAGGCAAAGCCTTCGGCGCGCGCATCTTCAGCTGAGATATCGCCCACGCCTTCGCACCTCAGGCGCGTGATGCGAATTCGCGCGACGGCGCGCTTCCCACGCGCAGGCTGCACGGCGTAAGTCTTGCCGACCTGATACAGCCTGCGTCCGCGCGCCGTGCGGATGCACACGCCATCGGCGGTGAGCTGCTCGCCCGCCTTGACCAAGCGTCGCGTTTGCGTTTTTGTGCCGTTGAGAACCTTTTCAAGCGTGTGTGCGAAGATCACAGGGGGAGCTACCTTCCATGAGCTTGTTGTGCGCGTCTATTCTAGCACGAGGGGCGCTTCAGAAGAAATGTGATAAACTACAGCGCCTTGCACGCTGTTTTCATGTCTGTTAAAATCTGTTTTCAGTTGAGCAAAATTTGCGTCTCCTGCTGAAAGTGATCCACTCCCCAATGACTGAACAGAGCTTGAGCCACATCGCTGCAGCCGCCGAGCCTTCTGCGCCGCGCCTGCCCGCGTTTTTGAACCGCGATCAGCTTGAGCGCGCTTTCGTGATCCTGACCGCGCTGAACATCGCCGCCAGCCTGCTGAGCGAGCGGCTGGGCGCGCCTGAGTCGCTGACGTTGGTCTTCAATGTGCTCGCCTACTTCTTTGGCGGCACGTTCGGCGTGATCGAGGGCGTCAAGAGCCTGCTGGAGCGCGAGATCAACGTCGATTTGCTGATGGTGCTGGCAGCGACGGGCGCCGCCATCGTCGATCAGTGGCATGAGGGCGCCATTCTGCTGTTCCTATTCTCGCTCAGCAACGTGCTGCAGAGCTACGCGATGGATCGCAGCCGCAACGCCATCCGCGCCCTGCTCAAGCTGCGCCCCGATAAAGCCACAGTGCGGCGCGGCGAGGGCGAGACCGTCTTGCCGATTGAGGCGCTGCAAATCGGCGACGTCGTGCTGATCAAGCCCGGCGAGCGCCTGCCCGTAGACGGCGAGGTGATCGGCGGCAGCAGCGCAGTCGATCAGTCAGCCATCACGGGCGAATCGATGCCCGTCAACAAGGGGATCGGCGATGAGGTCTTCGCTGGCACGGTCAATCAGAACGGCAGCCTTGAGGTGCGCGTGACGCGCCACGCCAGCGAAAGCACGCTCTCGCGCATCATCAAGATGGTCGAGAGCGCCCAAGAGAGCCGCGCTAAGACTCAGAGCTT
This sequence comes from uncultured Anaerolineae bacterium, assembly GCA_938005675.1. Classification (GTDB taxonomy): domain Bacteria; phylum Chloroflexota; class Anaerolineae; order Aggregatilineales; family UBA2796; genus CP2-2F. Next base: position 5,585 of record CALKXH010000028.1, read on the forward strand.
CATGGATATGTTCGAGCAGCGCTACGCAGTGTTCGTGATTTTGGCAGTGGCGCTCTACATCCTGTTGCCGCCGCTGCTCTTGGGCGTGGATTTCAACGAAAATTTCTACCGCGCCATGGTGCTGATCACGGTCGCCTCGCCCTGCGCGCTGGTCATCTCGACTCCGGCGGCGATCCTCTCCGCCATCGCCAACGCGGCGCGGCGGGGCATCCTGTTCAAGGGCGGCGCGTATCTAGAGCAGATGGCGACCATCAAAGCCGTCGCCCTCGATAAAACCGGCACGCTCACCACTGGCAAGTTGCAGCTGACCGACGTGCTGCCGAACGGAGTCGAGCGCGCTGAGTTGCTGAGCCTCGCGGCGAGCGTCGAGTCGCGCTCAGAGCATCCGATTGCCTTGGCGATCCTCGCGGCGGCAAAGGCGGAGGGCATCTCCATTCAGTCACCGCAAGACTTCGAGGCGATTCCGGGTCAGGGCATCCGCGCTACGCTCGACTCAGCGCGCGTGCTGGTCGGCACGGAGCGCCTGATGAGCGGGGAAGGTCTGAGCGTGCCGTCCGAAATACTCGCTCTGCGCGACAAGCTAGAGGCAGAGGGCAAGAGCGCCCTGATCGTCCATCACAGCGAGCGCGGCTGGCTGGGCGCGCTGGGCGTGGCGGATACGCTGCGCCCGAATGCGGCTGAGTTCGTGCAGGCGCTGCGCGCCGAGGGCATTCAAAAGGTCATCATCCTCACGGGCGATAATCGGCGGGTGGCGGAGGCGGTCGCGGCGCAGGTCGGGGCGGATGAGGTGCGCGCCGAGCTGCTGCCGTCTGATAAGGTTGAGGCGGTCAAGGCGCTCAAGCAGAGCTACGGCAAGGTGGTGATGGTCGGCGATGGGGTGAACGATGCGCCGGCGCTCGCCTCCGCCTCGATTGGCATTGCGATGGGCGCGGCAGGCACGGACGTGGCGCTTGAGACAGCCGATCTGGTGCTGATGGCGGACGATCTCAGCCGCGTTGCTTACGCCATGCGCCTGAGTCGTCGCGCCCGCCGCGTGGTGGCTCAAAATATCGCCTTTTCGCTGGGCGTGATCGTCGTCTTGGTGATCGGGGCGCTCGGCTTCAACTTGGCGTTGCCGCTCGGCGTGATCGGACACGAAGGCAGCACGATCATCGTGGTGCTGAACGGACTGCGTCTGCTGACCTACCAATGAAAGCGCTCGCGCACTGAGCGAATCAGTGCGCGAGGCTGAAAAGGCGAGAGGTAGAGAGGGTCAGTTCTGGCTGGGCAGACCCTCGCCGCCCTCTTGGAGCTCTTTGATCGGATCGACGCCGAAGTACTTGCGGTAGAGTTCGGCGTAGGTGCCGTCCTTGATGACCTCCGCCAGCCCGGCGTTGATCGCCTCGATCAGATCGGTGCATTCAAGGCGCACGGCGATGCCGTAGTACTCGACGGTCAGCGCCTCGACCGTGATCGCCAAGTTCAGCTCAGGGTTGTTGAGCAGGATGGTCTTTGAGGGCGCGTCGTCGGCGATGACGGCGTCAACGTCGCCGTTGGCGAGGGCGCGCATCGCCTCAGGCGTGGTCTCGTACTCCACCACATCGAAGCCGCCCAGCCCCTTGGCGAAGTCGGCGCCGGTCGTGCCTTTCTGCACGCCGACCTTCCTGCCTGCCAGCGCCTCAACGCCATTGAGGGTCTCGGCATCGGCGGCGCGCACGGTCAGGACTTGCGCGGCGGCGAAGTATGGGTTGCTGAACAGGACGGTCTGCTGGCGTTCCTCAGTGATGGTGGTGGCGCTGATGACGATATCGTACTGAGCGGCAGCCAGATTGGTGAAGATCGTGTCGAAGGGCACGTTCTGGTAGACGGGCGTGAAGCCTGCTCTGGCAGCGATGGCGTTGAGCAGGTCGATATCGAAGCCCTCGATCTCGCCCGTCTCAGTGTTGACGTTCTCGAAGGGCGGGTAGGCGGCGTCCGTGCCGACGATCAGCTCGCCGGTCGTACGGCAGGCGGGCAGCGGCGTGGGGGTGGGCGCCATGACAACAGCGGTCGGCTCAGCGGTTGGCTCGGCGGTCGCTTCCGCAGTGACTTCAGCGGTTGGCTCGGCAGTCGCCTCTGCAGTGACTTCAGCAGTCGCCTCAGGCGTTGCGGCAGGTTCTTCAGTTGGAACAGGTGTCGGCTCAAGCGCCACTGCAACGGTCGCTTCCGCAGTCGGCTCAGCCGTGGCAACAGGTGTCGGCTCAAGCGCTACTGCAACGGTCGCAGCCGCTTCAGGCGTCCCTTCGGCGGTCGGCTCAGCCGTTGGCTCGGCGGTAGCCTCAGGCGTAGGCGGGGTGACCACCTCAGCCGTCGCTTCGGGGGTCGGCGCTGGCGGCACGGTCGGCTCTTGGGTCGGCTCAGCTGTGGCTGCGGCGGGCGCGGTGGTCGGCGTGGGGGGCACGGCTGTGGGCGTCGGCGTGGCGCCGCCACATGCGCTCACAAGCAAAGCAAGACCTGCGATCAAGGCGAGCAGGCTACGCTCAATGCGCATAAGGTTTTCTCCTTTTTCTGAATGTGCAAAGGGACGTTGAAAGTGCTTGCGCACTCGTTCACAACGGCAATTATTGCCACAGGAGGGGCGTTTTTGCAAGATTTGCCGCAGACTTTAGCCCGTTCGGACATTGGCAATCTGGACAAGGCGAGCTGAATTCTCGAAAGCACTTTTGAAACGCCGCCACTTTTGCTATAATGCAGCGTGTTAGCTCTCGTAGTTCAGTGGATAGAACGCGGGTTTCCTAAACCTGATGTCGGGGGTTCGAATCCCTCCGAGAGCACTGGGCTCGGCTGCGCAAGCTCAGGCTATAGGTCAGGAGTTTCTCTTGCTGAAAAAACTTGCCGCGTTGTGCTTGTTGGCGGCTCTAATGTTGCACGGGCTGCCCACTTTGCGCGCCCAAGATAGCATCCCGATCACTTACGGCGTCCCTTTTGAGGGCAGTTTCACCGCCGACAACACAGAGGCGCGCTTCATCTTTGAGGGCAAACAGGGCGAGGTCATCTACATCTTCCCGCAAGGCACAGAGCTGTTCTCAACCATCGAGTTCAATATCCGCCTGACCGATAGCCGCGGCGCGGCGCTGGGCACCGTCTACAATAAAGAGCGCCTGAAGCCTGTCCTGATCGCCGAATTGCCCGCCGACGGGCGCTATGGCATCACCTTGACGGGCAACACGCGCGGCGCTTACCGCCTTGAACTCCAACAGACCCTCAATTTGCTGCCTGACGCTCAAGCTGAAGGCACAATTGCTCAAGACGAGAGCCACTTTTACATCATTCGCAGCCCGCAGCCGCTCAGAATCGCGCTCATCTACACGCGGCTGGACGGCACCTTCAGCCCTGAGCTGCGCATTGATGACTTTGTGCAAGGCTTCCCACGCGAGATGGCAGCCGTCGGCGGGCGCGCCCTGAAGACCGTCACGCTGGAGCTGAGCCTTGAGGCAGATGTTGAGTACCTCGTCACGCTCGCCCAGAAGCCCTTCGACTTCGCCAGCATCCTTGAGACCGTCACGCCGCTGCGCTACCAGATCGAGGTCAAAGGTCTGCAATAACGCTTGGAGCAGTCGCCCGCTTTTGCCATAATTGACGTATGCAAAAGCGCGCGCACTTCAAACGCCTACTCCTGCTGATGATCGGCGCGGCGCTGCT
>CALKXH010000029.1 GCA_938005675.1 uncultured Anaerolineae bacterium
GTCCGCATCAGCAAGCCTGAAGCCAAAGAGCTGCTGCGCAGCATGATCCTTGAGCTGGACGGCGCGTGGTGGATGGTCGGCTTCGAGACGGACGCTTGGTTCAAGTACGATGGCACGCAGTGGGTTCAAGCGACTCCGCCCGGCTTGACGCCCCGCTCAGGCGATCTGCTGGTGCCAGATGCGCCCGATAAACTCAGCGCTCCAAAAGTCTCCACTGGCGAGCAGAAAGTTGTGACCGTGCCTGAACAATCGACTCAACCTCCCGTCGAGCCTTCCGCCGACTCTCAGTCCACTGAGCGACCTGCCTCGCCCCTGCCCAAACAGCCGTCTTTGGTCGATGAACAAGGCACGGTTGTTGGCAGATGGGCATCGCGCTTGCAGACTGAGGAGAGCGGCTCCGGTCCGACGGTGCCGAATCGCCTGCTGGATATGACGCAGCCGCACGTCGGCGCGGGCGCCACCGTCCCGAATGCCGTCCTCTCCGGGCAGACGATCCCGGCTGGCTCGCCCGCCTCGCTGCAGCAGCGCGCTGCGACGGGCATTCCCGCGCCTGTGCCGCCTGCCAGCTTCCAGCCCGATTACGGCATTCAGCCCAAACTGCAGGATAGCCCCGAGCGACTGGGCGGCTTGATCATCCGCATCGCTTTGGTGTTGTTCTTCGCCACGTTGAGCGGCTTGCTATTGGTCGTGATTGGCACGATCATCTTCTACCTGAACATCATCGGGCGCTATGAGGCGCGCATCGCGGCGCTGGGGCAAGTCATCGATGCCGAGTCGCAATCCGTGCAGATTTTCGATGCCTCCGGACGGCTGATCCATCAGCTCAACGATCCGAATTTGGGCGCGCGCTTGTACGTCACGCTCGGCGAAATCTCGCCCTACCTGATCCACGCGACCGTCTCCACAGAAGACAAGCGCTTCTACGAGAATCCCGGCTTCGATCTGATCGCCATGTTCCGCGCCATCCTGCAGAACTTCTCCAGCGGCGAGACGATCAGCGGCGCCAGCTCGATCACGCAGCAGCTGGCGCGCGCTAAAGTGTTAGATGCCGGCGCCGCGCTGGATCGCTCGGTCGGGCGCAAGATCGACGAGGTGATCGTCGCCTCTGAGATTTACCGCCGCTACAGCAAGAGCCAAATCCTTGAGTTCTACCTGAACACGGTCTACTACGGCAATCTCGCCTACGGCGCCGAAGCCGCCGCCCAAACCTACTTCAAAAAGTCCGCCAAAGACTTGAATCTGGCTGAGGCGTCTTTCCTCGCTGGCTTGGTGCAGGCGCCCGCCACCTACGATCCGTCGATCCGCCCGCCTCAAGGGCAAGACCCCGCTTGGCTCATTCGTATGCGCGAGGTGCAGCGCCTGATGGCGGAGGCGGGCTGCATCCGCATGGAGCATCCGCCCTATGACCGCGCGCCCTTCTGCATCACGCAGAATCCCGCCGACCAGAGTCCCGCCGCCGTCGCCGCCTCGATTTCGGGCAATGTGGCTCAAACTGCCCTTGTGATCGCCAACATGTTCGCCTTCCGCCCGACCTACGGCGAGATGACCTACCCGCACTTCGTGGTCTATGTGCGCCAACTCCTGGAGGCGCAGTTCGGGCAGGATGCCCTCTACACCTCAGGCTTCAGCGTCTACACCACCATCGATCCGCGCATTCAGGACGCCGCCCAAGCTGCCGTCAGCCGCCAAGTGGCGGGATTGGCGAGGCAGAACGTGCGCAACGGCGCGCTGCTGGCTGTGCGCCCAAGCGATGGCGCGATCTTGGCGATGGTCGGCAGCGCGGACTTCAACAACACCGAGATCGACGGGCAAGTCAACGTGACGCTTTCGCCGCGTCAGCCCGGCTCCGCCCTGAAACCCTTCGTCTACCTCACGGCGCTGGAGCGCGATGCCCAAAACCGCTACTGGACGCCCGCTACGGTCATCTGGGACGTGCAAACTTGCTTCGGGACTCAAGCGCAGCCCTACTGCCCGCGCAACTACGATAACACCTTCCACGGTCCGCAGTCGATGCGCTCGGCGCTAGCAAACTCGTACAACGTACCAGCCGTCAAGGCGCTCGCTTACACCGGCATCGACCGCTTCAGGGCGCTGACAGCGCGCGTGGGCATCAACTTCCCGCTCACTCAGCCTGAGCAAGCAGGTCTGGCGACGGCGCTGGGCGCCGCCGAGGTCACCATGCTCGATCTGGTGCGCGGCTACAGCGTGCTCGCCAACGGCGGCAGAGCCGTGCCACTGCACGCCATCGAGCGCATCACCCGCAAGCGCGGCGGCGTGGAGGAGGTCGTCTTCCAGTATACGCCGCCCACGCCCGTTCAAGTCGTGGAGCCGGGCTTGGCGTACCTGATCACGCACATGCTCTCCGATAATGAGGCGCGCACGCCCGCCTTCGGCGCCAACAGCCCGCTGCTCCTGCGCAACGGGCACGCCGCCGCCGTGAAGACCGGCACCACCGATAACAACCGCGATAACTGGACGGTCGGCTATACGCCGCAGGTGGTAGTGGGCGTGTGGGTCGGCAACACGCGCGGGGAGCCGATGGTCGGCACGAGCGGCATCGTCGGCGCGGCGCCCATTTGGAATGAGGTCATGACCGCGATCCTCGCTAACGTGCCGCCGCAAGGCTTCCCGACGCCGCCGAACGTCGGTCAGACGACCGTGTGCGCCGATTTCGGCACGCAAGACTTCGAAGGCTGCGTCACGCGCCGCCCGGAGCTGATCTTCGCGCCCAATCCGCCGCCGCCCGCCGACTCGATCTTCCGCGTTGTGCGCGTGGATAGCTTCTCCAACTTGATCGCCAACGAATTCTGCCCTGAGTACATTGAGGACAGAATCTTCCTGAACATCGACGACCCCAGCGCCTTCGCTTGGCTGAATAACACGCCAGCGGGACAGGCGTGGGCGCGCCAACGCAACTTACAGTTGCCGCTCGCCCCGCCGCCCACAGAGGCGTGCCGTCCGGGCATGGAGCGCCCCAACGTCAGCATTGCCAGCCCGTTGCCGCAAGCCATCGTCAACAGCGTGGTGCAAGTGATCGGCACGATCAGTATGCCCAACTTCGCCCGCTACGAGATCGAGCTGGGCGTCGGGCATTCGCCGCTAGGCTTCACGCGCATCGACGGTCCGTACAACCAGCTGCCCAGCTTGCCCAACACCATCCTCGGCGGCTGGGACTCGCGCACGCGCCCTGATGGCGCCTACACGCTGCGCTTGGTGGTCTTCGATCAGCAAGGGCGCCGCCTCGAGGCGAGCGTGCCGATCTTCGTCCAGAACACGGCTGTGCAGCCGACTGAGCCGCCTTTCTTCGTCACGCAGCCGCCCTTCTTCGTCACGGAGACGCCGCCCGGCTTCTTCTTCCCGACCAGCACGCCGGAGTTCATCTTCCCAACGTCGCCGCCGCTCTTCCCGCCGACGGCGACGCCGCAACCGATTGAGAACATCCCGCCCGCCTTCACGCCCGATGCGCCGCCGACGGCGACGCCGCCCATCTCGATCTTCCCGCCCACTCAAGCGCCCTGAGCGCGCAGCGTCCGCCCTTGAAGACTCAAGGGCGGACGCTTTTTATGCAAGTTGCCCAAGCCTTTTGCTCTGCTCTGAGAATTTTGCTACACTTCAAAGCGTCTTCTAAAGCACATTTGCACAAGGAGCAGTGAAAGATGAACTTTCGTGGCACAAAACTTGTTTTGGTAGCTCTGGTGGCGTTCCTCGCCGTGGCGATGGCACTGCCTAACGTCGCCGATGCACAGGAAGGGCTTTTGGCGCGCGTGCGCGAGCGCGGCAACTTGATCTGCGGCGTGAACGGCGCCTTGGCGGGCTTCGGCTTGATCGCGCCCGACGGCGCAGTCAGCGGCTTCGATGCCGACTTCTGCCGCGCCATCGCAGCGGCGATCTTCGGCGACCCGACCAAAGTTGAATTCAAGCCGATCAGCGCCGCCGACCGCTTCCCCTCCATCCAAGCTGAGCAGATCGACGTGCTGATCCGTAACACGACCAACACCTTCGAGCGCGATACCCGCCAAGGCGCCGATTTCGGTCCGACCATCTTCTACGACGGTCAGACCTTCCTCGTGCGCCGCGCCGATAACCTCAGCACGGTCAAAGACCTCGACGGCGCGACCATCTGCGTGATCAAGGGCACGACCACTGAGGCGAATCTCTCCGATATCATCGAGGCGAGCGGCATCAATGCGACCGTCACGCCCTATGACGACGTCAATCTCGTCTTCGAGGCGTTCATCGCCGGCAGCTGCCAAGCCGTGACCTCCGACCGCTCGCAGTTGGCGTCTCGCCAAGCGACCGCCGCGCAGGGCAGCGAGTGGGTGCTGTTCGATGAGAACTTCTCCAAAGAGCCGCTGGCGCCGGTCTACAAGGCGGGCGATGCCCAATGGGGCGACTTGGTGCGTTGGGTCACCTACGCCACCATCATCGCCGAAGAGTACGGCTTGACCAGCGAGAACGTCGAGATGATGGCGGCTGATCCCAACCTCCCGCCGGAGGCGAAGCGCTTGCTGGGCGTCGAGGGCGAGCTGCACACCTTCCTGGGCTTGGAGAAGAACTGGGCGATCAACGTGATCAAGGCGGTGGGCAACTACGCCGAAATCTACGAGCGCAACCTGGGCGCGCTGGGCGTGGAGCGCGGTCCGAACAAGCTCTGGACGAACGGCGGCTTGCTCTACGCGCCACCCTACCGTTGAGCCTCACCTGAGTCACGCACAAGGCGGAGCGCACGCTCCGCCTTTTTTATCACTTCTCACAAGTCAAAAGAGCAGGCTAGTTTTTGGGCGGCGGATATTGCTGAAGAGCGCTAGCTCGGCGTAAGCTCTCAGCAGCATCTGCTCAGAGATGCCTCTGAGAATGAAAAGCGGCGTAGTCAGCCCTGACTACGCCGCTCAGCGCGCTTCGCTCAGACGAAGAACTGCATGATGACCGTCAAAATGCCGACGGCAATGGCGGGGAGCAGGAAAATCCACGTCAGAATTTTTCTTTCGTAGCGCAGGTGCATGTAGAACTGCAGCACCAGCCACGCTTTGGCGATGGCGATCGCCACCAACAGAAACTGACCGAGAAAGGGGATGTAAACGACCGTCAGCTCGATCAAGGTCAGGACGGCTAGAGCGCCCAAGACCGCCACATACGTGCCGGGCGTAGCGTGCTTGGCGCTGTGCGTCTCGGCGTGAGATGCGGCGCCGCTTGCCAGTTGCTTCGAATCTGCCATCGGAGTGACTTCCTCAGAGTAAGTAGACCACCGTGAAGATGAAAATCCAGACCACGTCCACGAAGTGCCAGTACAAGCCCCAGAACTCCACGCCCCAGTAGTTATCCTTCGTGTAGACGCCGTTGAACGCCCGATTGAAGACGTAAACCGCCCAGACTAACCCGATCAGCACGTGGGCGCCATGCAAGCCCGTCAGCGCGTAGAATGCCATGCCGAAAGGATGCGCCAGCGTGATGCCGTGATGGCTCAGCTCGCTATACTCGTACATCATCAGCAAAAAGAAGAGCGAGCCTAGCCCGATCACGCCCGCCAAGCCGCGCAGCAAGCGCGTCTGATTGCCCGTCTGCACGCCCGAAAGCGCCCAGACCACGCTGAAGCTGCTCAGCAGCAGGATGAAGGTGTTGATGCTGGTCAGCGGCACGTTCAATTGCGCGTGTTCTTCAGGGTGGGCGTAGCGAGCGATGATGTAGGCGATGATCAGCACGGAGAACAGAAACATCTCGGAGGCGAGGAACAGCCACATCGCCATTTTGCTGTTCTCGATGCTGTAAGTGAAGCTCGCCATCTTGAGATGATCGGCGTGCTGTTCGGCGTGATCCGCCCCGTGCTCCGCCACGACGGGGGCATGGCTTGCCACTTTGGATAATGTGGTTTCTTGCTGCATTTTATTCGCCTGTGCGACTCTTTAACCTGAAAACGAGGATCGGCTTCGCTTAAGCAGGATGATAGACACGATCAGGGAGATTGTCAAGGAATGCCGCCTTTTTCTCTAGACCTTTGCCATAAATGCGGTAGACTCGAGCCGAACTTTAGTCAAGGTCTGACTGGCTATGTCTCGTCCCGTCGCTCATCGACTGATAAGCTCTCTTATCGGAAGCGCTTTGATCGCCTTTGTCGCTCTGGTCGGGCTTATGCCGCGCGTTTCTAGCGCCCAGACGCCCACTCGCACGCCCTTGCCCAGCCTGACTCCCTCCGCCACGCTCAGCTTGCCGACCGCCGCGCCGATCCAGACTGAGCCGCCGCAACCGACGCCCACCTCGCCGCTGCTCGCCGCCACCGCGACGCCCTCCCTGATGCCCAGCGCCACGCCGAATCTGCTGCGCCGAGGCAGCCCGCCGCCCCTGACCCTCGATCTGCCCTCTGATTGGCGCGTCGGCTACCAGATCGTGCCCGTGCGCGTAGCGCTGGAAGCGTATCCGATGAACGTAGCAGTCTATCGCGGCGCGCTGCGCGAGGGCGGCATCGGCACGTTGATCGTCTTGTGGGGCTTCCCCAGCATCGCGCCGCCGCCGACTTTGCCGCCCCTCGCAGGCACGCCCACCGCCCCGCCCGATCCGCTGAGCGATTTCGTCTCGCGCGCGTTGTACTCCGATGGACTGCGCTTGCTGCAAGGCGCCGTGATCGACATCACTTGCAACGTCGGCACAACCGGGCAGACTCCACTGAGCGTGGCGGGCAGGGCGGGCGTCGGCACGTATTTCAGCGTCACGCAGTGCCAAGGCGAGCCGGATACAGCCGGTTGGTTCGTGGGCGTGCGCGTCGATAACCGCAACTACTTATTCTACGTCTACGTCGAGCCAGTCGAGGCGTACAACGCCGCCCGCGCTCAGTTGCAAGAGATTCTGGACTCGGTGCGCTTCCTCGCCCCAACGCCGACCGCCGCACCTTGAAGACGCGAGGTGCACTATGACCACGATTCGCTTGTATGACGTGCGGGTCTCGCTGGAACACGCCGCGCTCGCCCAGAGCGCCTTCAACCTGCCGCCGAGCGCGCCTGTCGGCGCGCCGCGTCGCTTCGCCCTCGATGGCATCAACCTCGAAATACGGCACGGCGAGACAATGGGCATCCTCGGACCGTCCGGCTGCGGCAAGAGCACGCTCCTGCGCGCCATCGCTGGGCTGGTGCCGCTGACCGAAGGCACGATCACCTACGACGATCAGGATATGAAAGACGTGCTGCCCGGCGAGCGCGGCATCGGCATCGTCTTCCAGAATTATGCGCTCTACCCAAATATGACCAGCTACGAGAACGTCGGCTTTTTCCTGCGTCTGCGCAAGCGCGATCAAGAGATTCCAGAGCGCGTGCGGGAGGTCTCGCGCGTGATGGGCATCGGCTTCCGCGCCCTGCTGGATAAACATCCCGGTCAGCTCTCTGGCGGCGAGCGCCAGCGCGTGGCAGTGGCGCGTTGCATCGCCCGCGACCCGAAAATCTTCCTCTTCGATGAGCCGCTCAGCAACCTCGACGCCAAGCTGCGCATCCAGACGCGCAACGAGCTCAAGCGCCTGATCAATCGCTATCGGGTCACGGGCGTGTACGTGACGCACGATCAAAATGAGGCGCTGGCGCTCTGCGATCGGATCGCCATCATGCACGAGGGGCGCATCGAGCAGGTCGGGACGGCGAGCACGCTCTACGCGCGCCCGTTCTCGACGTTGGTCGCCACGTTCTTCGGCTATCCGCCCATGAATCTGTTCGAGGGCGTGGTCGCCGAGAGCGTCTGGCAGGCGCACACAGCCGATCTGCACGTGCCGCTGCCGCGCGATCTCTCGCTGGGCGAGGGGCGGCGGGTCACGCTGGGCGTGCGCGCTGAGCATATGCAGCTGGTCAGCGAGGGCGGCTGGCGCGGCGAGGTCGTATTGTTAGAGCCGATGCCCGTGCAGCGCGCCGTGATGGTCTATTTGGAGTCGCCATCGGGCAGATTCGCGGCGCAAGTGCCGCTTGAGGCGGGCGTACGGCTGGGCGAGCGACTCGGCTTTGCGCCCGATCCTGAGCATCTGCACCTCTTCGACACGCGCAGCGGCAGAAGGCTGTGATGGCGCTCTATCCGACCGACTGGGAAGACTACGCCCTGCTGGATTGCGGCGATGGGCAAAAATTGGAGCGCTTCGGCGCTTACACGCTCATCCGCCCAGAGCCGAACGCGACTTGGCGACCGACTTCACCGCGCCGCGACTGGGACGCCGACGCCTGCTTCGAGCTGAGCGCGCCCAATCGCGGCGCGTGGCACTTTCGGCGCCCTCTGCCAGAGCGCTGGCAGATGCGCTACAAAGCGCTGCGCTTCTGGGTCGCCCCGACGCCCTTCCGCCACGTCGGAGTCTTCCCTGAGCAGGCAGTCCATTGGGATTGGCTCGCGGAGCAGCTCGCGCAGGCGCCCAGCCCGCCTCGTTTGCTCAGTCTGTTCGGCTACACCGGTTTGGCGACTCTAGCAGCGGCGGCGGCAGGCGCCGCCGTCACGCACGTGGATGCCTCTAAGAAAGCTGTGGCGTGGGCGCGTCAAAACGCCGCGCTGAGCGGCTTGGCAGAGCGCCCGATCCGCTGGATCGTGGACGATGCGCTCAAGTTCGCAGCGCGCGAGGTGCGGCGCGGCATCCGCTACGACGGCTTCATCCTCGATCCGCCGCCGTTCGGGCGCGGCGCCGATGGCGAGGTCTGGACGTTCGATAAAGCCATGCCGCAGCTGATGGCGCTGATCCGCCAACTGCTCAGCCCCGCGCCGTGTTGCATCGTCATCACCGCCTACACCGCCAAAATGAGCCGCTCTCGCCTGAGCGGCTTGCTGAAAGAGACAATGGCGGGCTACGGGGGCATCATCGAGGCGGGCGAACTCGGTTTGCGCCAAGTTAGCGCCGCGCGGACTCTGATCACGGCTTTTTACGTCCGTTGGCGCACCACCTCGTAGATCAGCAACGCCGCCGCCGCCGAGACGTTCAGCGAGTTGACCTTGCCGAACATCGGGATCGCCACGCTGTGATCGGCGGCTCGCAGCCAAAAGTCCGAGAGACCCGTTTTTTCCGCGCCGAGGGCTATGGCGACGCCAACTCGGTAATCGGGCGCAGTGTAGGGCGTCGAGGCGGCGGGCGTCGCCACGATCAGGCGGAGGGCGCGTTCGCGCAGCCACGTCAAAGCCTCCGTGCTGCGGGCAGCCGCGACTTGCAGGGCGAAGAGCGCGCCCTTGCTGGCGCGGATCACGTTCGGATTCGCCCAGTCAGTGCGCGGATCGCAGGCGATGACGGCGTCGGCGGCTGCGGCATCGGCGGTGCGCAGAATCGCGCCCAGATTGCCGGGCTTTTCCACGCCCTCGCAAAGGATCACGAACGGCGACTCGGACAGGCGCAGCTCGGCGAGGGGCGTCGGTTGAAAGGCGAAGGTCGCCAGCCAGCCATCAGGATGCTCGCGGTAGGCGAGCTTCTCGAAGACGCGCGGGCTGACCTCGTAACAAGCGCCGCCGCGCCTCTGAAATTGGGCGAGCAAGGCGCGCTGAGCGGCATCGCGGAAGTGATCGGGCGCGTAGAACAGCTCGGCGGGCTGCGCGCCGCTCTCTAGGGCAAGGCTGACTTCCTCGTAGCCCTCCACAAGGGCAAGGCGAGCTTGCTCGCGGGCGCGGCGCTCCCGCAGGGCAGCCACAGCTTTGACTTTCGGGTTGTGCGGACTGGTGATGATCATAGCTTCGATCATAACACATCGAGCGACGTAAAAAGGCTATTGAGTCTGCGCCCAAGTTATGCTATGCTTAGCGGGCAGATGCGGCTGTAGTTCAGCTGGTAGAACGGCAGCCTTCCAAGCTGCATGTCACGGGTTCGAATCCCGTCAGCCGCTCTGGGTCCATAGCTCAACGGTCAGAGCATCCGGCTCATAACCGGCTGGTTGCAGGTTCGAATCCTGCTGGACCCATCAAACCCCACGCACTTCCCCGTTGACATTCGCAACTGAGTTGGGCATAGTTGTGCGCTTGTATACGAACGCTAATCCACTCGGTGTGAGAAAGTCATGCAGAATCAAGATTTCAGCCAACCCCGCACAGCGCGACAATTCCTGCGGCTGTACCTAACGGGCATCGCTATGGGCGCCGCCGATGTCGTGCCGGGCATCTCAGGCGGCACAATGGCGTTCATCTTGGGCGTCTACGGCACGCTGCTGAACGCGATCAAATCTTTCAACTTCAAGGCGATACAGTTGCTGCTGAGCGCCAAAATTGGCGAGTTGCTGCGCCACATCTCGTTTTTCTTCCTGTTGGCGCTGGGCGCGGGCATCCTGAGCGCCGTCCTGACGCTGGCGAATGCGCTGGGCAACGCCCTTGAGCAGCAGCCGACGCTCGTCTACGCCTTCTTCGGCGGCTTGATTGTGGCATCAATCGTCTCGGTCGCCATCCTGCTGCGCTGGAATCTGGTGGCGATCCTCGCCTTGATCGCGGGTGCGCTCTTCGCCTATTGGCTGGTGGCATTGCCGGAGCTCGCCGACGCCGATCATTCGTTCCTGACGCTCTTTTTCAGCGGCGCGGTCGCCATTTGCGCGATGATCTTGCCTGGTATCTCCGGCTCGTTCATCCTGCTGATTCTGGGACAGTACAAGTTTGTGTTGGATGCGGTGCGCGCGCTGAACATCGGGAGTATCCTGCCGGTTGCGCTGGGCGCTGTGATCGGCATTCTGGCTTTCTCCCGCGTTTTGAGCTGGCTGCTCAAGCATCATTACACGGTCACAGTTGCGGCGCTGGTCGGCTTCATGGTCGGGTCGTTGCGGCGGGTGTGGATCGAGGGCGAGCGGGGGCTGAGTCAGCTGGGCGCGCTTGGCGCGGGCGAGATCGCCTTGATTGTCGGCTTGTTCGCACTAGGCTTCGTGCTGGTCAGCTTCATCGATCACCTGCAATCGGGGCGCAATCCGCTGTTTGTGCGCGTGTGGCGCATCCAGCCCAAAGAGGCGGCATAAGGCTCAAGGCGGCGCACAGCCGCCTTTTTACACGGCGCAGCTCGGCTTTTCAGCGCGCTGCAAGGCGCGCTATAATTATCTGAGAGGGCTGTGAGCGTGGAAACTGAAGTCATCCTCGGTCTGTGGGCGGGCAGCGGCGCGCTGATCGGCGCTTTGATCACGCCGTTAGTCTACTGGGCGAAGGGGCGCAAGCCCGCCAGCGGTTTCTTTGCGGGCGTCTTGGCGGGCGGGCTGGGCAACTTGCTCTTTTTGCTGCCGCTGTGGATTTTTCTGCGGCGGCGGCTGCCCGATACGCTGCGCGAGCAGCTGACCGCCTACAACATGGGCGTGGGCGCCGTAATCGGCGGGCGCTACGAGGAGGCACGTTGGTACTTCATGAAGGTGGCGACGGCGAATCCTGCCCATATTGGCGCGTGGCTGAACCTCGCTTACCTCGCCACCACGCCGCTTGAGGCGTGGAGCTACGTCGAGCGCGCCCGCGCCGTCAACCCCGCCCATCCGCAAGTTCAGCAAGCCGTCGCCATCTTGTGGAGTCAGGTGCAGAGCCATTACGCCGCTCAGCCCACCGACCGCACCTTGTGACTTATCGCACGCCGAATGTAAGGACAACCGATGCGCACTCTGCGAGGCTTGAATCGCCCATTGGCGTTATTTTTGTGGCACAGCGCCATCTTCCACGTCGGGGCGCTGGGCGTCGCCGATGTGGTGCTGAATTTCTACTTCGTCAGCTTGGGCTACGGCTCGGAGGTGATCGGGCTGCTGCAGGGCATCTCCAGAGTGGGCGGCGCATTCTTGGGCATCCCGATTGGCATCTTCGCGGATCGAGTCGGCGCGCGGCGCGTGATTGTGGCGGCGACGCTCCTAGCCGCCCTCAGCTACTTGCCGATGTTGCTCGTGCCGACTCTGCCCGTGCTGCTGCTCAGCCGCGCCCTGTTCGGCATCGCGCTGAGCGCCACCTTCATCGCCGCCGCGCCGTTCCTGATCGCGCTGGTGGAGCGCCAACATCAAGCTCACGCCTTCGGCTACTATCAGATCGCCACGCTGACTATGACCGCCTTTGGCAGCTTGATAGGCGGCGCGCTGCCTCGATGGCTGATCGAGGCATTCGGCTTGCCTGAGGGCGCCGCGCGCCCCGACCTCGCCGCCGCCCAGACGCCCTTTGCCTACGGCGCGACGATCCTCATCAGCGCCGCGCTGTGCTTGGTGAGCCTCTTGCCGCTGCTGCGCTTGCCGAACGTGCGCCCTGAGCGCCCGAAGACGCTTTTGCCGCCGTTGCGCGCCGTGCCGTGGCGCCCGACCTTGCTGCTCGCCTTGCCGATCCTGATCTTCGGCTTTTCGGCGGGCTTGACCTTCCCCTTCTACAACCTGTTCTTCCGCACGCGCTTCAGCTTAGCCGATGACGAGGTCGGGGCGGTTTTGAGCGTCGGCTGGCTGATGATGGGCGTGATCGGCGTGACCACGCCGTGGTGGGAGCGGCGCTTCGGCAGATTGCGCGCCACCATCGTCACGACTTGCCTTTCGGCGGGCGCCTTCGCAGCGCTGGGCTTGGCGGAGGCGGTGCTGTTTGGGGTGCTGATGTTCGTGATCGCCGCCTCTGTGCGCAATCTGCTTGTGCCGATCTACGAGCCGCTGCGCCTAGAGTACATCGACCGCAGCCTGCACAACCTCAGCAGCGCCATCGGCTCGGTCTTCTGGAGCGTCGGCTGGTTCCTCGCCAGCAGCTTGGGCGGCATTCTGCAGCGCGACTTCAACTTCGCGTTGCTCTTCGGCGTAGTCGCCGCCCTGCAGCTGCTCACTGCGCTGAGCGTGGCGCTGATCTTCCGCAAGCCTCCTCAAGCCGAGCCGACGGCGCACGCGGTCGCTCAAGCGGCTGACTAGGCGCGCACGTGATACTGCCCGCGCCCGATCCACTTGTACGTGGTCAGCTCGCGCAAGCCCATCGGACCGCGTCCGTGCAGTTTTTGCGTGCTGACTGCCACCTCAGCGCCCAAGCCGAACTGCCCGCCATCGGTGAAGCGCGTTGAGGCGTTGACGTAGACAGCGGCGGAGTCGACCTCCCGTACGAAGCGCTCGGCGTTGGCAGCGTCTTCAGTCAAGATGCCATCGCTATGAGCGGTGCTGTGCGCCGCGATGTGATCTAGCGCTTCATCGAGCGAATCGACCACGCGCACGCCCAGAATCAAGCTGAGCCACTCGGTATCCCAGTCGCTCTCAATGGCGAGCAGGACGTCAGTTGCCGTCCCGTCGGCGTTCAAGATGCGGAAAGCGCGCGGATCGGCGCGGAAGGTCACGCCGCCTTGCCGCAGACGCTCCGCCATGCGCGGCAAGAACGCCTCGGCGATCTGGCTGTTGACCAAGAGCGTATCAAGGGCGTTGCACACGCTTGGACGCTGCGTTTTGGCGTTGTAGATCACCTCGATGCTGGCAGTTTGATCGGCGCTGGCATCCACGTAGAGGTGGCAGATGCCGATGCCGCCCGTGATGACGGGGATGGTGCTATTTTGGCGGCAGAAGTCGTGCAGGCTGGCGCCGCCGCGCGGGATGATCATGTCCACGTAGCGGTCGAGGCGCAGCAGCTCCGCCACGTATTGCCGATCTGTGCTATCGATGAACTGGACGGCTTCGGCGGGCAGCTGGCAGGCTGCCAAAGCGCCCTGAATGGCACTCACGAGGGCGCGATTGCTGTTGAGGGTCTCTTTGCCGCCGCGCAGCAAGACCGCGTTGCCCGTCTTGAGGGCGAGGGCGGCAACATCGACCGTGACGTTGGGGCGCGCCTCGTAGATGACGCCCAACACGCCTATCGGCACGCGGCGGCGCTCCAGATGCATCCCGTTGGGCAAGGTTCGCGACTCAAGCACCTCGCCGACGGGATCGGGCAGGGCGGCGACGTTGCGCACGTCGGCAGCGATGCTCTTCAGCCGCCCCTCGAGGGAGAGGCGATCCAGCAAGGCAGGATTCATGCCGCTGGCGCGCGCTGCGGCGAGGTCTTCGGCGTTGGCGCGCATGATGTCGTCGTGCTGAGCGAGCAGGGCATCGGCGATGGCGTTGAGGGCAGCGTTTTTCTGATCAGTGCTGAAACGGGCGAGCTGCCGCGCCGCCGCGCGTGCCGCCCGCCCCAGTGCGTTCAAATCGAGGCTCATGGTTGAATCTCCCAAGCTAGCCGATGTTTCAAAGGGCGATTGTAGCGCGCTCAGGCGGCTTAGGGTATCACCTGTGTTAAAAAACGGCTGAGCGAGTCTCGCTCAGCCGTTCAACGCGCTTAGATGGGGCGCTCAGATATCGAGCGTGGCTTCTTTGGAGTGCTGGATGATGAACTTGCGACGCGGCGGCACCGAAGGGCCCATCAGCATCTCAAAAGTTTGATCGGCGGCGGCGGCATCTTCGCTGGTGACCAGCAACAAGGTGCGATTGGCGGGATTGAGCGTGGTCTCCCAGAGCTGCTCGGCGTTCATCTCGCCCAGACCTTTGTAGCGCTGAACCACAACCTTCTCAGGCTCAGGATAGTTCGCCAAGGCGCGCGCCAGGAGCTGCTCCTCCTTGACGTTCGGCTCCGGGTAGAAGTAGCGCACTTGCTTGCGATACTCTAAGCGGAAGAGCGGCGGCTGGGCGATGTACAGGCGGCGCTCGCGGATCAGGTCGGGCATGTAGCGGTAGAAGAAGGTCAGCAGGAGCGTGCGGATGTGCGCGCCGTCCACGTCGGCATCGGTCAGGATGATCACGCGCCCGTAGCGCATTTTCTCGATGTTGAAGTCCTCGCGGATGCCCGTGCCGAGCGCGGCGATGAGCGCCTTGATCTCTTGGCTGTCGAGGATGCGGTTGAGCGTGGCGCGCTCGGTGTTGAGAATTTTGCCGCGCAGGGGCAAGATGGCTTGGAAGTGGCGGTCGCGGGCTTGTTTGGCGCTGCCGCCGGCGCTATCGCCCTCGACGAGGAACAGCTCGCTATTCATGCCGCGGTCGGAGCAATCTGCTAGCTTGCCGGGCAGGGTTGTATTCGCCAAGAGGCTCTTGCGCTCGCCCAGCAGCAGCTCGCGCTGCTTATCGAGGGCGTCTTGGATGCGCATGGCGTTCAGGCACTTCTCGACGATCTTGCGCCCTTCGCGCGGATTGTTCTCCAAGAACTCGCTGAAGGCTTCCGAGACGACCGACGAGACCGCCGCGCTGACTTCGGCGTTCATCAGCTTGACTTTGGTCTGGCTCTCGAATTGCGGGGCGGGATGGCGGACGCTGACAATCGCCGTCAAGCCCTCTAGGGTATGCCGACCGGTGAAGTTGGCGTCTCGATCTTTGAGGAAGCCCATCTTGCGGGCGTAGGCGTTGATGACGCGCGTGATGGCGCTGCGCAGCCCCGTCTGATGGGTGCCGCCGTCGGGCGTGTTGATGGTGTTGGCGAAGGCGAGTTCGGTCGTGTTAGTCGAGTCGGTGTACTGGAAGGCGAACTCGACCTCCATAGTCGCCTCGATCTCGCGCCCTTCGGCGAGCATGGTGAACTTATGCTCGCCCACGCCGGAGACGACCTCGTGGATCGCCTCGCGGTGGCGGTTCAGGTAGCGCACGAACGAGCGCAAGCCGCCTTCGAAGTAGAAGGTCATCTCGCGCGGCAGCGGCTTTTCGCGCTCATCGATGAGGCGGATGGTCACGCCGCGCGTGACGTACGCCATCTCGCGGAAGCGATCTGCCAGCGTCTTGAAGTTGAAGTCGAAATCGCGGCGCACGCCCTCAAAAATCAGCGCATCGGGATAGAAGGTGATGTGGGTGCCAGTCGGCGCGCCTTCGGGCAGCGGCGCGATGGCTTGGACTTCGCCTTGCGGCTCGCCGCGCACGTAGCGCTGCTGCCAGATGTAGCCATCCCGATGCACTTCGGCGATCAGCCACTCCGAGACGGCGTTGACCGCCTTCACGCCGACGCCGTGCAAGCCGCCGGAGACCTTGTACGCCCCGCCGCCGAACTTGCCGCCGGCGTGCAAGCTGGTCATGACCAGTTCCAGCGTCGAGATGCCCTTTTGCCAGTGTTTCTCGACCGGGATGCCGCCGCCGTTATCCGAGACGGTGATCGCGCTATCGGCGTGAATGGTCACTTGGATGAAGTCGCAGCGCCCCGCCATCGCCTCGTCAATGGCGTTATCGACCACCTCATAGACCAAATGATGCAAGGCGTGAACATCCGTGCCGCCGATGTACATGCCCGGACGCAGACGGACTGCCTCCAGCCCTTCAAGGGCGCGAATGTCCTGTCCGGTTTGCTGTCGCTGCGGATCGGTCACACTGTCCTCCACTTTTTTTGAAAACCGCTGGAACGGGAATAGGTCAGGCTTATCAGGCAGCCCGATTGTACCAGATTTTGCGCGCTGGGTCAAAGGACGGGCGTTCGAGGCGGTGCGCGCAGCGCCTGAGCGCCTCTTGATGTTATAATGAGTGCAGCATAGAGCGAACGGGCAGGCTTTAAGCATGAAAATTTTGATTGTGGACGACGAACAAAACATCCGAGAGCAGCTGAGCAAGCGCTTGCGGCGCGAGGGCTTCACCGTCTTCACCGCCGCCAACGGCTTGGAGGGTCTGCGTCAATTCCACATGGAGCGTCCCGATTTAGTGGTGCTGGACATCGTGATGCCCGAAATGGACGGCTTGACGGTCTGCCAGCGCATTCGTGAGGTCGCCGAGACGCCCATCATGATGCTCTCGGCGAACGCCATCACCGAAGAGGACGTGGTGCGCGGCTTGACGGCGGGCGCCGATGAATACCTTGAGAAGCCCGTGGGCATGGATGCCTTCGTGGCGCGCGTGCGCGCCCTGTTGCGCCGCGCGGCGATGGTCAGCTCTGAAGACGAGAAGAGCTACGCCGACGGTCACCTGATGATCGACTTGAAGCGTCGTCAGGTCTATGTGCGGGGCGTGAAAGAACATCTGACGCCGACCGAGTTCAAGTTGCTGGCAGTGCTGCTGGAGAACGCCGGACGGGTCGTCTCGCAGCGCGAGCTGCTGGAGCAGGTCTGGGGGCAGGAATACGCTGAAGATTTGTACTATCCGCGCGTGTACATCAGCCAGCTGCGCCGCAAAATCGAGCCGGATCCCGCCAACCCAACTTACATCCTAACTGAGCATCGGGTCGGCTATCGTTTTGAGAAGCAGCCCAACGGCTGAACGGAGCGGCATCGGCTGTGGCACTCAGCGGCATTGCTCTGATCGTGAGCGTGGCGGCGCTGCTGCTCTCGCTGATGATGCTCACGCTGATCCTCTGGCAGGATTCGCGCAGCGCCAACAGCCGCACCTATGCCCTCTTCGTCGGCTTGATGGTCGTGTGGATCAGCGGCGTGCTGCTCAGCCGCTTGGGCAGCTCAGTGGGCGTCACGCCGAGTCTGATCGCGCTTGGGCTGCGCCTGACCGATATCGGCTTCACAGGCGCTTGTGTGATCGGCTATTTGCTGGTCTACGTGCTGAGCAGCGGTCAGAATCAGCCTGCCCTGCGCCTGATCTACGCCGTTGTCTTGAGCGTCTTCGCCTTGCAGACGATCCTGCTGCTCAGCGCCGAGCCGTCGCGCTACCAAGTGCGCTCGGATGGCGTGCTGGTCTATCGGCTCAGCGAGCTGGGCGTCATCACCTACAGCCTCGTGAGCGCTGCGACATTGGCTTTGCTGTGGCAGCGCCGCCGCAAATTGAAAGGGCGCTGGGCGTTCATCGGCATGAGTTTGTTCAGCCTGGGCGTGCTGAGCGAGCTGATCAGCCCTGAGTTGCGTTATCGAGGCATCGGCAGCAGCCTGAGCGCCATCGGCACTTTGGCGATCAGCTATGCCATGCTGCAGACTCAGATCATCGCGCCCTTGATCGGGCGGGCGCAGCAGCTCGAAAGCGTGCGCGCCGTCGGGCTGTCCATCACGCAGAGCCTGAACCTCTCTCAGGTGCTGGCGACCATCGCTGAGCGCGCCGCCTTGATCCTGCAAGCCGACAGCGCGCTGATCTTCCTCAATCACGGCGATTACCTAGAGCTTGCCGCTGAGTACAACCTCTCGCCCAAGTTCATCGGGACGCGCCTCGCCTATGGGGAGGGCTTGGTCGGTTGCGCCGCCAAGACGCGCCAGACGCAGCAGGTTGAGAACTACCAACGCGAGTGGCGCGGCACGCCGGATGTCCCCTACGCCAAAGAGGGCTTCGGCGCGGCGGTGGCTGTGCCGCTCCTGCTGGATCAGGAGGTGCAAGGCGTCTTGCTAGTAGTTGCGGGCGTAGATAGCAAGCGCTTCGACCGCGACGATCTGCACTTGCTGGGCTTGCTCAGCCCGCAGGCGGCAGTCGCCATCGCCAACAGCCGCAACTACGAGGCGCAACGCCAGCTGACTGAAGAGCTGACTGAGGCGACCAAGCAGCTGCGCGACATGGATAAAGTCAAGACGCAAATGTTGCAAATGACTAGCCATCAGTTGAAAAATCCGTTATTCTCAGCCCTATCGACGCTAGAAAATTTGCAAGATGAGATGCGAGACTTGCCTAATAGCGACGATCTACAAGAGAGTTTGAATATCCTCCGCGCCGAGTTGCAGCGCATGGAACGCATCGTCTCTAACATCTTGAACCTAGAGCGCGTGCAAAACGGCAAATTCGCCTTCAGCGAGCTGAACATCGAGCTGATCATCGAAGCCGCCGTGCATGACTTCAGCTATCAAGCTCAGCAGCGCAACATACGCCTCGAAGTGAACTGCGAGTCGCCCTTGCCGCCCCTGCGCGGCGACCGTCACTTCCTCACACAGGCGCTCGCCAATTTGCTGGAAAATGCCTTGAAGTTCACGCCCGAAGGCGGTAGCGTGACGGTTCACGCCACCGCGATCGAGGATTGCGTGGTGATCAAGGTCAGCGACACGGGCATTGGCATCCCGCCCGCCGATTTGGCGCGCGTCTTCGAGCGCTTTTTCCGCTCTGAGCAGCCTAACGCCGCCCACGCGCGCGGCTCCGGCTTGGGCTTGAGCCTCGTCAAGGCGGTCGTCGATGCGCACAACGGGCGGGTCTGGCTGGAGAGCGCGCCCGATCACGGCACGACGGTCTACATGGCGCTGCCCTTTGAGCGTGACTCACTCGGACTGCTCCTTTGACTCTCTGCGCTCTCCATCACAGCCCGACGATCAGCCCGCCCGACGCTTCTCAGCGACGCTGCGCTATAATCTAGCCGTTTGTGTCTCGACAAAGGTCATGAGCTTTATGCGCTTCATCCACATCAGCGATACGCACCTGGGCAAGACGCCTGATTTCACCTACAACGGCTTCAACAGCTACCGCCACCTTGAGCGCGTCATCGAGACGATCAACGCCTTGCCCTTCGCGGTCGACTTTGTGCTGCACAGCGGCGATGTGACCGAATACGGCTCGGCTGAGGAATATGTCCTCGCCCGCCGCCTGCTAGAGCGCTCCCGCTTCCCCGTCAAGTATGCCGTCGGCAATCACGATAACGCCGCTCTGCTGCAGAGCGCCCTGCTGGGCATTGAGTCGCCCAGCGGACGCTACGATCACACCTTCAGCGTCGCGGGCGTGCAGATCGTCATCCTCGATACCAACAACGGCTTCGTGCCGAACGGCACGCTGACCGAGCGCCAGCTCGCCGATCTGCGCGCGCTCTGCACGCCTGAGGGCGCGCCGCTGATCGTCGCCTTGCATCATCCGCCCTTGCCGCTCGATACGCCGTGGCTGCAGGAGGGCTGGGCGGGCTTCGGCTTCCGCAGCATGTTGCTGAACGAGGGTGAGGCGTTCCGCGCCGCGATTGCCCCCGCGCGGGAGCGGCTGCGCGGCGTCTTCTTCGGGCATATTCACCGCGCCTTTCAGGTGCAGCACGAGGGTATTTTCTACTGCAGCGCGCCCAGCACGGTCATTCAGTTCGTCGCCTATCCCGAGCAGCGCGATCCCAAGCCCGCGCCAGAGGAACTGCCCGCCTTCGCCCTCGTCACCCTCGACGAAGCACAACTGACCGTCCGCCAATACGCGCTGCCGCGCCCTGAAGCAGGTTGAGAGCATGTTGCGCTTCATCCACCTCAGCGATTCGCATATCAGCACGCCCGACTTCGCCAATTACGGGCATCGCTCCGCCCCGAACCTTGAGGCGGTCGTGAGCGCCATCAACGCGCTGCCCTTCGAGGTCGATTTCGTGCTGCACACCGGCGACGTCGTCCAGAACGGCGCACCTGAAGAATACGCGCTCGCCCGCGCGCTCTTGGCGCCCTTGCGCTTTCCGATCCGCTACGTCAACGGCAACCACGACGCCTCCGACCTGCTGCAGCGCGAATTGGCGGGCGTTCAGACGCCGAGCGCGCGCTACGACTACACCTTCAGCGCGAAGGGCGTGCAGATCGCCGTCTTCGATAGCGCTAACCGTCGCGATCACACGGGCAACCTGACCGACTCGCAGCTCGATGCCCTGCGCAGGCTCTGCACGCCTGAGGGCGCGCCGCTGATCCTCGTCTTGCACCATCCACCCCTACCCCTCGATACGCCGTGGATCGATCAGGGCTGGCAAGTGCCTGATCGCCCGCCCTTCGGGACGATGCTGCTGGAGAATTGGCGCGCTTTTCAAGCCGCCATCGCGCCCGCCCGTCGGCGGCTGCGCGGAGTCTTCTTCGGGCATATCCATCACGCCCATCAGGCGTGGCGCGATGGCGTCCTCTACTGCGCGGCGCCCAGCACGTTCGGTCAGCTCGCCAGCCGCCCAGAGCAGAGCGCTCCGCAGCCGACGCCTGAGCAACCCGCCGCTTTCTACGTGGTCAGCGTGAATGAGGCGCAAGTGACTGTGCGGCAAGTCAGCCTGCCGCGTCCTACCAGCCAGCCGATTTGAAGCTATACTAGTTTCAGAGAGCCGAGGGACATTCCGAAGTGAGTAAACCAGCCATTGAAGCCTACGGGATCGGCAAGCAGTATCGCATTGGTGAGACAGTTGCTTACTACACACTGAGCGAGACGCTCTCGCGCCTTGTGCGCGCGCCCTTTCGCAAGCGCCCTAAGGCTGAGAACCGTCTCTTCTGGGCGCTGCAGGATGTCTCGTTCACGCTGCAGCACGGCGATGTGCTGGGCGTAGTGGGCAAGAATGGATCGGGCAAGAGCACGCTCTTGAAAGTGCTCTCGCGCATCACCGAGCCGACCAAAGGGCGCGCCATCGTGCGCGGACGGGTCGCCTCGCTGCTGGAGGTTGGCACAGGTTTCCACTTTGAGCTGACCGGGCGCGAGAACATCTTTCTGAACGGCTCGATCTTGGGCATGAAACGCGCCGAGATCGCCCGAAAGTTCGATGAGATCGTCGCCTTTGCTGAAGTGGAACGCTTCATCGATACGCCCGTCAAACACTATTCAAGCGGGATGTTCTTGCGGCTGGCTTTCGCCGTCGCCGCGCACATGGAGCCCGAAATTCTGATCGTCGATGAGGTGCTTGCCGTCGGCGATGCCGCCTTTCAGCGCAAGAGTCTGGGCAAGATGAGCGAAGTGGCGGGCGAGGGGCGCACGGTGATCTTCGTCAGCCACAACATGCCGACTGTGCTGCGCTTGTGCAACGTCGGGCTGTTGTTGAGCGGCGGGCGCGTGGTGACGCAAGGCGATATCCAGAGCGTGGTGAACGCCTATGTGCGGCAAGGCGTGGAGCTGGCGGGCGAACGGCGCTTTGAGCCACGACCAGAGGCTGATCTCGCCTTCACAGCTGTGCGCCTGCGCGATTGCCGCAAGGCGATCAGCGCTCAGATCAACCTGAGCGAGGGCGCCTTCGTCGAGTTGGATTACGTGGTGCGCCGCCCGATCCGCGCCGCTCAGATTGCCTTTCGGCTCTATAACAGCGATGGCACCTGCGTGCTGACCAGCACCGACTTCGATAGCGACCCGCGCCGCTACGAAGCCACTCACGCGGCGGGCAACTATACCGCGCGCATCTTCCTGCCCAGCGCTTACTTACGGGGCGGCAGCTACTATCTAGAGCTGGTGGCGCAAGTGCCGCACGTCCGCCTGCTCGATCACATCCAGAACAGCATCAGCTTTGAGGTGCTGGACGACGGCAGCACAATTTCGCAATTCGGCGCGCGTCCGGGCGTGATCGCGCCCGTGCTGGAGTGGCAGATTGCCGCGCAAAGTTGAGCGCTGCTTTTGCCACCATGTAAAATTCCTCTACAATATCAGCAAAAAGCGGGAGAGGACTGACTCGTATGACTGATAAAAGCGCCAACGATAGCCTCGACGATATTCGCGGCGAACTGATCGAAGACGATCTGTTCGGTGTTCCAATTGACGTGCCAAGCCCAGCCTCTCAGCGCGTAGAGCAGAAACGTATCTTCGGGCTGACGGCAGGCGAGCGCATGATTCTCTCGATCATCTTCTTCATCGCGGTCAGCGTGCTGAGCGTGGCTGTACTGCTCCTGACCAACACAATCGCCATACCCTGAAGGCGAGCCAAATATGCCACACTAGCATCATGACTGCACAACATCCAACAACCATCTTGCTGGTGGATGACGATGATGAAATTCGCACCACCGCCACGATGATCCTCGCCCTAGAGGGCTACCACGTCGTGGTCTCCAAGGATGGTCAAGAGGCGCTGCAGCTGCTGACTGAGGGCAAATGCGCGCCACAGCTCATCATCAGCGATATCTCCATGCCGCGCATGGACGGTTACGCCTTCTTCGAGGCGATTCGCCAAATCCCCGCCCTGCGCGCCATTCCCTTCATCTTCCTGACCGCTTTCGGCTCGCGCAGACACATCCATCTTGGGCGCGAGCTGGGCGTTGATGACTACTTGGTCAAGCCCTTCGAGCCCTCTGAGCTGATCGCCTCCGTGCGCAGCCGTCTGGGGCGCGCCCAAGAGATGCGCCAACAAGCTCACAACGAGCTCGATAGCGTCCGTCGGATGTTGGTGCAGCTGCTCTCGCACGAGCTGCGCACGCCGCTCACTTACATCACGGGCGGCTTTGAGCTGCTCGCCGATGTGCTGAGCCAACAAAGCGAGCAGGAAGAGATCGGCACCAGCATCAACCTGATCCGCAGCGGCGCGCAGCGCCTCTTGCGCCTCGCTGAGCAGGTCGTCACCTACACCGAGCTGACCAGCGGCTTCGCTCAAAAGCAACTGGATGCCTTCGGCGAGCGCGTGCCGATTATCGAGATCGTTGAGAATGCCATCGCCGCCGCCTATCCCGAGCTGAGAGCGCACAACACTCAGATCGAAACCACTTACGAGATCAACGACAAGGTCGAAGTGCGCGGTTTGCCCCGCTTGCTCACGATGGCTGTGCATGAGATCATCCGCAACGCGGTCACGTTCAGCCCGCCGAGCAGCGTCATCCGCTTGCGAGCCAACCTTGAAGAGCCGTTCGTCAAACTTGTCATCGCCGACCAGGGCTGCGGCATTGAGGAAGGCGATCTGGAGAGCGTATGGGAGATCATGGCGCAATCGGAGCGCCAACGCCGCGAGCAGCAAGGCGTGGGCATGGGCTTGCCGATTGTCCGCCAAATCATGCGCTTGCACGGCGGCGAGGCAAGCCTTGAGAGTCACGTCGGGCAAGGCACGACCGTCACCTTGCGCTTGCCGATCAGCCCTTAGCGCAGCGGATACGCCCAGAAGAGCGCGAACTCCGTGATCGGCGCGTCGGGCGATTCGGTCGGGTTGGCGTACATGCCCTCGTCCAAGCCCACTAAGCGGCAGCCCATCCGCGCATAAAAGCGACAAGCGTCGATGTTGGTCTGCTGCGTCTCTAGGGTGATGGCGCGCGCGTTCCACGCCCGCGCGGCGCGCACCGCCAAGTGCCACAGTCGCCTGCCGATGCCCTGCCTGCGAAAATCCAGATCGACCATCAAATTCCAGATGAAAGCGGTCTCGTTCCAAGCTTGCCACGTCATATCCAGCAAGCCGACTCGTCGCGTCCCGTTCAGGACTGCCACGCGCTGATAGGCAGCCGTCCCGCGCTTGAGCCGTTCGCGGATGCCAGCTTGCGCTTCGGGCGTGAAGTCGTACAAGCCGCCCTTATCGAAAGGTTGCGCCAAGCGCCGCTCGCTGAGCCGCCAACTGACCAAGTATCCGCTGCCACTGCGCTCAAGGCTCAAAATCGTGTCAGCGCGGTAGGTCGGGCGGATTTCAGGCAGATTGGGGATGTCTTCTAGCGTGAGCGGGCGAATCTCGATAATTGGCTCGTCTGGGATGCCCATAAACCGACTCGTTTCGGGTAGAATTGGTCTCCGATGAGTATTTTACATCCCAAAGACGACTGAGGCGCTGCATGAAGCCAGTGACTTTGAGCTATAGCGAGCAGGGGCAAGGCGATCCGCTCGTCTTGTTGCACGGTTTTCCTTTCAAGGGCAGCCTGTGGCAGCATCAGGCGCGCCACCTGAGCGATGCCTACCGCGTGATCACGCCCGATCTGCGCGGCTTCGGGCAGAGCGAGGTCACCGACGGCATCTATGAGATGGAGGTCTTGGCGCGCGACGTGCTCGAGCTGCTAAATAGGCTAGAGTTGCCCAAAGCGATCATCATGGGGCATAGCATGGGCGGTTACGTGGCGTTGGCGCTTTGGCGCTTGGCAGCGGAGCGCTTCAGGGCGCTAGGGCTGATCGCCTCGCACGTCTGGGCGGATAGCGAGGCGCAGCGCGAAGCGCGCGAGCAGCTGATCGCGCAAATCCTAGAGCATGGCAGCGGCGCGGTCGTGCAAGCTATGTTGCCGCGCCTGTTCGCCCCTGCTTCCTCCACGGATGAGCCGATTCAAGAGCAAGCTCGCGCCATGATGCTTGAAGCGCGCCCCACCAGTCTGATCGGCGCATTGCGCGGGATGATGCGCCGCCCCGATAGCAGCGATCTGCTGCCGCACATCAGCGTGCCGACTTTGATCCTATGTGGCGATGCCGATCCAATCGTACCGCCTGAGCGCGCTGAGGAGATGGCGCGCCAGCTGCCGAACGCCACGCTCGTCGTGGTTGAAAATGCCGCGCACATGCCCATGCTGGAGCAACCTCAAGCGACGGCGCTGGCTATGCGCACTTTCCTCAATGGCTTGCGCCACGCTCAGCCCAAAGATTGACGAGCATACTGCTGCAAAAAGGCGCGCTGAGTCTCGGAGAGCATGTGGAAGTAACACGAGAGGCGGCGCGCCTGCACGCTCAAGATGGCTTGGCGCAGGCTCTGCCCGTGCCGCATGAAGTAAACGTGCAGCAGCGTGCCTGTGCGCCCGATCCCGGCGTGACAATGCAGGTAGACGGGCTTGCTCGCCGCCGCCATCGCATCGATGTGGTCTACAATGGCGTTGGCTTGTAGCTCGCTCGGCGCGCCGAAGTCCTCGACGGGCGAGTGATAGGTCTCGATGCCGAGCGAGGCGAATAACTCAGGCGGAAAGGCGCGCAAGGCAGTCAGCGGATGCTCAGTCAGCGAGACGATGGCGCGGATGCCTTCGGCATGCAGTTTGTTGATCTCAGCTATGCTGCTGGGAATCGGACCTGCCGCCAAGACGTTTGGCACGATCCAGTCAAATTTGAACATACTAACCCCTCAAGCGCGCGTAAACATCGCCTGAACGATGCTTCTTAGGATGATTTTCTAAGGTCTGGTAGATAGCCGCTGCGTTTGCCCAATTCGGCAGCATGAAGGTGAACGTCTCTTTGTAGACGGCGTTGAATTCGTAGTCGCCCAGCTCCTGCAGACGCGCCATGCACGCAACTGCTGCTTCGAGCAGTTCGGGCGTGTATTCGAACGAGAGGGCTTTGACAGGGTGTGAGAGCCCTTGCAACACAGGTAGTTCATAGCCCTCCACATCTATTTTAATGAACGCAGGAACGCCGTGTTCGGCGATGAGCGCATCCAGCGTGGTGACGGGCACGCGCTGTGTGGCATACCAGCGGTGATTTTCCCAGCTGGGGCGGCTCTTCACGCGTTCGATCCACTCAGGCGAGAAAGACGAGGTGACGTTGACGTTGCTCAGATGCAGCTCGAGCTCGCCTTGCTGAGCTGCCACGCCGCCCAGATAAAACGCGGCGCGCGGATGCTTGCCGAAGCGCGCCTCGATCTGCGCCATGCACGTCGCTTGCGGCTCGATTGCCACCACGCGCGCGCCGAGCGCTAGGAAGACGGCGGTGCGATCGCCAACGTTGGCGCCCACGTCGAAAACTAAGTCGTTGGGCTGGATGAACTGCCGATAGAAGGCGCGTGTTTTAGCTGCGTGCCGCCGTCGCCGATAGGCTTCCACGATTTGGCGCGCTACGCCGTATAAGCCCAGCTTTTTGAGCGCGCTTTTGGCTAGATGTCTCATTCAAACTACCTCCACTATGTCTGAACTTAACCGCTGCGAGTCGAATCCCATCAGTTTCTCAGGCGTGCATAAATATCGCCGGACGGATGCTTGGTCGGGTGATTTTCCAGCGCCTGATAGACTGCCTCGGCGCTCGACCAGCTCGGCAGCACGAAGACGAACGGCTCTTTGCAGACGAGGTTGAATTCGTAGTCGCCCAGCTCTTGCAGGCGTGCCATGCACGCGCGCGCTGCTTCAAGCCACTCTGCAGTGTACTCGAGGGAGAGCGCCTTGATCGGTTGCGAGAGCCCTTGCAGGACGGGCAGCTCATAGCCCTCGACGTCGATCTTGATGAAAGTAGGGACGCCGTGCGCCGCGATCAGCGCGTCCAGCGTAGTGACAGGCACTGTCTGCGTGGCGTACCAGCTCGGCTTATTCGGACGTGGACGATCCTTGACGCGTTCGATCCACTCTGATGAAAAAGACGACTTTGCGTGCGCGCTGCTCAAGTGCAGCTCTCGCTCGCCTTGCTGAGCTGCCACGCCACCCAGATAAAACGCAGCGCGCGGATGCTTGCCGAAGCGCGCCTTGATCTGCGCCATGCACGATGCTTGCGGCTCAATTGCTACCACGCGCGCTCCGAGCGCTAAAAAGACGGCTGTGTATCTGCCCACATTCGCGCCGACGTCGAAGACGAGGTCGTCGGGCTGAATGAATTGGCGATAGAAGGCGCGCATACGGGCTGTCAGCCGCCATCGCAGATATGGACTCGCGATCTGGCGCACGAGGCTATACAAGCCCAGCTTTTTGAGCGCGCCCTTGACGAGGTGACTCATCAGACACCTTTGCTGTATGTAGCTGCAAATTTGGCACGCCAACACCTGAGTTTGGGAGTGCCTCCGTGCCGAACTTGATGCAATAATACAACATATGTCGATTTCAACAAACATTTTCGGGGCTTTTGAGGGTCTGCGCGTATCGATCATCGCTCGCAATCCGCTGGCGCGCGTCGGCTTAGGCGCGCTGCTGGCGGGACGGGCGCAAGTCGTCGGTGAGGGCGCGCCCGACCTCGATCTGATCGCTCAAATCGAGCGCACGCAGCCCGACGCGCTGCTCTGGGACGTCGATTGGGAAGCGGATGCAGCGCTTTTAGCTTCGCTCAGCGCCGAGTTGCCACCGATCCTCGCCCTGCTAGGCGATTCGACGCTCGCGGCGCAGGTCTGGGCGAGTGGCGCGCGCGGTGTGCTGCTGCGCACGGCACAGCCCGCGCAGATCGTCGCGGCGCTGGGCGCCGTCGCGCAAGGCTTGAGCGTCTTCGAGCCCGACTTGCTGGCTGTGGCAATGCCCGAGCGCGCCCGCCTGCTCGAGGAGTCGCTCACCAGCCGCGAGCGTGAGGTCTTGCGCTTGCTGGGCGAGGGACTCGCCAACAAAGGCATTGCCGCGCGCTTGGGCATCAGCGAGAATACCGTCAAGTTTCACGTCAACGCAATCATGGGCAAGTTGGGCGCTCAAAGCCGCACCGAGGCGGTCGTGCGCGCGGCGCGACTCGGTTTGATCACTTTGTGAGGACTTGCTACTTGCTATTTTTTCAACTTTGGGCGTATAATCTCATTATCTCGATTAATTAGATTGATCAAATGATTAGCGTGTCGCGATGACCCCTCGACTGGACTCGGCGCTGTTGAACTACATTGTGGAGCATAACCTCCAGCCCGGCGATCAACTGCCCGCCCTGACCGAGCTGAGCGCCCAGCTGAACATCAATGTGGGCAAACTGCGCGAGCAGCTGGAGGTCGCCCGCGCACTTGGCTTAGTGGATGTGCGCCCGCGCACGGGCATTCGCTTCCGCGAGTACGATTTTTTGCCCGCCCTGCGCCTGAGCTTGCTGGTCGCCCTCGCCCTCGATAAACGCCACTTCATCGCCCTGACCGAGCTGCGCAACCATCTTGAAGTGGCATTCTGGCATGAGGCAGTCGCGCGCCTGACCGACGCAGACAAGGCGGCGCTGCGCGAGCTGTGTCAGCGCGCTCAGCAGAAGCTGAACAATCAGCCTTTCATCCAGATTCCGCATCAAGAGCATCGCAAGTTTCACATGGGCATCTTCGCCCACCTCGATAACCCCTTCGTCAAGGGCTTGTTGGAGGCGTACTGGGAAGCCTACGAGGCTGTTGAGCTGAATACCTATGCAGATTTAGCCTATTGGCAGGAGGCGTGGACTTATCACGAAAAAATTTTGCAACACATCTTAGAAAATGACCCCGACGCGGCGTTGCAAGCTTTCATCGAGCATACGCAACTGCTGCGCCATCGCAACGGCGCAAGCGCGCCCACTAACGAGTTTTTTCACAAGCCCGCTTCGTACGAATGACCCGATAAGCCCAAGGAGATTCAAGCGATCCATGTGTGCCGTTGAACTGACGACCGATAAGCGCACCGAGGCCGGTGTGCTGATCAACGATTTCGCTATCGTGGCTGCCACCGTGAACGGCTCCGGCAGCCAAACCGCTAACAATACGCTGGTGCGCGCCTTGTTCAAGATGGGCATCCCCGTCAATGGCAAGAACCTGTTCCCCTCAAACATCTACGGCTTGCCGACGTGGTACACCATCCGCCTGAGCAAGGATGGCTACATCGCGCGCCGCCCCGATTACCACGTGCTAGCTGCCATGAATCCCAAGACTCAGGCGGAGGATATCGAGAAGTTGGCGAGCGGCGGCATTTGCATCCACCCCGAAGAGTGGAAGCTCAAGCCGACCCGCAGCGACATCACCTACATCCCGATGCCCGTCCGCGAGATGGTCAAGGAGAGCGGCGCAGCGCCCGCTCTGAAAGAGTACGTCGCCAACATGGTCTACGTGGGCGCCATGGCAGAGCTGCTGGGCATCGAGCTGGCTGAGATCAAGAGCGCGCTCAGCTACTTCCTGAAAGGCAAGGCGAAGGCGGTCGATCTGAACTACTTCCTTGTGGAGAAAGCCGCCGCCTACGTCCGCGAGAATTTTGCCGATGCGCCGCGCCACTTCCGCGCCGAACGGATGGACGCCACGCAGGGCAAAGTGCTGATCGAGGGCAACTCGGCGGCGGCGCTCGGTGCGATCTTCGGCGGCGTGAGCGTGGCGGCGTGGTACCCCATCACGCCCTCCACCAGCATGATCGACGCTCTGATGGACTACGCCAAAGAGCTGCGCGTTGAGCCAGACGGCAAGACCACGCTCGCCGTTGTGCAGGCGGAAGATGAGTTGGCGGCGGCGGGCATCATCATCGGCGCCGGCTGGATGGGCGCGCGCTCCCTCACGGCGACCTCTGGTCCGGGCATCTCGCTGATGGCGGAGTTCAGCGGTCTGGCGTACTTCGCCGAAGTGCCGTGCGTGATCTGGGATATCCAACGCATGGGTCCGAGTACAGGCCTGCCGACGCGCACCTCGCAGGGCGACGTGCTGAAGGCGTACTACCTCAGTCACGGCGATACGCGCCACGTGGTGCTGCTGCCCGCCAATATGAAAGAGTGCTTCGAGTTCGGTTGGCGCGCCCACGACCTCGCCGAGCGCCTGCAAACACCGATCTTCGTGCTGAGCGACCTCGACTTGGGCATGAACCTGTGGATGACCGATCCGTTCGATTACCCCGATCAGCCGATGGATCGCGGCAAGGTCATCAGCTATGAAGACCTCGAAAAATTCGGCACGTGGGGGCGCTACAAAGACGTCGATGGCGATGGCATCGGCTATCGCTCGTTGCCCGGTCAAGGTCCGGCGTATTTTGCGCGCGGCACTGGTCACACCGAGTACGCCACCTACAGCGAGCGCCCCGATGACTGGTCTAAGAACCTAGATCGGCTCGCCCGCAAGTTTGAGACGGCACGCCGCCTTGTGCCAGCTCCGATCAGCCAGATCGAAGAGGATGCAGCGTTCGGCATCATCGCCTACGGCTCAACCGATGCGCCCATCGCTGAGGCGCGCGACCTGCTCAAGGCGGCTAAGGTCACCACAAGCTACCATCGCGTGCGCGCCCTGCCCTTCAGCGAGGCAACCCACGAGTTCATCGGCTTGTACGAGCGCATTTACGTCGTCGAGAACAATTATCTTGGGCAGATGGCGCAGCTGCTCAAGATGGAATATCCCGACTTCGCCGACCGCATCATCTCGGTGAGCCACTGCGATGGCTTGCCGCTAACCGCCCGTTGGATTGCCGATTCGATCCTAGAAAAAGAACAGGGGAACTAGCCATGACGGCTCGGACTGCCAAAACGAACGCGCTCGGTCTGGAGAAGACCGCTTACAAAGGCGCTGAATCAACTTTGTGCAACGGCTGCGGTCACGACTCGATCTCAGCCAAGATCATCGATGCCTGCTGGGAACTCGGCTTGGATCAGCGCTACATCTTCAAGCTGAGCGGCATCGGCTGCTCCAGCAAGACGCCCGCCTACTTCTTGGGGCTCTCGCACTCGTTCAACACCGTTCACGGACGGATGCCTTCGGTCGCCACGGGCGCTACCCTCGCCAACAGAAGCTTGATCGCCATCGGCGTCAGCGGCGATGGCGATACTGGCAGCATCGGGCTCGGTCAGTTCAAGCACTTGCTGCGCCGCAACGTGCCGATGGTCTACATCGTGGAGAACAACGGCGTCTACGGCTTGACCAAAGGGCAGTTCAGCGCCACAGCCGACGAGAATCAGCGCCAGAAGTACTACGGCGTCAATCCCTTCCCGCCCATCGACCTGTGCCTTGAGGCGATTGTGGCGGACTGCACCTTCGTGGCGCGCTCTTTCAGCGGCGATCCGCAACAATGCCGCGAGCTGATCAAGGCGGCGCTCTCGCACAAGGGCACAGCGCTGGTGGATATCATCAGCCCGTGCGTCACCTTCAACGACACGCCCGAATCGACCAAGAGCTACGCCTACGGCAAGGCGCATAACATCGAGCTGCAGCAGATCGAGCACATCCCGCCGGGCTTGGTCATTCAGCGCCAAGAGATCACCATCCCCGACTATGCTGAGGGCGAGACCATCGCCGTGACCATGCACGACGGCTCGCAAATCCTGCTCAAGAAGACCGATCACGCTCACGATCCGCGCGATAAGCAGGCGGCGATCCGTCTGCTGGAGCAGGCGAAGGCAGAGCAAAAGTTCATCACCGGCTTGATCTACATCGCCGAGCCGCGCCCGACGCTGATCGAGCTGGAGCAGCTGACCGACACGCCGCTCGCCACCCTGCCCGAAGAGCGTCTGCGCCCCAGCCGCGAAGCGTTGGCGAAAGTCATGGCGAGTCTGAGCTAGATCGCGCTCCTTCGGGGGCGCTGAAGGGCGCTCCCGACCTGAAGGCTCGCCCGATGTCAATCGATCCGATAGCCTTGCTGTACGGCTTAGTCGAAATCTACAGCCCGTCGCACCAAGAGCGGCGCGCTAGCGAGTACCTCGCTGCGCAGATGCAGGCGGCGGGCTTCGATAACGCCTTTGTGGATGCCGCCGATAACGCCGTCGGCGTGCTGGGCGAAGGCGCGCGCGAATGCATCCTGCTCGGTCACATCGATACCGTCGCGGGCTACATCCCGCCGCGCCTTGAAGCGGGCAAGCTCTACGGGCGCGGCGCCGTGGATGCCAAAGGTCCGTTGGCAGCCTTCGCCAGCGCAGCGGCTCTGGCGGGCAGGCAGACGGGCTGGCGCATCATCGTGATCGGCGCGACTGAGGAGGAAGCGGTCACTTCGAAGGGCGCGCGGCACGCCCTGACCGTCTACAGTCCGTCGCTGGTCGTCATCGGCGAGCCAAGCCGCTGGGATCGCATCACGCTGGGCTACAAAGGGCGGATGTTGTTGGATTATCGCTTCACGCAGCCGATCAGCCACACGGCGCGCCCAGAGCCGAACGCCCTTGAGAGCGCCGTCGCCTTTTGGAACGCCGTGCGCGCCGACGCCGAGTCTTTCAACGAGGGGCGCGAGCGCGCCTTCGATCAGCTCTTCACCTCATTGCGGCACATCCACGGCGAGGATGATGGTTTCCACGAGACCGCCTACATGACGCTCGGTTTCCGTCTGCCGCCCGATCTGACGCCTGATCAGCTCAAGGCGCGGCTTGGCATCTACGCCAATGGCGCGCAACTGAGCTATCGCGGCGAGGAATTCACCTACCGCGCCGAGAAAAACTCGCCGCTGGTGCGCGTCTTCAACAACGCCATCCGCGATGAAGGCGGCAAGCCCGGCTTCGTCTACAAAACGGGGACGTCGGACATGAACATCGTCGGACCGGTCTGGCGTTGCCCGATGGTCGCCTACGGACCGGGCGACTCAGCGCTCGATCACACGCCCAACGAGCACATCGAAATTGCGGAGTACGAGCGCGCGGTGCGCGTCTTGGTGCGCGTGCTGCGAAGCCTGAGCGAACTTAGCTAATCGCCGTAGCGGGCGCGCAGGAGCGCCATCTTATGGCGGAAAGCCGCTTGCACGGGCAGCACGACGTGGAAAGTGCTGCCTTTGAAGTTCACCTCGTCGTGACCTTCGCTCTCCACCCAAATTTCGCCGCCGTGCGCCAAGACCGCGCCGCGCGCAATCGCCAAGCCTAGGCCGGGCCCCCCGGCTTTGAAGGCGGTCTTGCCGCTGGAGTGCAGCTGCACATCGCCCAGTCGGTAGAATTTCTCGAAGATCAGGCGGTGGTACTCTGGATCGATGCCGATGCCCGTGTCGGCGATCTGGACGTGGGCGGCGCGCTCTAAGACGGGATGATCTTCGTAGCGCAGGGTGACGCGAATCGAGCCGCCGTCGGGCGTGTACTTGATCGCGTTCATCAGGATGTGGTAGAAGGCTTTGCTCAGCAAGCCGGGATCAGCCTCGATGTAGATGCCGCTATCGCCCTCGTTCTGCGCTAAGTCCATTTGTAGGGTCAGACGGCGTTGCTGCAGCGCCTCTTTGAACTGCATCTCAGCCCCGCGCAGCACCAGCGGCAACGAAACTGGCACTGCCGCCACAGAGACCTGCGCCAGATCGATGCGGTGGACGTCCAGCATGTTATTGACGATCTCGTGGAGGCGTTGGCTGCCGTTGGCGATGCCCTCGATCATCTCGCGCAGCAGGGGCGTCTCGCGCACGAGGGGATCGGCGAGCATCATGCTGGCGTAGCCGCGCATGATGGTGAGAGGCGTGCGCAGCTCGTGAGCGGTCACCTCGATGAAGTCGAGCTTGGCGCGGTCGAGCTTTTCGAGGGTCTGGAAGGCTTTGCGCAGCTCTTCGAGAGTCATGCGGTCGTTTTGGCGCAGGCGCTCAAAGGTTTGGCGCACCATCTGCAGGGCTAAATCGGCGTTGCGCTCTAGGATGGTGCGGAAGACGTCCTGATCGATCTCGAGGACGGTCGTCTCTTTGGTGGTGGTGACGGTCGCTGAGCGCGGCGCGTCGGAGATGATCGCCATCTCGCCGAAGTACTCGCCACTGGTGGCGCGTCGCAGCACCAGATGTTCCTCGCTGAGCGTATCGAAGCGCTTGGTGATGATGACCTCGCCCTCGCAAATCAGGTACAAGACCTTTTCGTAGGCGCCCTCGCGGCACAAGACGGTATCAGGCGGGTAGGTAGCCTGTCGGGCAAGTTGGGCAAGCTGCGCCAGCTCCGCCTCGCTTTGGATACCCGGAAAAGTTCGCTGCAAGACTTCCAGCGGTTGAATAGCCATCTCTGCCTCACGCGGTTTCAGCGCCGTATTTTACTATTCTAAGCGGATTTGAGCGCGAAAGAGCTCTTGGTTGCATTAGAGGCGGTTAGAATCAGGTTTAAGAAGTGACGATCAGGGTAACCTGCCCTCGGCGGCTGCCATCACGCTGTGCGTGCCAGCCAGATGCGGGATGACCGAGAGCTGAAAGGGCAAGTGCTGCTTGGGCGGCAAGATTTGATCGGGCGGCAGCCGCCAATGACGGAAGCCGGTCACGCGCCCGTCTTCGTCGTAGAGGGTCGCCACGAGACTGAGGTTTTCGGCGGGGCGTTCGCCGTGATTGCGCAGCTCGCCGCTCAGTACGTAGCGCCCTTCGGCATAGGTGCTGTGCAGGCGCTCAACTGAGAGCTGCGGCAAGCTCTGCGTGTTGAGCAAGGCGCGGGCGACCTCCGCCACCGCGCCGCTGTAGTGGTAGGGAGTCTGCTCAAACTGAGCGCCGTAGGGCGTGGTCTCGTTAGGCAGCAGATAGTCGCGCGCGGTGGCGACCTCGCGGACTGCCAGCGCGTTGCCGAGCTCATCGACTAAATAGACCCGCACAGCCAGCTGCGTGATCGGCTCGCCCAGCGGGTTTTGCAAACTGCCGAGGCACAGCAAGCTGCCGACGGGCGTCTCCTTACAGTTTGGATTGTTCACAGAGAGCGGCAAGGGCGTGGGCATGAGCGTGAGGGCGATCAACGTGGCGGGGCTGAAGGTCGGCGTGCGGCGCAGACGCGGCGTGGGTGTGGCGGTCGGTGTGCTTGTCCACTTGAGCAGGGCGAGGGTCGCCACTGGGGTGGAAGGGTTGGTTGTGCCGCTCTGACTGCAGCTCGCCACCAGAACGCCTAACCAGCACCACAACCAGACCAACCGTCGGTTCTTTCGCACGCTCTGACCTCTCAAGAGTTGTCTTAAAGGGCTTATGCCAATTATACCTCGCTCTAGCAGCCGCTAAGCTGAAGATGTCTCTAGGGCGAGGATGCGCTCGCGCAGCAGAGCGGGTATAGGCGCTTTGGTGAGCGCCTTGTAGTCGTACATCACCACCAAGCCGCCGCCTTCAGCCGCCACTTTGCCCAATTTGTGGCTGACGATGCAGTAATCCATCATGAAGCGGTCTGCCTCCAAGCTGTGGGCGCGCACGCCGACCGAGAGCGTATCAGGGTAAGTCAGCGGGGCGCGGAAGCGACATTGCAAGGAAGCCACAATCGGACCGATGCCGTTCTCTTGCATGTAGCTGAGCATTTGCAGGCGCTCAAAGTAGGCGATGCGCGCGCTCTCGAAGTAGCGGAAGTACACCACGTTATTGACATGCCCGAAGGCATCCATCTCGCCCCACGCCACGCTGATCGGAATGACGACCGAGAAGCCCGCTAGCAGTTGTTCCATCGCTGATCCGCCATTGTTCAGGATTGAAGGCTGCTGCGCCTGTCTGGGTCACAGCAGCCTGATATTGGCTAGTCGCCCATCTCGGCGCTGGCTTCGCCGCTGGGCTGCTCGCCCTTCTCGAAGCCTGCGATGGGCAGCACGAAGCTGAAGGTCGAGCCGACGCCCACTTCGCTCTCCACCCACATGCGCCCGCCTTGTTTCTCGATCAGCTTGCGCGAGATCGGCAAGCCCAAGCCCGTGCCTTCATATTGGCGGGCGGCGTTGTTATCGACTTGTTGAAACGGTTCGAAGATCACATCGAGCTTATCGCGCGGGATGCCGATGCCGGTATCGGTGACGGAAACTTGTACCATCGGCACGCCGTCCAGCTCAGTGCGGAAGCAAGCGATGGTGATGCTGCCCTGTGGGGTGAACTTCGCCGCGTTGGAGACGAGGTTCAGCAAGGCTTGGCGCGTGCGGAACTCATCGCCCATCACATTGGGCAAGTCGGGCTCGATCTCTTGGTACAGCCGCACCGGTTTATCTTTGAGCAAGCCGACCGCTGTGGAGGCGACGCCTTTGACCACTTCTTGCATCGGGAAGGGCGCGATGGCGAATTCCATGCGGTCTGCCTCGATTTTCGCCTGATCGAGGATGTCGTTGACCAAGCCCAGCAGATGCTTGCCGCTCTCGTAGATGGTTGTCAGGTCTTGTTGTTGCATCTCGGTCAGCGGACCGTCGATGCCTTTGAGGATCACGCGCGAGAAGCCAATGATCGAGTTCAGCGGCGTGCGCAGCTCGTGCGACATGTTGGCGAGGAACTGGCTCTTGACGCGGTCGAGCTCCATCAGGCGCAGGTTGGCGGCGCGCAGCTCGCGCAGCAGCCGCGCGTTCTGGATGGTGGCGCTCAGGGACGAGCCGAGCGTCTGAGTCAGGCGCACCGCGTCGTCGGAGAAGGCGTTCGGCACGTCTTTGACCGCGCCCAAGGCGCCCACGAAGTTCTCGGCGGCGTAGAGCGGCACGAGCAGCAACGAACCCTCCTCAGGCAGGAAGCCCCGCAACGCCGATGCCAAGCGCGCTAGTCCGAGCTTGCCCGTTGTGCTGGCGCTGGCGCTCTTGCGCACTTCGGCGAGATTTTTGATCACGAGCGGCTCGTAGGACTGGGCGAATTCCTTGAAGAAGGGCTGCGTGAAGTCGTAGTAGGGCGGGATGCCGAGCGGCTTGCCGCTCTCTACAGCGCTGTAAGGCACAAGGCGCGTGCCGCTCTCATCGAAGAGGATGATGGCGGCAGCCAGCGCGTTGAGCTTATCGCGCAGCAGCTCGGCGATCTCGCGCATGCGCTCAGCTTGTACCTCAGGCTCAGCAAAGGCTGCGGTAGCCGCGCGCGAGGCATCGAACAGGAAGCGCATTTCCTCGGCGCGGCGCACCGAGGAGGTGAACAGCTCGGCGTTATCGATGGCGATGGCGATCTGACCCGCCAAGGTTGAGAGGATCGCCACGTCTTCTTGCGTGAAGGCGCCAGCTGTGTTGCTCTGCACGTCAAGGGCGCCCAAGATCAGCTCGCGGGCGATCAGCGGCAGCGCCATCTCAGCGCGCGTGTCGGGCAAGTCTGGGTTAGGCTTGTGGACGGCGCGCGGGTCGGTGATGTCGCTGACGATCTGCGGCATGCCCGTCCCGGTGACCTGACCGATGACTGAGCGCGAGCCGACCGGCAAGCCGTGTCCGCGCGCCAGAAGCCGCTTGCCAGCCTCGCCGGTCGAGGAGACGACGCGGGCGAACTTGCCCTCATTATCGATGCGGAAAATCTGCACGTGATCGAAGCCGAAGCTATCTTTGATCTGGTTCACAATCGTGTCGAACAGCTCCTCAAGGCGCAGCGTGCTGGTAGCCGTTTTAGCGATTTCAGCGCTCAGCGCCAGTTGGCGAGCGCGGCGGGCAGTCTGCTCCAGCAAGGCGCGGCGCTCAATGCCGATGCCGATCAAGTCCGCGATGGAGGTGAAGATGCGAACCTCGCGCTCGGTCATGCGCCAGACCGCATCGGCGTTGAGCAGCAAGGCGCCCAGAGGCGCGCGCTTAGCCCCAAACAAGGGGAAGACCACTAGCGCTCGTCCGCCGAACATGAAGCGATAGGCATCCACGTCGAGGACGAACTCATCCATGTAGGCGTGCGGCGCGTAGACATCTTCGATCCACGTCAGTTCAGGGCGCTTGATGATGTCCCAGAGCGGGAATTGCTCAGCCGTGAAGCGCGCCCCGGACAGATCGAAGCCGTCGGGATCGCGCTGCCAGAACGCCGCGACCTGAACGGCGGCGTTGCGATCGTCCCAATTGCCGCCGACCAAGTTCAGGGTCAGCACGCTGGTGACGAAAGGCGGCACAGCAAAATCTACGACGGCGTCTATCTCTTCCTTAGCGCTGGCGGCGTTGGCGATGCCGCGGCTGGTCTGGTAGAGGATAGCCGTCTCTTCTAGAGATTCCTGCGTTTGCTGCACGAGGGCGAAGTTATCTAGCGAGATGGCGGCTTGATCTGCCAGCGTGGTCAGCAGTTGCTGTTCGGTGAGGGTGAAAGCGTGCGGCTGATCGTAGCTGAGGATGACGCGCCCGTTGATCTGCTCTTTGACTTGCATCGGCACAGCCGCCTGAGCGCGGAAAGCGCCCAGATACAGCAAAGGTTGGATGCGCTCCAGCAAGTTCGGATCAGCGTCTTGCACATCCGCGATGAAGTAAGGCGGCATATCCAGCAAGTCCCAGTCGCCCTGCATCAAAGGCGTATCGACTTGCACGGCGTGCGAGGCAGGATCGTCGGCGCGCCACGCCAAGACCCAATCGATGTGCTGATCGGACTCGCGCATCCGCACTAGCAAGATATCGATGCGGCTGGGCGCCAGCTTGAGCAGTTCGTCGCGCAGGGCAGCGATGGTCGTCTCAATTGAGGTGGCTTGGCGGATGTTCAAGCTGGCTTCGAAGAGCAGGGTAGTGGTCTGTAGAGCTTGAGCAGTTCGCTCGGCGAGGCGGGCGCTCTCGCAAGCGACCGCCGCTTGATCAGTCAAGTTGCTGAGCGTGCGGCGCTCCTCAGCGGCGAAAGAGCGGTAGGTATCGAAGCCGACACACAGCCAGCCGATGGTGCGGTTGCGCGCCTTCATCGGGAAAATGGCGAGCGAGAGAACGCCCAGCGCTTGCAGTTGCGGATCGTCGCCCCAGTCGGGGTTTTCGCGGATGTTGGTGTCCACAAAGACCGATTCAGTTAACAAGGCGCGGGGCAGCGGCAACGGGATGTCAGCCACATCGACCGTGATGCCGTCGGGCGATTGCCAAGCGGTGTAAATGGGCGCCAACTGCCCCTCTTGATTGAAGATGACGTAGAAATGGCTGGGCGCAAACTGCGTGACGATGTGCCGCCCCACCACGTTCAAAATGCCGTAGACTTCGTTCTCTGCGGCGATATCGCGGCTGATCTCGTACAAGCTAGTCGTCTCGCGCAGGCTCTCCTGCAGGACGTTTTCCAGCTCACGCAGTTCGGTCACATCTTGGTAAACCGCCACCGCGCCGACGATCTCGCCGCCGCGCAGGAGCGGCACGGCGTCCACCAGCAGGTCAATGCGATTGCCGTCGCTATCGAGGAGGGTCATGTCTTCGGCGCGCACGGGCATGCCTTCCTCCAAAGCCCGCAAGACAGGTTGTTCCTCGCTGGTGAAGCTGAGACCGGTGCTGGTGTGAACGGCTTCGAAGGGCTGCAGGCTATCCAAGCCCAGCAGTTCGCGGGCGCGCTGATTGGTCAGCACGGGTTGGCGGGTGAGGGCATCCACCACGATGACGCCCGTCGGCAGCGAGTTGAGAATCTGCTGCAGACTCTCGCGCTCTTCTTGGATGGCATCGAACAGGCGGCGGTTCTCAAGAGCGACCGCAATTTGGCTGGCGAGGGTCAGGCTGAGTTGGCGGTCGCGCTCGTCGATATCGGGCTGCGCCACCGAGCGCCCCAGCAGCAGCACCGCGTCGGTGCGATTGCCCGCCTTGATCGG
This sequence comes from uncultured Anaerolineae bacterium, assembly GCA_938005675.1. GTDB lineage: Bacteria > Chloroflexota > Anaerolineae > Aggregatilineales > UBA2796 > CP2-2F. Next base: position 39,171 of record CALKXH010000029.1, read on the forward strand.
CACGACGATGTGCTTGCCGAACGCCTCAGCCTGCTGGACGGCGAGGCGTTTGAGGGCGGTATGCTCATAGGGATTGTTGACCAGCACCACCTGACCGCCGCGCAGCACCTCTGTGATGGCGTTGTGGCTGCTCTCGAGCGAGACTTCGGTCAGCTCTAGCAAGGGCGAGCCCTTAGGGAAGTGCGCCGCCAGCCGATCCGCCACCACGCCCGTCAGAGTCAGGCGCACGCTGCCGAACCACCAGCGGTCGAAGTTGGCGGCGAGCGCCACGCGCTGAATCAGGTCGCTGATGCCCGTCTCGAAGTCTGAGCCGATTTGGCTGGCGATTTGGGCGGCTTCAGCCAGCGCGCGGTTGCTGCGCGCCTCGACCTGCGCTTCGTTGAAGAGGTATTGGTTCTCCAGGCTGATGGCGATCTGGTCGGAGAGGGCGTCGGCGTACTGCACGAAAGCGGCAGGGAAGGCGCGCGGGCGCTGGCTGTGGAAGAGGATCACGCCGAACCAGCGCGTGGCAGTCACCAGAGGCGTGATCAGCACGCTCTGCACGCCTAGCGCGCGGTAGGTCTCGCGCAGGCTCGGATGCGCGCTCAGGTCAGCGGAGAGGTTTGCCAAGTAAGGGGCGCGCTCTTTGGGCAGCCAAGCGGCGGGCAAGTTCTCGCGGGGGAGGCGTTGCTCGGCGGGGCGGAAATGTGGGGCTTCTCGCTCCCAGATGTAGGCGTACTCAAGGACGGGCGCTTGGTAGCTAGGCGGATAAGCGAGCAGGAAGATCAAGCGATCCAGCATCTCAAAGGAGGCGAAGCGTTCGGCGACGGTTTGATAGAAGCGCTCGATATCGCTGACGCCGCTGAGGGCGCGGGTGGCTTGGTAGAGCTGCTCGACGCGCTCAAGGGCGCTCTGCGTCTGCTCGACGAGGCGGGTGTTCTCCAGCACCAAGGCGACGCGATCCGCGACTGCCTTCACGATGGCGCGCTCTTCAGCCGAGAGGGGCAGTTCGGGGTTCTCTTGCACGCGCAGACTGCCGACTGTCTCGCCGCGCACCTGAATGGGCGCCTCGATGACTGAGGCGTCGGTCGTCTCAGAGGCTGCGGGGCTGCCGTTGCCGGGACGGATGGCTAACAGGTCGTAGGTGTAGCTGAGCGGGGCGGCGGCGTGTTCAGAGAGGTACTCCTGCCAGCTGGAGCGGGTCAGTTGCCGATTCAGGTCGGCAATTTGGGCGGCGCGCTGCGCCTGATCGGCGATCAGGCGGGCGTTATCGATGGCGATGGCGAGCTGATCGCATAGCAATTGGAAAATCTGCACGTCTTCTTGATCGAAGGCATTCGGCTCGACGCTCTGCACGTCCAAGCAGCCGATCAGCTTATCGCCGATCTGCAGCGGGACTGCCATCTCGGAGCGGGTGAGCGGCAAGAGCGGATTGAAGCGATGCGGCACTTCGGATTGCTGCGTATCGAGGGTGATGAAGGTACGTCGGCGGGCGGTCGCCTGCCCGACGATGGAGTCGGAGCCGACTGCCAACTTATGTTTGCGTGCCAGCAGCTCGCGCCCTGCCTCGCCTGTGCTGATGACCAGCACGGCGTATTCGTTGGCGTCGTCGACCAAGAAAATTTGGGCGTGGTAGAAGTTGAAGCGGTCGCGGATGGCGTCGACGGTGTATTGGAGCAGCTGATCGATGTCGCGCAGGCGCGTGGCTTCGCGTCCGATCTCAGCGGCAATTTCGAGGTTGCGCGTACGCTCTTGCACGCGGCTCTCCAACGTGCTGAGCGTCTCGCTCAAACGCTGCGAGAGGCGGTTGAGGGCTTGCCCCAGTTGCCCGATCTCATCCTGAGTGCGCACCTCCACGCGCACGTTGAAGTCGCCCTCCGCCATGCGCTGCGCGGAGCGATTCAGGCGGCGTAGCGGACTGACCACGCTCTGCACCACGATGGCGAAGAGTCCCAGCACGGCGATGAAGAGCAGGGCTGTGCGCAGCACCAGATCGCGGGCAAGGTTGAGCAGGTTGGTCAGCTCTGCTTCCTCGCCCAACTTGCTGATGACGACGAACCATTGGCTGTTGGCGATATCGGCGTTGGCGGGCGTGTTCAGCGTGAAGGTGAAGTAGCTGCGGTCGCCAATCTCCAGTAACTCTTGCGTGGCGGCATCGAAGACCTGAGGCGGTAAGTCGGGCGGCTGGAAGGCGGGGCTGCCCACGATGCTCACCGTCGTCTCGGCGCTGCGGTCGGCGACTGCGATCAGGTTGCCGCGCTGATCGATCAGAGCGCTGGCGAACTCAAAAATGGTGTTACGACTGGGCTGTAGGGCATCGATCAAACTGGTTTCGGGGCGCAGATCGCCGATCAAGGCACCCACGAGCACCCCGCCGCTGTAAATGGGCGTGCCGATCTGAAACGAGAGTCGCGTATTGCCGCCGCGCGAGACCGCAGGCGGGCGCAGAGCGTAATCCGAGATGTAGAAGCGTCCCTCTGGTAGGGCGAGAATCTCGTTGAGGTAGCTCTGCTCGCGTTCGCTGGGCGGCGGATCGGTGAGGAAGAAGACGGGCGAAAGCACGCCGCCGCCAACCGTCAGCCGCACGTTGACGAGTTGATCGCCATTGACCCTGACGAAGCGCAGATTGGCGAAAGGCGCCGTGGTAGAGACCAGCGTATTCGCCACGCGCGAGGAGACGACGATGCGCTGAGAGTTGATCCGCGTGGCGTCGTTTGCGGCAATGGTGCGCGCGAACTCATTTATCTCGGGGCTGCTGGCGAGTTCCCTCAGGGCGTTGCGCGCGGCGCTGAAAAACTGAGCGAGTTGCGCGCTGATGCGCTCGCTCTCGGTGTTGAAGCCCAACCGCACGTTATCGCGCACGAAGTTGTTCAGGGCGGGCGCCGTCACGAAGGCGAAAATCAGCAGAACCGTCATGAAGACGGCTACCAGCGGCAAGAGCAGCTTGATGGTCACTGGAAGTCGCCGCCAAAAGCTGAATAGATTGAACCGAGCCGATGACGTTACGTTCATTCTACGTTCCTCTCGTAGCTCTCTTCCGATTCTTCAACCGACTCAGAGGCGATCTGTGCGGCGAGTTGAATCGACGTCTGGGGTAGGCGCAAGGCTTGCCCTAGCTCGCGGATGGCAACTTGAAGGACTTGCTCCACGCTGGTTTGGCGGCTGAGGCGCTCTGTGATGGTGTTGACGAGGCGCTCGCGCTCAGCCAAGCGCTGGGACTGTTCGAGCAGACGGGCGTTATCGGCGTTGACGGCGAGGCGGGCTGCCAGCTCACGGGCTAACAGACGCATATTTTCGTTATAGGTGGCGCGCGGCACCGTCCACTCAACGGCGCCGAAGCACTGCCCGCGCAGCGAGACAGGCACAGCGAAGGTGACGGTCTCTGCCTCGATGCGTTCTTGCAGTTCACCGGAGTAGTAAGCGCGTAGCTGCAGTTCGCTCCATTCCAGATCGGGTTCGGGCGCCGTGAAGCCGCGTCGGGGCATGGCGCGCCGACGTGCTACTTCGTAGCCGCGCCACGCCTCGCCCAACATGCGCCGATTCAGGTCTTCAATCTCGGCGAGGCGCGCCTGCGACTCTTCGAAGAGCTGCGCGTTCGTCAGCGCGACGGCGATCTGATCGGCAACTGCTTTGAAAAAGCTGATCGCCTCATCGTCGAAGGTCTCGGCGCGATGGCTGTGCAAGTCCAGCACGCCGAACAGACCTGCGTGCGTGCGCAGCGGCAGAGCAAGTTCGGCGCGCGTGCGGCTCAAGAGCTCGTTCGGGCTGCTCTCATCAAAGAGCTGCAGGGTGATTTGCTCGCTCTGCGCGGCGCGACCGATCACACTGCGCGGCGAGACTCCCACGCGGTAGCCCTGCGGCAAAGGCGACTCGCCCGTCTGCGCCATAGCGATGCGCAGGATGAGGGTCTGCGAAGCCGAGTCGAGGGCGAAGATGTGGACGTTGTCAATTTGCGGGAAAGACTCGCACACCAGCTCGACGACGCGGCGCATCAAGCGATCCGTATCGCGCAGGTTGAAAAGAGTCTGCCCGATGGCGCGCGTCAGTTCGACCTCCTGCGCGCGCCGCGCGAGGCGTTTTTCCAGCGCCGCCACGTCCTGCTGCGAGAGGTTGCTCAAAGCGGGCAGAGCAGCGGCTACAATGCCAATTTCATCCCTCTGTTTGACGGGCGGCTGAGCGACGTTGCGCCCCTGTGCAGCCAGCTGAGCAGCTTGGCTGAGCGAGCGCAGCGGGCGCACCACTGACCAGTCCAAAAAGAGGGCTAGGAGCGCTAAGACGCCCAACCCCAGCAATCCCACCAAGCTCAGTTCGGCGAGGAAACGCCCCGCCTCATCGGCGCGCCCCGTCAGCAAGACCTGCACCTCCGCCACTAAGACGCGATCCATGCCGCGCACAGGCACGCCAAAGCCGCGCACGACGCGATTGGTGACCGGGCTGATGTAGCTGATCGGCTCTGTGAAGGTCTGGGTGGCGAGCGCCCGCGCACGAGCGCGCTGTTCGTCGGATAGCTCAGCGGTTGCCTCGCCGAGCGTATCGAGGCGACCATCGGATGCGATCAAGTAGAAGCCCAGCACGCCCGCCGGCACGTTCAACGGACGCAACGCCGTCAGGATGCTGGGCTGTCCGGGCGTGTTCCTGCCCGTCGGATCGACGTTGATGACCAGATAGCCGATGGGGCGTCCGCTGCGACGCACGATGGTGGCGAACTCAAGCTCGAAGTCGTTGCCGCGCTGCGTGATCGGGCTGATGAAAGTGCCTCTGAAGGTCAGATCGCGCTGCAGAAAGCCGAAGTAAGGTTGTTCGCTCTCATTCACTCGCGGCTGAGCGGGCGTCGCCGCCAAAGTGCGTCCGCCAACCGAGACGAAGCGCACCTGCCGATAGGTCAGGTTGTTAGCTAACAGGTTTTGGAAAACATCCTCCACAAGACGGCGCTCGTCTTGCACGGCGGCAGCACCGGTGGCTAAGAGGGCGTAGGCATCCTGCAGGAGCGGATTTTCGACGAGACTGCGCAAATTGGCGGTGATGCCGTTGACGATCACCTGCAACGTGGTGCTGCGCTCGCGGGCGAGCGCTTCCAGCAGCGCGCCGCCAGCGGGCTGCACCGTGCCGACGTATTGGGCGCCGACGAAAAGCAACGCACCGATGAAAAGCGCCGCTACGATGAACAGGCTGCCCAAGACCTTCCAGCGCAAGGGCAGTGAAGCCAGACCGTAGGCAGGGTTCATGAGGCTGCTCCCGAATCGATGTAGCCGTTTGAAGAGGCATCTTGGTCGCGGCGGGTGGGCAGACCGAGCCGTACACTCGTTTGGAGGGCGCCCAGCGCTTGCTGGAAAGCATCCACAGCCACTGCTACGAGGGTATCGACGTCGCTCTTTGCCTGCAGCTCAGTCGCCACTCGATTGGCGATCTGCTCGCGAGCAATTGCCATCTGCGCCTGATCGTAGAGCCGTAGGTTATCCAGCGAGAGCGCCAAGCGCTGCGCGATGGCGCGCGCTAACTCAACGCTGCGATCATCCCAGAACTGACCGTCGGGCGCCCGAAATTCCATCACGCCTAATGCCTGCCCGCGCGAGACAATCGGCACGACCAAGTATTGCGCGCCGTCGCGGTCTTCAATGTACGGAATATAGCCGTAGGTGCTGCGGGTGGGCATCGGGACCGTTCGTGTGCCGCTGGTGAGCATGTCGCCATCCCAATCGAAGCTGATGACCTGCTCCGAGCGGCTTTGCAGGTAGAGTTGCCATGCCCGCCCGCTCATCTCTTGGTTGAGGCGCTCGATCTGGTGGCTGGCGGTGCGCACCTGCTCGATCAGCTCCTGTTGATCGCGATTAGCGAGCTGGAGCGCCTGTTGCAAACGCAAATTCTGAATGGCGAGCGCCAATTGAACTGCCAACGCTTCCAAGCTCTCGATCTCGCGAGCGGAGAAAGCTTCAGAATCGGTGCTTTGCAAGTCCAGCACGCCGATAGTGGCATCGCCGACGCGCAACGGCACAACCAACTCAGCGCGCACAGCGGGGGCAAACTCGCCCCGACGGGCGGGCGGCGCATCCGCTGAGATGCGCTGCGTTCTGCCCGCACGGGCGACCTCCGCGATCACGCTGGGGCTGTTGAGCATCAGGCGGCGCGCTGAGCCGTCTCGCTGAGCGGGCAGGCTGCCCGTGCTGGCGACGAGGCTCAGCGCGTCACTTTTCTCTTCGGTCAGGAAGATTTGAACGTGGTAGTAGCCCAATTTTTCATGCATCAGGGCGAGGGTTTTGTTCAGCAGCTCGTCGATGTCGGCGACCTCGCTCACGATACGGCTCAGCGCGCCGATGCGACTCAGCTCGCGGTCTAGGTTCAAGTTCGTCTGCAACAAGGTGCGCTGACTGCCCACGAAGGCGACCAGCATCCCGCCAGAGACTGCGAAGACCAGCAACACGAAAGGAATATAGGCGGGCGTCGGCGGCGTACGAGGATAATCCACCAGACCAACGCTGATGAGGAGCGCCTGAAGCAACAGCGAGATCAACACAATGCCCGTCACGGTCAAGGCGCCCGAACGCCGCAGCAAAACACCGCCTGCCACAATCGGGATGACATAGCCGATCAGCACGCGGCTTTGCATGGTATTATCGCCGATCAGAAAATTGAGCAGGGCGACAGAGATGAGCAACCCGCCCACAAAAATTATGCGCGCCGCCTCCAGAGAGCCGCGCTGGATCAGGAACAAGACTAGCCCAACCGTCACCAGCACAACAAGCAGAAAGATCGATGGATTTACCCTGACCAGCGCGCCTAGCACAACGATCTGGAAGGTTTCGTACTGCTCGCGGGCTGCAGTCAGGACGATGGCGATGCCCAGCACGGAGGAGGCTATCAGCACGATCAATGCGATGGTATACAAGGCGCGCGCCTGTTGCGCCTCAAACTCGTTGGCGAAGCGCTCGCGCAGCCGCAAGAGGTTTCTCAGTCCCATTCTGCCCTCCGTCTATTCATCACTGGCGGAACGCGCCACAGATGCCCCGTCTTCTTCAAGGTTGCCGATGCGGATCGAAGCTTGGACTGCCCCCAAAGCGCGGCTGAGTTCTTGGAGCGTGGCGCGCGCCAAGCCATCAATGTCGTTAATGGCTTGCAAATTGGCGCTGATCGCGTTGACTTCCAGCTCGCGCTGTGCCAGCTCTTGCGCTTGTTCAAAGAGTCGGGCGTTATCGATGCTCAGAGCGAGGCGCTGTGCCAGCGCTTGCAGGACTTCTAGCGTCTCGGCTTGGCGCGCGTTGCCGCTCAGCTCAATTTCGATGGCGCCGATGCCGCGCCCGCGCAACTCAATAGGCACTGCCACTAATTGGCGGTTCGCCGCGGTCGTCATCAGGACGGGGCGACGATGCAGGGCGGCTTCCTCTAGGGCGGGCGTCCAGCTGGTATCGCGCTGCATTCGGCTCTCATTGAGGGTATAGCCAACCG
>CALKXH010000030.1 GCA_938005675.1 uncultured Anaerolineae bacterium
GCTTTGTAGGCGGGGTCGTAGAGGTACAAGCTCTCGATGGGCGCGCTGAGATCGAGGCGATAGCCGAGCAACGGCACGTTGGCGAGGAAGTGCGGGTAGCGCAGCGTGATGAGTGCCTGCGGCAAGCGATAGCCGCTGGCAGTGCGCGTGTACAGACTGATCCCGCAGGGCAGCCCGTGCTGTTTGATCAGCCAACCTGCGCTCGGCGCCGCCTGACGAGCGCGGAAGAGCGCCTGCACCCGCCCGACCGAGCGCGCATCCACCGATTGGAAGAAATAGATCAGCACCTCATCGGGCTGGTTGGGCAGGATATCGATTGAGACGACCACTTGTTTGGTGTAGAGTTCATCGCGCACGCGCGGCAGAAGGGCGGCGCGCGCCTCCGCCCAGCCGCTGCGACCGGGCGTCACGCCCAGCAAGCAGATGCCCGCTCCGCCGCAGCGCTCAGGCGCATACAGACCAATCGCCTCGATCAGCGTCGGAAGGGCTTGCCTCTCGCCGAGCAGGCGCGCCAAGCCGCTGCTCAGGCTGAGCAGCGCGCCGATGGCTAAGCTGAACAGGGTCAGAAGGCGCATCGCAGCGACTCAGAAAAGCTGTGGGCAAGCCGATCCGACTTGCCCACGCGCACGTTCATGCTCTCAGGATGCAGGAGTCGGCGTCACGTTCGGCTCATCCAAGACGTTCGGGATTTCCTCGATCTTGAACGGGCGTCCGCCGCGCGTCACGCTGACGAACGCAGCGTTGATCCAGCCGCGCACGCCGTTGTACTCCACCTGTAGCCACGTCCCATCGCCGTTGCGCCCCAGCACCTCCAGCTGCGTGCCTGAAGGGATCAAGCCGAGCGACTCGGAGGCGGCGTTCGGGTTGCGCCGCAGATGCAAGTTGGCGCCGGGGTCGACTTTATCGATGGTGGCGGTCACCACTTGCGTAGCGGGCGGCGGCGGCGCCACCAGCGGGCTGCCTTGCAAGCCGCCCACACGGATTTCAGTCGCCGTCGGCACGTCGGCTAGAGCGAAGGGACGCCCCTTCTGGGAGAGCGTGACGAACTGCGAGTTCACCCAGCCCGTGATCGTGCCGCTCTCGGTAGTGAAGCGCACGTACAGCCAGATCAGGCTGCTCGGCTCGCCGACCAAGCCGCCGCGCGAGGCGACTTCGGTCTTCTCCAGCACGACTAGCTGCGTGCCAAGCGGCAAGAGCGCCAACGACTCGCTCATGATGTCCGGCGTGCGGCGCAGCTGCAAGTTCACGCCCGGATCGACGTTGACCGTCCCGATGATCAGGTTGAGATCGAGACCGACGGGCGTGGCGAGCCCCGTGCCGATCTCGCCGAACTCATTTTCGGGGATTTGCGGGAAGGTCAGCATCTCGGCGGGCGAGAAGATCAGTTTGCCCCTTGCGTTGGTCACGCGCAAGTACTGTGGTTTCGTCCAGCCCGTGACTTTGCCGCCGTCGGGGAATTCCCACGTCACAAACACCCAGATATCCTCGATGCGCACGCCTTCAGGGTCGAGGGTGGGCGTCGCCTCTGGAGTTGGCTCGTCGGGCAGGCGGGCTGCGCCACGCACGCCCTCGATGCGCAGCAACGTGCCGCTGGGCGCAAGGGCGAGCGTGCGCGCATCCTCGCGCGGATACTCCCGAATCTTCAGGTTGACGCCCGGATCGGTGTTGACGATGCCGGTGATGCCCGTGAAACCGAAGGGCGTGGGCGTCGGCTGGAAAGCAGCGGGCGGCGCAACAGTCGGGACGCTGATCGGGATGGTCGGGATCAGCACTGGCGCGATAGTCGGGATAGCCACCAACGGCGTGGGCGTCGGCGCGAGGACGAGGTCGGGCGGCAGCGCCGTGCTGGCAGCGGGTGTTTCGGGCGTCACGACAGCGACGCTGCCCAGCTGCTCGCTCAAGCCAGTTGCGACGTAGATCAGCTCCGGCGCGCTCTGCGTGCCGGTCAGGATGAAGTTGTGGAGCGTGCCACCGTTCAGCACCAGCTTGCTGCGCAAACTGAGTTCAGCCCCAAAGATGCCGAATTCGGCATTGAAGACGCCCTTGTCTACCTCCCTGCCGGAGGCTTGGCTGCTCTGGATGATGGTCTCCTCATCCAGCGTGATGAAGGCGAGATCGTTGTTCAGGACGTTGATCAAGCGCACGCGCGCCGTCCCCGCCGAGAGCGGGGCGATGTTATCGGCGTAGAGCGTAGCGCTGAGCGCCGTTGGCGCGCCGCTGATCACGACTGTGGCGGCAGCGGCATTGGGCAAGGTCGTCTCGGACTGCAAGACGGGCGGGCTATCGGCTGCGCTCCCTGCGGCGCGCACAGCGATTTTCGACGCGCCCGACGGCAGCCACAGGTGCGGCAAGCCGACGCCAAAGGGCAAGTTGACCGCCACGAGGCTGTCGTTCAAGTAGATATCCACGGCGGGCGACTCAGGGCTGGCGTGGACGAAGCTCACTAGCGTGCTGTTGGCGGGCTGCTCAGGCTCAACGCGCTCGCTGAGCAGCAGCAACGCCGCCGAGGCGCCGGCGCTCAGCACCACGACCGTGTTGTACGTGCCAGCGGCGAGGGTCACTTGGTTGACGCGCGCCAAGGCGCTGCTGATCGGCGCGCCAGCGGGCACAACGACCAGATCGCCGCCGCTCAAGGGGATGTCGACCGTCCCATAGGGCAGACCGTACGTCAAGCCTTGCGCCAATGGAAACTCAAGCCCGCCGCTGACTTGGATGACGTCGACGGGCGGCACATCCTTCACAGCGTGGATCGCGCCGAAACGGATGTTGCCGGGGCGCACAGGCGCCAGATCGTCTTCGTATAAGCCGATCTCAAGCGCGTTGGGCGTGCCTTGTATCACGACTGTGTAGCCGAAGTTGGTGCTGAGCGGCACGTTGCCTTGAAAAAGCGGCGCGGTGCTGCCGTTGAGCGTCACTGAGATGGTGCGCGTGCCAACAGGCACAGCCAGAAAGCGCGTGGCGCTGCTGTAGGTCAATCCGCTGGCTGCCAGCTCGCCATCCACATAGACGTCCACCTCGGGCGCGCCCGCCACGCCATGCACGAAGCGCAGTTTGCTCTTGACCTCACCTTGCGCGGCGCTTGGCACAGCCGCCGCTAGATTGATGAGCAGCGCAAGCGCCATGAACAGCCCAAACAGGCTGTAGAAGCGTACTGTGGCTGCTGAACGATCAGAAAAACGCATAGTCAAACTCCTGCACACGCTTCAAGGCGTGTCGAATAGAACAGGGGCAAGCCCGCGCGGCTCGCCCGATCAACGCAAGGCTCAGGTGCCCTCCTGCCACTGATTCAGGTAGTTGAACTGCTCTTCAGTCAGGGTGTCGATGCGAATGCCCATCGCCTCCAGCTTCAGGCGCGCAATCTCCTGATCGACCTCGACGGGCAAGCTGTAAACGCGCTTTTCGAGCTTGTCGGCGTTGCGGAGCATGTATTCAGCCGCCAGCGCCTGATTGGCGAAGCTCATATCCATCACGCTGGCAGGATGTCCCTCGGCGGCGGCGAGGTTGATCAAGCGCCCCTCGCCCAGCAAGTTGATGGCGCGCCCATCTTTAGTGCGATACTGCTGCACGAAGGGGCGCACCAACTTAGGTTCGCCCACTGAGAGCGCTTCGAGGGCGGGGATGTTGATCTCAACGTTGAAATGCCCAGAGTTACAGACAATCGCGCCGTCTTTCATCACCTCGAAGTGATGTTGATCGATCACGTTGATATCGCCCGTGGCGGTCACGAAGATATCGCCGACCTTCGCCGCCTCCAGCATCGGCATGACGGCATAGCCATCCATGAGCGCCTCTAGCGCCTTGAGCGGATCGACCTCAGTGATGATGACTTGGGCGCCCATGCCGCGCGCCCGCGCCGCGATGCCGCGTCCGCACCAGCCGTAGCCGGCTACCACCACCACCCGCCCCGCCAGCAGGATGTTGGTGGCGCGCACGATGCCGTCGATGGTCGATTGCCCCGTGCCGTAGCGGTTATCGAACATATGCTTGGTGTTGCTGTCGTTGACGGCGATGACTGGGAACATCAAAGCGCCATCGGCGGCCATAGCGCGCAGACGGATCACGCCCGTGGTGGTCTCCTCAGTGCCGCCGATGACGTATGGCAGCAGATCGCGGCGATTTTTGTGCAGCTCGCTGACCACGTCGGCGCCGTCGTCCATGGTCAGCTGCGGTTTGTGGTTGAGCGCCGCCTCGATGTGGCTGAAGTAAGTGGCTTTATCCTCGCCTTTGATGGCGTAGACGGGAATCTCATAGTGCGTGACGAGCGACGCCGCCACGTCGTCTTGCGTGGAGAGCGGATTGGAGGCGCATAGAACCACGTCGGCGCCGCCGACTTGTAAAGTCGCCATCAGGTTAGCGGTCTCGGTGGTCACGTGCAGGCAAGCCGAGATGCGGACGCCCTTGAGGGGCTTCTCACGGCTGAAGCGCTCGCGGATTTGGCGCAGGACGGGCATCTCTTGTTCTGCCCAATCGATGCGAAGTTTGCCGCCTGTAGCAAGGCTCGGATCGGCAATATGAAATGGCTGAGTCATTGTGTTGTGTGTCCCTTACAGCTCTCAGAAGGTCAGTGCGCGTGAATCACGGCGCGCAATTGTAACAGATTTGGGCGCGTTGTGGCGAAAATTGTCGCCAAACGCATGACAAGCGTCGATCAGCCGCGCTGGGCGGGCAGCAGCAGCGCCTCCAGCGCGCCGCGGTCATCGAAGACTTGGCGGAAGCGCGCCACGAACTCGGCGGGCGTGTAGCGATGCGTCTGGGTGCCAGTCCGCTCGATGGCGTAGGCGGCGCATAGCGAGCCGACGCGCCCCGCGATATCCCAAGCCCAGCCGTGCTGCATCCCGCACAGCAAGCCGGCGCGGAAGGCATCGCCGACGCCTGTGGGGTCAGTGATCGCGTCGGTGGGGAAGATGGGGATATGATAGTGCTGCCCATCGGCGAAGATTTCGGCGCCGTGCTTGCCCAGCGTGCGCGCCAAAACCTTGACGTGGCGCAGCACCTCGTCTTGGCTCATGCCCGTCTTGCGGCTGAGCAGATTCCACTCGTATTCGTTGACGGTCAGGGCGTGCGCTCCTTCAACGCCGCGTCGCAGCGTCTCGCCATCAAGACGAGGCAGTTGCTGGCTCGGATCGTACATATACGGGATGCCGCGCTCGATGCATTCCTCCACCAGCTGGCTCATCGCCTGCGGATCGTTGGGCGAGATCACCACGTAATCGGGCTGCACATCGAGCGTATCGGTCAGGCTGTAGTTGCGCGCATAAGCCATCGCGCCGCCGTAAAACGAGGCAATCTGATTGTTCTCGGCGTCCGTGTTGGCGAAAAATGAGGCGGTGAAGACGTGATCAATGGCGATCACAGAGCGGGTGTCCACACCCACTGCCTCCAGCCACAGCCGATACTCGCCGAAATCGCGCCCGACAGTCGCCATCAAGCGCGGGCGCATCCCCAGCAAGCCCATGTTGTAAGCGATGTTAGCGCCGGCGCCGCCCCAGTGCCGCGCCATATCGTCCACCAAAAAGCTCAAGCTGATACGATCCAGCTTATCCAGCAGCAATTGCTCACGGAATAAGCCCGGAAAGCGCATCAAGTAGTCATACGCCACCGAACCGGTGATCACGATCTCTTTCATTCAGGCGATCTCGCTCCTGCCCTATGCCATGCAGCCCTGAGCTGCTCCGAACGCAGCCGTAGAGTATAGCAGAAGGCGCGTCCTTTTTTAAGGCTGATGGCAAGGCGTCGCCTGATCGTTTGTGAGCCGCGCCCTTGAGCGTTAGAATTGCAGGGAGTTTTAACGCAACCCGACAGGTTTTTTGACAATGCCGCTAGAAATTCACCCTGATGCTCTGAACGCCTTGCTGTATGCCGACCACGGCGCGCCCTTCGATATACTCGGCGCGCATGACCTCGGCGATGGGCAGGTGGTCGTGCGCGCGCTGCGCCCTTACGCCGAGAGCCTGACGCTGATCACGGCTGAGGGCGAGCGCCATCCGATGACCAAGCTGCGCAATGAAGGCTTCTTCGAGGTCGTGCTGCGCGCGGCGCTGCCCTTGCGCTACCGCCTTGAGGCGCGCTTCGCCGATGGCGCCGTGGATACCTACTACGATCCGTACGCCTTCCCGCCTGAGCTGACCGATTTTGACCTGCATCTGTTCGCCGAAGGCAACTTGCTGTACGCCTATAAGTCGCTGGGCGCCCACCTGACCGAGATCGACGGCGTGCGCGGCGTGCGGTTTGCCGTCTGGGCGCCCAACGCGCGGCGCGTGAGCGTGGTCGGCAACTTCAACTTTTGGGATGCGCGCCGTCATCCGATGCGCCAGCGGGGCAGCGGCGTCTGGGAGCTGTTCATACCCGGCTTGGGCGAGGGCGAAATCTACAAGTACGACATCCGCTCGAATTTTCACGGCTATCAGGCGCAAAAGAGCGATCCGTACGGCTTTTACTATGAGCTGCGCCCGAATACCGCCAGCATCGTCGTCGATCTCTCGCGCTATGAGTGGCAGGATGCCGAATGGCTCGCAAAGCGCGCGCAAGGCTCGCCGCTCCACAAGCCGATGGCGATCTATGAGGTGCATCTGGGCTCGTGGCGGCGCAAGCCCGATGGCACGTGGCTGACTTACCGCGAATTGGCGCACGAGCTAGTGGCATACTGCGCCGAGATGGGCTACACGCACATCGAGCTGCTGCCCGTCACCGAGCATCCCTTCGACGGCTCGTGGGGCTACCAGACGACAGGCTACTTCGCGCCGACCAGCCGCTTCGGCACGCCCGACGACTTCAAGTACTTTGTGGACTACTGCCATCAGCATAATCTCGGCGTGATTTTGGACTGGGTGCCGGCGCACTTCCCCAAAGATGGCTACGCGCTCAGCTACTTCGATGGCACGCATCTCTACGAACACGCCGACTCGCGCAAGGGCGAGCATCCCGATTGGGGGACGTACATCTTCAATTACGGGCGCAACGAGGTGCGCTGCTTTCTGCTCTCCAGCGCGCTGTTCTGGCTGAAGGAGTATCACATCGATGGGCTGCGCGTGGATGCCGTCTCTTCGATGATCTACCTCGATTTCTCGCGCAAGGCGGGCGAGTGGATTCCCAATCAGTACGGCGGCAACGAGAATCTGGAGGCGATCAGCTTCTTGCGGCAAGTCAATGAGGTGGCGCACCGCGAGGCGCCCGGCAGCGTGATGATCGCCGAAGAGTCGACCGCCTGGGCGATGGTCTCGCGCCCTGCCTACATCGGCGGCTTGGGCTTCACTTTCAAATGGGATATGGGCTGGATGCACGACACGCTCGCCTACATGCAAAAAGACCCGATCTACCGCCGCTATCACCACAACATGATCACCTTCTCGATGCTCTACGCCTTCAGCGAGAATTTCGTGCTGTCGCTCTCGCACGATGAAGTCGTTCACGGCAAAGGCTCGCTGATCAACAAGATGGCGGGCGATTGGTGGCAGAAATTCGCCTCGCTGCGGCTGCTCTTCGGCTATCAGTACACCCATCCGGGCAAAAAGCTGAACTTCATGGGGCAGGAGTTCGGGCAGTGGCAAGAGTGGAGCGAGGCGCGCGAGCTGGACTGGCACTTGGTGCGCGATTGGGAGCTGCACGCCAAACTACAGGCGTGGTCGCGCGATTTGAATCACTTCTATCAGGCGCAGCCCGCGCTCTACGAGCAAGATACCGACTGGAACGGCTTCAAGTGGATCAATCCGAACGATGCTGATAACTCAGTCTTCAGCTACATCCGCTTCGCCCGCGATCCGAACGATTTTCTGGTCTGCGTGCTGAACTTCACGCCCATCCCGCGCTACGACTACCGCATCGGCGTGCCGAAGGCGGGCAGGTACGCTGAAGTGCTGAACAGCGATAGCGCCTACTACGGCGGCAGCAACATCGGGAACATGGGCGGCGCTCACAGCCAGCCGCATCCGATGAACGACTTCCCGCACAGCCTCTCGATCACGGTGCCGCCGTTGGCGATTGTGGTCTTCAAATTGCAGGGGGACGAAGCACAGGGATCGGCATGAGCCGATCCCCGCGCTCAATAGACGTACTGATCTTCGAGTTCTTCGCGCAGTCGCAGATAGCTCTCGTAACGATGCGCGGCGATCTCGCCGCGCGCGACGGCGGCGCGCACGGCGCAATCGGGCTCGTTGATGTGCGTGCAATCGCTGAAGGCGCACTGCGCGATGAACGGCACAAATTCGGGGAAGTAGCCGTCTAGCTCGTCGGGCTCGATATCCCACAAGCCCAAGCCGCGAATGCCGGGCGTATCCGCCACGTAGCCGCCGCCGTTCAGCGCGACCATCTCGGCGTAGTTGGTGGTGTGCTTGCCTTTGGCGAGTTTGGCGCTCACCTCGCCGACGGCACGCCCAAGACCGGGCTGGATGGCGTTCAGCAAGCTGCTCTTGCCCACGCCCGAACGCCCCGTGAAGATCGAGATTTTACCGATCAGGGCTTGTCGCAACGCCTCCAGACCAACTCCCGTAGCCGCGCTGACGTACAGCACTGGATAGCCGATGCGCTCATAGGTGGCGAAGAGCGCCCGCGCTTCCCCCGTCTGGTCTAGGTCGATCTTATTCAACACTACGATTGACGGGATGCCAGCTTTCTCAGCCGCCACGAGGCAACGATCCAAAAAGCGCGTGTTCGGCGCAGGATTAGCCGCCGCGCTGACAAAAACTGCCTGATCGGGGTTGGCGATCAGCACCTGCTCGCGCTCAGTCGAGGTGCCGGCGTACTCGCTCGGCTCAATGCGCGAGAGCGCGCGTTGGCGCGGCAAAATTTGCTTGATCACGCCGCTGCCATCGGCGAGTCGCTCGATGATCACGCGGTCGCCGATCACGCACAGCTCGGTTTTCTTGCTCGCCTGCTTCAGCGTCCCGCGCAGCTGGCAGGTCACGAGGTCGCTATCCGTCCGCACCCAATAAAAGCCGCTCTGCGTCTTGACGACGAGTCCTGCTTCTTCGCGTTT
>CALKXH010000031.1 GCA_938005675.1 uncultured Anaerolineae bacterium
TGCCTTGAACAAAGCTCGGACGAAAACTTTGCCAAAGGCTCTATTTTTGATTATAATGATCTAAAGATTGTGGACGTATTGTTATTCTAGGGCGCTCTCAGCGCAAAGGCAATGCCTGTGGTCAACCCAACTTTGCTTCTATCATCCTTTTCGGATGAGCCCATTTACAACGTGAAAGCCGTCTGCCAACGGACGGGCATCACAGCGGCGACTCTGCGCGCTTGGGAACGGCGCTACGGTCTGCCGACGCCCAACCGCACCGCGCATGGCTATCGCTTGTACTCCGAACGGGATGTGGCGATCCTTTTCTGGCTCATTCAACAAACCGAGAACGGCGTGAGCATCGGGCAGGCAGTCAACCAGCTGACCCATATGCTCGTCAACGGCATCGACCCGACCGTCTCCGTCCCCGAGACACACGTCCCCGCCGCGCCGAGCGGACCGCGCTCGCCCGACTCGATCAGTCGCGACCTCGCCAACGCCATGACCACGCTTGATGAGCGCTACGCCGACCAGCTCTACAACGAAGCTACCGCGCTCTACACGCTGGAGACGACGCTCATCAACGTGCTGCGCGGTGCAGTCCACCTGATCTTCGCCCAGCGCGCGCGCGGCGAGGTGCCCATCACCGTCGAGCGCTTCGCCATCAACTACGCCCGCCAGCGCTTGCTACACATGATCCAGACCACGCCCAGCGCCCTGCGCGCCCAGAGCCCGGTCGTCACCATCGGCTTCCCCGCCGAACAGAACGAACTTGACCTGCTCATCATCGGCTTGCTGCTGCGGCGCGCCGGCTGGTCGGTCGTGCATCTGGGCAGCGAGCTCGAGCCGAGCATGGTGCAATCTGCGCTCAACGGCATGAACGCCTCGGTCATCCTCTACTACACCGATCAACCCGCCAACGCCCTCAAGTTGGTCGATTTCAGCATCCCGATGGATAATCAAGGCAAGCCGATCTGGTGCGTGTGCGGCGGGCGCGCTCTGCAGGAACTGCCCACCCTGCACGATCAAATTCCCTTCGAATATCTGGGGGCAGAGCTGCGCGGCATCTTCGGCGCCATCGTCAACTATCTGGAGTCGCGCTTGGGCAGCGCACGCGTGCGCTCCAGCTTGCAACGAAAGGCTGCTCAATAACCGACATGGCTCGCTTCAAACAGCGTTTCAAAGTGAAGGCGCCCCTGCGCGAGGTCTGGCGCTTTCACGACGATCCCGTCGCCCTCACAGACCTCACCCCGCCGCCCCTGCGCGTCAAAATCCTCGCCAAAGATGAGCCGCTCGAAGCGGGCGGCACGCTCAAATTTCGCCTCGCCCTCTTCGGCATTCAGCCGCTCGGCGCGACGTGGCACGCCATCTACGACGAATTCCAACCCTACCGCGAGGGCGCAACGCGCGCCCACTTCATCGACCGCTCCCTGAGCAGCCCCTTTCACTTCTGGGTGCATCGCCATACCTTCGAGGCGCTCCCCGACGGCACGACCGCCTGTACCGATGACGTCACCTTCCACCTGACGCCCTTGCGCGGCTTCTTGGGCAACCTGATCGACGCGCTCGTCTACCCCAGCGTGGTGATCCTGTTCCTCTATCGCCAATTCCAGACCCGACGCCTGCTGGCGAAACGCACTGCGCCTTAAGACCGTCACACTTCTGTGAAGGCACGCTGCGTTTTTTGCCGTATACTCTTAGCAAACTATCGGTTTAAAACGCAGCGAGCAGGTGCTATGACCAACCGTCCTACTAACCCAACCGCCGCCGCCGAAGCGCTGATCGCACAGCTGCGCAAGAAACTGCGCGATCTCGCCAACGAGTTTGCCAACGGCGACATCAACCGCGAACAGTTCCATACGCTCTACGAGCGCTATCAATCTCAGATCAACCTAGCCGCCCTAGCCGCTGATGAATACGCCGCTCGTCCCAGCGGCTCGCCCGACGAAACCATCGCCATTCGGCGCAACCTCGTCGGCAAAGCCTTGGCGATGGCGGTCTATCACTACCGCTCCGAGCGCTTTATCGAGACTCTGGGCGACTTCGATGTGCCGTACGCCCAGCTACGCCCCACCTTGAAGCAGCTGGCTGAATACGCCGCCGAAGGCGAGCTGCCCGAACCGCAAACACATCCTTATAAAGAACACTACTTACTCTTCGTAGCGGGCAGGTACACTGCCTCTATTATGCTCTTTTCGCACGAGCCCGTAGTGCGCCAGATCACTACTGTGCAGAACATGCACGCCGACTTCGAAGTGGCAAACGCCGCCGTCCTCAACCGACCGCGCGTCGTCGGCGAGCTGGCAGTGCCGTTTTTCTCCCTTGTGATGCGCTCGCTAGGCAAGCATAAGTGAAAAAACGTTGCGCGGCTCAGCCAAATCACGTACAATGAGCCTGTACGATCAGTTAGCTTGGCATAGGGCAGCGCTATGAACGCAGACGAGACAACAACTTGGGTCAGCCTGAGCGAAGCAGCCAAGATTCTCGGCGTGCATCCTGCTACCGTGCGCAACTGGGCAGATCAAGGGCATCTGCCTTCACAGCGCACGCCGGGCGGGCATCGGCGCTTCCGCGTGGCTGATCTGGAGAGCTGGGTGAGCCATCAGCAAGCCGGCGCCGCGCTGGAGGCTGAGGTGCTCGTCCAGAGCGCGCTAGGGCGCGTGCGCCTTGAGATCGGCGAGCGCCACTTCGCCGAGGCGGGCTGGTACCGCCAGCTAGACCCCCAAGCCCGCCAAGCGCTCGGGCGCTGTGGGCGCAAGCTGATGGAGGTCATGCAGCGCTACCTCAGCTCGCCCTCCGAGCAGGCGCTGATCGAGGCGCGCGAGCTGGGCTTGAAATACGGCGAGAGCATCCGCAGCCAGAACTTGAAGCTGAGCGAAGCTGTGGAGGGCTTCTTCGCCTTCAACGATCTGGTCTTAGAGGCGATGATGCGCGTCTTGGAGGTCGGGCGGCACACCACCGAGCGCACTGATGCCGTCCGAAAGGTGTATGCCCTCACCCGCGAGATCATCTTCGCGTTGGTGGATGCTTACGAGGCGTGACGGCTGTCAGTCACGCCCCGCGCGACTCAGATGGTTTTGGCGCTGGCAGCTGCCGCCGCGATGCGCGTCTGTGGCACCTCGCCGTGCTCGCCCACGCGGTGAATCTTGATGAAGTTGGCTTGGCTGCCCGCCCCGAAGGGCATCCCGGCGATCAACACCAGCACATCGCCGAACTCCACCAACTCTTGCTCGTAACACGCTCGCATCACCGTCTGAACCATCTCATCGATGGTGCTGAACTCCGGCACATGGATCGGCATCACGCCCCAGACCAGCGCCATGCGCTGCAGAGTTGTTTCGTTAGGCGTCACGCACAGGATGCGCGTCTTGGGGCGGGTGCGCGCCACTTGGCGGGCGGTTGAGCCCGTCCACGTCGTCGTGACGATGGCGCGCGCGTTCAGCAGGTCGGCTAGGACGCTGGCAGTGCGGCTGGTCGCCACGGCGAAGCTATCGGCGGCGCCATCGAGCTGGCGCGCCTCGCCCAGTGCCAGCAGCGCGCGTTCCACGCGGTCGGAGCGGGCGCCGCGGTCGAAGTTGCGCTCGGCGATCACAGCGATGTTCGCCATGGTCTCGACGGCGATGACCGGGAACTTGCCGGAGGCGGTTTCGCCGCTCAGCATGACGGCGTCGCTGCCGTCAAAAATTGCATTGGCGACGTCGCTGGCTTCGGCGCGGGTCGGGCGCGGATTGGTGACCATCGACTGCAGCATTTGGGTCGCGGTGATGACGGGCTTGCCGACCTGATTGCAGCGCCGAATGATCTCTTTTTGGTGGATCGGCACTTCTTCGGCGGGCGTCTCCACGCCCAAGTCGCCGCGCGCCACCATGATGCCATCCGAGGCGCGCAGGATGTCATCGAACGCCTCAATCGCCTCGTGCTTCTCGATCTTGGCGATCAGCGCCACGTCGTCGGCGTTCAGATAGCGGCATAGCCAGCGCAACTCGTCCATATCCCTGCCCGACCGCACAAAAGACATGGCGATGTAATCGAGCTTGTGTTCGAGGGCGAACTTCACGTCTTCGCGGTCTTTATCGGTCAGGGCGGAGAGCGTCAAGCGCGATTCGGGCGCGCTGACGCCCTTGCGCGAGCGCAACTCGCCCTCTACGATCACTTCGCAGTGCAGATCGGTGCTGGTTGCCGTCAGCACTTTGAATTCGATGGCGCCGTCATCCAGCAGCAAGCGATGCCCCGCCCGCACATCGCGCACGAACTCCGGGTGCGGCAGCGGGAAGATGCGTTGCTTGGCGGCTTCGGCGGCGGCTTCGGCGTCCATCGGGCGCGAGGTCAGCGTCAAGGTATCGCCGATGTTGAGCGGGATCGGCTCGCCGATGACCTTGCCCAAGCGGATTTTCGGTCCTTGCAGATCGCCCATGATAGCCACGACCGCGTTCTCCTCAGCAGCGAGGCGGCGAATCAGGGCGATGTTGCGCGCGTGAGTCTCATGATCGCCATGGCTGAAGTTGATGCGCGCCACGTCCATGCCGGCGCGGATCATGGCGCGCAGCACGCTCTCTTCGGATGACGCCGGTCCGATCGTTGCGACGATTTTGGTGCGTTTGATGTCCGTTTTTCTGACCACTTTCCCCACCCCCTACCTAGAAACGCGCGTTATCTTGCTGTGCGGGGCTGAGAGCCAGCCCGCCTGCCAAAATGGTAGATCGCTGCCCTGATCTTGTCAAAGGGGCTGCGCGCCCGCCTTGCCCAGTTTCTCCAGCAGGCGCTGATAGCTGGGCGATTGAGGCAAAAAGACGTACCGCGAGGGGATGACCGTCGCCTGCGTGCCGCCAATGCTACGCAGATGCGCCACCGCCGCCAAAAGATGCTTCTTGTGCACGATGATCGTGGCGCTGAACCAACGCTCCGAGAGGTGCGAGGCGTAGATCGGCGCGACCGTCGGACCTTGCAAGCCGCGCGTGATCGGGTTGGCGGCTACTGCGTGCGCCACCGACTCAGCGTCGTCGCCGCGGATGTTGACGGTCACCTGATAGTAGTTCTGAGCGCTGAGCGTGGCATCGAAGACCTCCAAGAGCGTGCGCGCTGTCTCCAGCAGGAGCGGCGACTCGCGCAGGCGGCGCGTGTTGGCGATCAGGCAGGCGGTCGACTCCAACAGCACGCCATCAACCAGCGGCTTGAGGTGATTTTCGCGCAGCGTGGTGCCGGTAGCGCTCAGATCGATGACCACGTCGGCGTAGCCGAGCGTCGGGGCTGCCTCGATGGCGCCTTCCGCCTCCACCAGCGTGAAGTGGAAGATGCCGTGCTGATGCAAGAAGCGCCGCGCCAAGTTGGTGAACTTGGTGGCGACGCGCAAGTTGCGCCGCCTGCCCTCGCGGAAATCAAGGGCGACGTCGGCTAGATCGGTCATGCTCTCCACGTCGATCCACGCCTCAGGCACTGCCAGCACCAACTGACACTCGCCGTAGCGCAAATCCTCGTGCAGCACGGTGATCGCCTCGCTCTCGCCCGCCAACTCGTAGACCACATCCAAGCCCGTGATGCCCATATCGAGCGTGCCGTCGGCCACTTTGTAGACGATATCGGTCACGCGCTGGAAGAGGACGTCGAGCTGGGGCAGCGCCGAGATGTGCGCCACGTATTGGCGCGGGTTCGATTTGGAGACTTTCAAGTCGCACGCCTTGAGGAACTCGGTAGTTGGGTCGGCGAGGGCGCCTTTGCTGGGCAGGGCGAGGCTCAAGCGCGGCTCAGGCACGGCGCACCTCCCGCTGGATGTACTCGGCGGCTTCGGCAAGGCTCAGGCGCAGCTGCTCGGCGCGGCGCATATCGCGCAGACTCAGGCAATTGGCGGCGCGCTCTTCGGCGCCGATCAAGATCACGAACGGGATGCCCTGCTTAGCTGCCTGAGCCAAAATTTGAGCGAGGTTGCGCGTCGGGGCGGTATGCAGGGCGATCTCGGCTTGGGCGCGCAACGCCATCGCCACGCGCGCCGCCTCGAACTCATCGGCGCGCTCTAGCGGCACGACCAGCGCCGTCGGAGGCGACTCAGCTGCCTCAGGCTTGCCCAGCGCCCTCAGAATGCGATCCAGACCGTAGGCGAAGCCGATGGCGGGCGTCTCGGCGGCGGCGCCAAGCACGCGAATCAGCTCGTCGTAGCGTCCGCCGCCGCACAGCTGATCGCCCTGCGCGCTGTAGACCTCGAAAACGATGCCGCTGTAGTAGTTCAAGCCGCGCGCGAAGCCCATATTCAGGCGCACCGCCTCCGACGGCAGCTCGTAGGCAGCCAGCAGCGCGATGACCGTTCGCAGCTCCTCGAAGGCAGCGCGGGCACGCGCTTGCTCAGGGGTGATCAACCGCTCTAGGGCGGGCAAGACCTGCTCAGGGGCGCCGTCCAGCGCGCAGAGCTGCTCCAAAAAGTCCAACGCTTGCATCAGATCGGCGCGCTGGCTAGCGCGGCGTTGCTTCGCCAGCAAGCGCTTAGCGATATCCGTGCTGGTGCGCCCGACGCCCGTCGTGCCGAGATCGGCGGATTCGAGTAGCAGCTGCAAAGCGCCGCCCAGCTTATCCGAGTCGACGTTGAGCGACTCGGCGGCGAGCGCTGAGTCCGACTCGGCGCTGGGCAGACCGCCGTAGAGCTTAGCCAGCTGCGCCTCCACGTAGGCGCGCCCGCGCCCCGCCCGCCGCAAGTTCTCAACCTGCCCAAGCAAAAAGCGGCGCAGCCGCCGATCAAGGTTGAACGGCTCGATCAGCTGCGCCAACAAGCCCACATGCCCGATGACCAGCTGCAAGCCGCTCAAGCCCAATTTTTGCAGAGCGTGCATCGCCATGCCGAGCGTCTCGGCGTCGGCGCCGGCGCCCGAAGCGCCGATCAGCTCCGTGCCGAGCATGGTGAATTGGCGCGAGTGATTGCGTTGAGGCGCCTCGTAACGGAAGACCTCGCCCAGAAACTGCCAGCGCAACGGCTTGGGCGCCTGCTGAAAGCGCTCGACGTACAGGCGCGCCGCCGAAGGCGTGAACTCCGAGCGCAAGCATAGCAAGCGCCCGTATAGCTCGAAGGTGAACAAGCGGTTGACGGCATCATCACCGCTTTTGGTCAGGAACAGGTCTGCATATTCGACGAAGGGGGTCTCCAGGCGCTGGTAGCCGAAGCGCGCCAGCGTCTCTTGGAGCTGCGAGGCGACTTGAGCGGCGGCGGCGCTCTCGGCTGCCGTCCGATCATAGAAACCTTGCGGTCGGCTGAAGGCGGGAGTGGTCATACGCGATCAGTGTTCATCCAGAAGTGCAGCGATATAGGTAGCTACTGCGCGGGCGCGCTGCGGCGCATCGCCCAGATAGTCGTCCGTGCGCATCAGCTGGCGCAGGCGCTGGGGCGGCACGAATTGGGTCAGGCGCGGGTCGGCGCACAGACTCTCAAGCAGGTCGTGCGCGCCGCTCTCGCGCAGGGCTTGCCAAGCACTCAGACTGTGTTGGCGGATCAGCTCGTGCAGGGCTTGGCGATCTCCGCCTTGCCGCACGGCTTCCATCAGGACGCGCTCGGTGGCGGCGAAAGCGCCGTAGCGCGCTAGGTTTTGCTGGATCGCCTCCTGATGGATGTGCAAGCCGCGCAGGAGGCGCGTCAGGCGGCGCAGCATCTCATCTGTGGCGAGGAACGCCTCCGGCAGCAGGCTGCGGCGGTTGGCGGAGTCGTCTAGGGTGCGCTCCAGCAGGCTGTTGGCGGCGTTTTGCCAAGCTATGGCGGGCAAAGCCGCCACGAAACGGGCGAGGCTATCGATGTTCTCGGCGTTGATCGGGTTGCGCTTGAAGGGCATGGCAGATGAGCCAACTTGTGCTGCAGCGAACGGCTCTTGCCACTCGCCAAGGGGCGGAGACTGCAGCAGCCGAATATCGAAGGCGACCTTGTGCAAGGTGAGCGCCACGCCCGCCAACGCGCTGACCACCAGCCAATCCTGACGGCGCGAGTAGGTCTGTGTGGCGACGGGCAGCGCCTCAATGCCTAGGTGCGCCATGATCTGCGCCTCGAACTCGGCTGGGCTGAGCGAAGTGCCCTCCAGCAGGTGCGCGTAAGCCGCCGCCGTGCCGACCGCGCCCTTGAAGCCTTTGCCACGCAGCTGAGCGCGCACCGCCCGCAACGCTGCGTAGTCAGCGCACAGATCGTGGGCGTAGCAGGCGAGGCGGTAGCCGACGGTCGTCGGCTCGGCGGGCTGCAAGTGCGTGAAGGCGAGGGTCGGCAGGTCGGCGGTCTCTTGGATGCGCTCGGCGAAGACGCGCAACAGCTCGCCCAGCTGCTCTAAGATCAGAGCCAGACTCTCGCGCAGGCGCAGCACGTCGGCGTTGTCTTCGATATCGGCGCTGGTGGCGCCCAGATGGATGATTCCGCCGCCGACGCGGCACTGCTCAGCGTAACATTTGACCTCCGCCATCAGATCGTGGTGAATCTCAGCCTCGATGGCGTGAGCGCGCTCGATATCGACGGCATCTTGGTGGGCGCGCAAATCGGCGAGCTGCTCGGCGCTGACTAAGCCGATGGCGTGCTGCACTTGGGCGAGCGCCACCCAAATCCTGCGCCACAGACGGCGTTTGTGGGCTTCCGACCAGATGCGTCGCATCGGTGGCGAGCCATAGCGCCACGCGAAAGGGCTGAGGTAGGTCTCGTGAGTGAACATTGGGCTGCTTGCTGCTTGAAAGGCAGTGTGATATCTTGATTATGCGCTCAGAGCGCCATCTGCGCAAGCCGATCAGCGGGCTTACTGAGCATGAACTTTGTTTGACCAGTCCATCCTGTGATAGAATTGAACAGAAATGTGGCGTTTTTTGTTTGAGCTGGAGGCAAAAGTGGCTGTAACCCAAAATGCCAACAGAGTGGATGATGAGCATGAAGGCGACCTGCCTCTTGACTCAGTCCATGCCTATCAGGTGACCCAACAGTGGATCGTGATGCACCAGTCAAACGTCTGGCGACCGCCCACCGACGTCTTTGAGCTGCTAGATCGGCTGGTCGTCATGGTCGAGATCGGCGGGATGCGCGATGGCGAATTCAACGTCTCGCTGCAAGACCACCGCTTGGTGATCAGGGGCATTCGGCGGCGCACCGTGCGCGACCGCACCGCTTTCCATCAAATGGAAGTGCGCTATGGCGAGTTTCGCACGGTGGTCAACTTGCCATGGGCAGTTGATCGCAGCCGCGTGATCGCCACCTATAAAGATGGCTTCTTACGGGTAGAACTGCCACGCGCCAGCAAACAATCTGCCCATATTGTCAATGTGGATGTCGACGGCACACACGGATCGGACGAATAGCCGATATGTCTTCCACTAAACGGCTCAAACGCGCCCCACAGGGTGCGGCGCAGCCGATCGCGGTTGAAAACGACGAACAAAACGTGCGCCTCAGCCCAGAGAGCGCGCCCAACAGCGATGAGAGCGCGCAAGCCAACGCTGAAAATGCCATCCGCGTGCCGCCGGAGCTGCCGATCTTGCCCTTGCGCGGGCTGGTCGTCTACCCCCAGACGGCGATGCCGCTCAACGTCGGGCAGAAGCGCTCGGTACGGCTGGTCGATGAGGCGGTCAGCGGCGATAGGCTGATCGGCTTGGTCGCCTCGCGCAATCCTGAGCTGGAGATGCCTGAGCCGAAAGATATCTACAGCGTCGGCACGATGGCAGCCGTCCTGCGGTTGTTCCGCGCGCCCGATGGCACTATACGCTTGCTGGTGCAAGGCATCGCGCGCATCCGCATCGAGGAGTACATCCAGCAAGAGCCGTTCTTGCGCGCGCGCGTCACGCACATCCCAGAGGTGGTTGAAGACACCAGCGAGGTCGAGGCGCTCAGACGCACCGTCGTCGATCAATTCAGCAAGTTGGCGGAACTGGTGCCGAGCATCCCCAGCGACCTGATCAACTCAGCCATCAACACGCAAGACCCGCTGCAGCTGGTCTATGCTATCGCCACCTACATCCGCCTGAACCTTGAGAATTATCAGCACATCCTCGAGCTGGATAGCGTCTTGGAGAAACTGCGCCTGCTCCTGCAGATTCTCAACAAAGAGATCGAAGTGCTGGAGATCAGCCGCAAGATTCAAAGCCAAGCCCAGTCTGAGATCGAGCGGATGCAGCGCGATTACTTTCTGCGCGAGCAACTCAAGGCGATTCGGCGCGAGCTGGGCGAGGAAGATGAGCAGCTCGCCGAAGTCGAGCAGTTCCGCGAGCGCATAGCCGCCGCTCAGCTGCCCGAAGAAGCCCTCCGCGAGGCGCAGCGCGAGCTGGAGCGCATGTCGCGCTTGCCGTCCGCCTCGGCTGAGTACGGCGTCATCCGCACTTACCTCGATTGGATGACCAGCCTGCCTTGGGCGAAGCGCACTGAGGATAACCTGAACATCCGCCACGCCCGCCAAGTGCTGGAGGCGGATCACTACGGCTTGGAAGACGTCAAAGAGCGCATTTTGGAGTTCCTAGCGGTGCGCCGTCTGCGCGCTGAACGCTACGGCAACGCCAACCTCGAAAGCGCTGACAAAGTCCATCGCGATCGGCAGGGTGCCATCCTGTGTTTTGTCGGTCCGCCCGGCGTCGGCAAGACCTCGCTGGGCGCTTCCATCGCCCGCGCTATGGAGCGGCGCTTCACGCGCATGAGCTTAGGCGGCGTGCGCGATGAGGCGGAGATTCGCGGTTTCCGCCGCACCTACATCGGCGCGATGCCCGGTCGCATCATTCAGACCTTGCGCCGCGTCGAGACGCGCAATCCGGTCATCATGCTCGATGAGATCGACAAACTGGGGCGCGATTTTCGCGGCGATCCCTCGGCGGCGCTGCTGGAAGTGCTAGACCCTGAGCAGAATCACGAGTTCCGCGATCACTACCTCGACGTGCCTTTCGATCTCTCGGAGGTGCTGTTCATCACCACCGCCAACGAACTCGACCCGATCCCGCCGCCCCTGCGCGACCGCATGGAGATCATCGCCATCTCCGGCTACACCGAGCAGGAGAAACTGCAGATCGCCTCGCGCTACCTTGTGCCGCGTCAAATCCGTGAGAACGGGCTGCAGCGCAACGAGGTTCAGTTCACAAAAGAAGCCTTGCAGCTCATCATCCGAGACTACACCCGCGAAGCTGGGGTGCGCAACCTGGAGCGCGCCATAGGCAGCGTGGTGCGCAAGATCGCCACGCGCATCGCCGAAAACGACGTCAAGCGCGTCCGCGTGACGCCCGCGACCGTGCGCAAGGCGCTGGGCAAGCCACGCTTCGGCTACCGCGAGGAGCTCGCCTCCCGCACCGAGCTGCCCGGCGTGGCAACCGGTCTGGCGGTCACGGCTTTCGGCGGCGACGTGCTGTTCGTGGAAGCCACGCACATGCCCGGCAACAAAGGCTTCCAATATACGGGTCAGCTGGGCGAGGTGATGCAAGAGAGCGCGCGGGCTGCCTTCAGCTACATCCGTGCGCACGCCCACGAGCTGCGCGTGCCTGCCGATTACTTCGAAAAGCACGACATCCATTTGCACGTGCCATCCGGCGCCGTGCCGAAGGACGGCCCCTCAGCCGGGGTCACCATGGTGACGGCGCTGGCATCCTTGCTGACCGGGCGACAAGTCAAGCGCAACGTGGCGATGACCGGCGAGATCACCTTGCGCGGCAAGGTCTTGCCTGTGGGCGGCGTTAAAGATAAGGTGCTGGCTGCTCATCGGCTGGGCGTGGATACCGTCATCCTGCCCAAGCGCAACGAACCCGATCTGGACGATCTGCCTGAGGACGTGCGCAACGCGCTGACTTTCGTGCTAGTTGATGACGTCAAAGAAGTCTTAGAGGCAGCTCTCTCGCCTGAGGCTGTCCCCGCCAATGACGCGCACTTTGCGACGGAGATGAAGGAGCAACAGCTTGCCTAAAGTGATGTTGATCGACGACGATCGCACGACCGTGATGCTCTTAGAGACGCTGCTGAGCCTCGATGGCTTCGAGGTGGTGCAAGCGGCGCGCGGCAGCGAGGCGCTCGAAAAAGCCCGCCAAGAGCAGCCTGATGCCTTCTTGATCGACTATCACCTCTCCGGCGGGATGCACGGCACGGAGATCATCGGGAAGTTGCGCGCCGAGCCCGCCTTCAAGCGCGCCCCCATCATCATGACCTCCGGCATGAACGTCGAAGAGGCGGCGCTCAGCGCCGGCGCCGATGTGTTCCTGCTCAAGCCCTTCGATCCGTCTGAGCTGCCCAACTTATTCAATCGGCTGCTCAACGCCGTCTAGCCCGTCACCGATATGACTGAGCCTGAGCTGGCAAGTGGTGCGCAGCCGCCAAGTCCGCGCCCGCCTTACCGCCCAACCTTAGCCATCTTCCTGATCATGCCGATTGCGGCGGCGTTGGTGGCGCTTCTGCTCGCCGAGACCTTCGTCGAGCGCGAGGGCATCGGCGGCAGGCTCGCCGAGACGCCGCCCGTCGTCGCGCTCTCGCCCTCCACCTTGATCGGCAGCCCTGCGCCCGACTTCGAGTTGCCCACCCTTGACGCTCAGACTTTCCGCCTGAGCGAGCAGCGCGGCAAATGGGTCGTCCTCAATTTCTGGGCGACGTGGTGCGCGCCTTGCCGCCACGAGATGCCCGTTTTGCAAGCGCTGCACGCCTCGCCCTCTGAGGCGGCGCGCGCTCTGGGCAGCGTCGTGGTGATCGCCGTCAATCGGGACGAGTCAGCGGCGGCAGTGCAGGCGTTCCTCGATGACCTCTCGCTCAGCTTGCCCGTCGCGCTGGATAAAGGCGGCAGAGTCAGCAACCGCTACGGCATTTTGAGCTTGCCGATCACGTACTTCGTAGACCCCGAAGGCATCGTGCGGGGGCGGCACATCGGCGAGCTCACGACGGAGTTGCTCGATCAGACCCTGCGCAAACTGGCTGGCTCATAGTGGCGATGCAAATCGATCTAGGGCGTAGCGTCACCTACGCATTCGAGGATTCAGCTTGGCTCTCGAAGCTGATCGTCTTCTTGATCGTCGGCTTTTTGCCCGGTCTGAACGTGATCCTGTGGAGCGGCTACGCCCTGAGCGTCGCCCGCAACCTCGCGCGCGGCGAGAAGCACCCCCTGCCCAGCTGGGAGGCGTGGTCGGATATTGCCGTGCGCGGCTTGCTCTCGCTGGTGGCGACGGCGCTCTACTTCGCCCCCGCCGTCTTGATCGGGCTGGGCGCGCTGCTGATTGGCTGGCTGAGCAATGGCGCTGAGTCGTTCATCCTGCTGCGCCTCGGCGCGCTGGGCATCGCGCTGCTCTACAGCCTGCTGATGAACTACGTGCTGACCTGCGCTCACGCTCGCTACGCCCAAACCGACCAGTTCTACCACTACCTTGAGGTCGGCGCCCGCCTGCGCGACCTGCGCTACGCGCCCGTGCAGTTCGGCGTGCTGTATCTGTACCAGAGTCTGCTCACCTTCTTGCTGCTGATGCTCTCGGCGGTAGCTTTGGCGCTCTTTTTGCTGGTGCTCAGCGTCGCCATCACCGATGGCGGCGCGCTCAGCCTGATCCTCGCGCCGATCCTCGTGCTGGGCTTGGGCGGCTACATCGCCATCATGACGCTCGGCTTCCTGAGCAACGGCTATCTGCTCGGCAGCGCGCTGATCAGCCTGCGCGGGAAACTGCCCGCCCCCCGCTGACTCCGCTTCGATGTGGTACACTTCAGCCATCTCTCTCGAATAATTCAAGAGCGCGACCATGAGCGAGCAAGCCTCTCTGCAACCCGACCGCTTGATGCAGCACGTCAGCGCGCTGGCGCGAGGCGTTGGCGCGCGCCCGGCCGCCTCCGCGCAGGAGCGCCGCGCCGCTGAGTACGTCCAAATTGCCCTGCGCGCGACGGGCGTTGAGCAGATCGCTGTGCAGCCCTTCCGCACGCCGACCAGCCTCGGCGCCGCGATCCTGCCCGCGCTCGGCATGGCGCTATGGGCAGTTCGAGTCGGCGGGCGCGGACGCCTCCACAAGCTCTGGGCGGC
Organism: uncultured Anaerolineae bacterium; assembly: GCA_938005675.1. Lineage (GTDB taxonomy): Bacteria > Chloroflexota > Anaerolineae > Aggregatilineales > UBA2796 > CP2-2F. The sequence continues at coordinate 13,923 of CALKXH010000031.1, forward strand.
GAGCCTCTCCGCCCTGAGCGCTTTCAACTTGCGCGGCGCGCTGCGCTTCAAGCCGCCCGTCTTCCAGCCGCTGATCGCCTTCGGGCGCAGCCAGAACGTGATCGCCGTCCTGCCGCCGCGCGAGGCGCCCAAGCGCCGAGTCTACCTGATCGCCTCGCTCGATAGCGGCAAGCAGCGCTTCACCTTGCCGACGCCCCTGCCCGAGCTGCTCAACCCGCTCGCCACGCTGACCATCGGCGCGCTCTTCCTCAACGCGCTTGTGCAGTTGCGGCGCGCCCTCGCTCGCAAGCCGCGCCGCGGCGCGTGGGATGCCCTCTTCGCCGCCCTGAGCCTCGGCGCCTTCTTATCGCAGCTCAACGACGAGCGGCAGCCTTACGTCGAGGGCGCCAACGCCAACGCCAGCGCCGTCGGCGTGCTGCTGGGCTTGGCGGAGGCGCTCAGCGGCGCGCCGCTGCAGCACACGCAAGTCACGCTCCTGTTCACCGGCGCCGCCGAGGCGGGCGGCGTAGGCATGGCGCGCTACTTGGAGCAGTTTCAGCCGCCGCGCTTCAACACTTACTTCATCCACCTGCACGGCGTGGGCAGCGGCAACCTGTGCTACCTGACCCAGCACGGCGTGAGCGCCTTCGGGCAGTATGCGCCCGACCCCGACCTGCTCAATTTGGCGCGCCGCGCCGCCCGCCTGCATCCGCACGTGGCGGGACGCGCCATGCCCATCGTGGATGAACTCGCCGTCACGACGCGGCTGGGCTATAAAGGCATTTGCCTCGCCGCTTACGATCAAGAGGGCGGCTTGGCGAACTGGCATCGCCTGAGCGATAGACTCGATCAGATTCAGGCGGGGACGCTCAGCCGCGCCGCCCAGTTCGTCTATAGCCTGCTGCAGATCGTCGATCAAGACGCTCAATCGGACAGACCTTGAAGGATTTGACACAGAAGCCATGCCTCACATCGTCTATTTGATGTCGGACACGGGCGGCGGGCATCGCGCCGCTTGCCGCGCCATCCAAGCCGCCCTCGACGACCTGTACCCCAACACCTTCACCGGCGAGCTGGTGGATATGTGGCGCGATTACACGCCTTTCCCTTTCAACACCTTGCCCAAGACCTACGTCAAGTGGGTGAATTGGAGCCCCACCACCTACGCCGCTCAGTATTGGCTGAACGACCGCATCTGGCGCGCCAAGCCGCTCAGCCACGCCCTGTGCCGCCAACTCTTCCCGCGCATGAGGCAATTCTTCCACAAGTACCCCGCCGACCTGTACCTATGCGCCCATTCCGTCTTCGTGCGACCGGGCATCCACGCCTTGCGCAAGCTGAACATCGCCAAGCCGTTCATCACCGTCATCACCGATTACGCCCTGCCCAACATCATGTGGTACGACCCGCGCGTCGATCTGACCACCATCCCGACTGAGCCCGCCTATCGGCGCGGCTTGCGACTGGGCGTGCCGCCCGAAAAGATGGTCTTGACCGGCGCCCCCGTCCATCCCAAGTTCAGCAAGCTGACGCTCAGCCAGGCGGAGGCGCGCCAAGCGCTGGGCTGGTCGCCGCGGGCGCGCATCGTGCTGATGGTCGGCGGCGGCGACGGCATGGGGACGCTCCCCCAGACTGCCCGCGCCATCGACGAGCTCGCCCTCGACGCCGAGTTGGTCATCATCGCCGGGCGCAACGCCGCCATGAAGAAGAGCCTTGAAGAGCGCGCCTGGCGACGCCCTACTCGCATTTACGGTTTCGTGGATAATATCGAGGTGATGATGCGCGCCGCCGACCTGCTCATCACCAAAGCCGGACCCGCCACCTTGACCGAAGCCGCCACCGTCGGCTTGCCGATGGTCATCAGCGGCGCGATCCGCTTTCAGGAATCGCCCAACGTCAAGTACGCGGTCAGCCGCAAGGCGGCGGTTTACGCGCCCTCGCCGCGCAAGGTGGCGCGCGCCGTCGCTGAGCTGCTGGCGGACGACGGCGCTCAGTTGCGCGTCCTCGCCGAGGGCGTGCGAGCCATCGCTGAGCCGCACGCCGTGACGCGCATCGCCCAATTAGTCCATCAGTCGGCGCTCCAAGCCGCTCGATAGATTGTTTAAGCTGTGCGCACCAGACTTTGTGCGCTAACTCGGAGAGAATTGACATGACTGAACACCGCAAAAAACTGATCGAAGTCGCCCTGCCCCTCGAGGCGATCAACGAGGCTTCGCGCTACGAGAAGAGCCTGCGCAACGGACACCCCTCCACGCTGCACCTGTGGTGGGCGCGCCGACCGCTCGCCTCCGTCCGCGCCGTGATCTTCGCCTCGCTGGTGGACGATCCCGACGACCCGAACGCCCCGCCCGCCTTCGTGGAAGCCTGCAGAGCGCTGGACGGCAAAGATTTCGGCTACGAGAACCGCAACGTCCAGACCAACGGCGACACGCCCCGAATGCGCCTCTTCGATTTCATCGAGAAGCTCGTCACGTGGGAGGCGAGCAGTGACGAGCGCATCCTCGCCAAAGCCCGCGAGCTGATCCAGCTCGCCACCGGCGGCGACTTGCCGCCCCTGCTCGATCCCTTCGCCGGCGGCGGCACGATCCCGCTGGAGGCGGTGCGGCTCGGTCTGGAGGCGCACGCGGGCGACCTGAACCCCGTCGCCGTGCTGATCAACAAGGCGCAGATCGAGATTCCGCCCCGCTTCGCCAACCTGCCGCCCGTCAACCCCGCCGACGCCCGCCGCATGGGCGCGGGCGCTTGGCGCGGCGCGGCGGGGCTCGCCGCCGACGTGCGCTATTACGGCGCTTGGCTGCGCGAGCGCGCCCTAGAGCGCATCGGGCATCTCTACCCCACCTGCAACGGCGAGCCCGTCGTGGCTTGGCTGTGGGCGCGCACCGTCAAGAGCCCCGACCCGGCGATTGACGCCCACGTCCCGCTCATCCGTTCCTTCAGCCTGAGCCAGCGCAAAGGGCGCGAATGCTGGGCGATGCCGATCGTGGCGGACGGGCGCGTGCGCTTCCGCGTGGTGGCGGGCGCGCCGCCCGAAGACGGCAAAGGCACGATGACGCGCCAAGGGGGACGCTGCCTGATCACGGGCGCGCCGATCTCCCTCGACTACATCCGCGCTGAAGGCAAGGCGGGGCGGATGGGCGCGCTGCTGATGGCGATTGTGACCGACGGCGGCGGCAGGCGGAATTACTACAGCCCGGACGACTATCACGCCCAGATCGCCGAGTCGGCGCAGCCCGCGTGGCGCCCTGAGGGGGGCATCCCCGAGCAGGCGCTCGGCTTCAGAATTCAGCTCTACGGCATGGATGCCTGCCACAAGCTCTTCACGGCGCGCCAACTGACCGCCCTGACCACCCTGAGCGACTTGGTGGCGGAGGCGCGCGCCCAGATCGAGGCGGACGCCCGCGCGCGCGGCATGAGCGCCGACCCGACGCCCCTGCGGGCGGGCGGGCGCGGCGCC
>CALKXH010000032.1 GCA_938005675.1 uncultured Anaerolineae bacterium
GTCTCCAGCAGGCGCAGATCGTAGGGCGAAAATTGGCGCGCCTTGCCGCTGGCGAGCGCCAAGATACCGATGAGACGCTCCTGATAGCGCAGCGGCGCCGCAATGCCCGAGCGAATGCCATCTAACTTGAAGACCTCGCTCAGTTCAGGGGTCAGTTGGCAGGTATCTTCAAGGAAAAGTCCCTTGCTCTCTTCGCTGATGCGAGCGGGCATCCACGTATGCACCAACGTGCGCACATGCCGCAACACCCGCCCATAAGTACGCCAAAAATCGGGCTTCTTCTCAGTGTTGAGCAGCACCAAGAGGGCGGAATCAGCGTGGAAGTGGCTGTGAAGGGCTTCGAGCAGATAATCGGCGAGCTGAGGCAAGCTCAGGGCGCGCACCAACTGAGCGCTGATGCGGGTGAGGACTTCCAGCTCAGCGTTGCGGCGCTGCAGGTCGCGCTCAAGGCGATGCGCCTTGAGCTTGCTGTGGATACGGGCGATCAGCTCGCTTGAATTGAAGGGCTTCACCACGTAATCATCAGCGCCCAGCCCGAAGCCGCGCGCCATATCCTCCGCATGGCGGGCAGCAGCCGTCACCACGATGATCGGGATGCGCGCGGTGCGCGGCTCTTCGCGCAGCGCGCGGACTGCCTCAAAGCCGTCCATGACGGGCATTTGGATGTCCATCAGCACCAGATCGGGCAGCAGATCGCGGGCTTGGCGTAGCGCCTCGTCGCCGTCCGATGCCTCTTCAACGCGGAAGCCCTCGCGCTCCAGCAGGCGGCGCAGCAGCAGGCGCGCGGGCTGACTGTCATCGGCGATCAAAACGAGCGGCTGTTCGTCGGACATGGTTCAGGCTTGCTCGCCTCGCTGAAGATGCATTGCGGGCGTTTGTGCCATGTAAGCCATCAGGTCGCGCAGGGCGCGCTGGCTGTAGGCGGCGGCGCGCTCGCGCTTGCCGCGCGGCGGATGCTCCAGCGGCGGCAGGATGCCGTAGTTCGCCTTCATCGGCTCAAACTTGCCCGCTTCGGCGTGCGTGACGTACCAACACAGGGCGCCCAGCATGGTGGTCTGCGGCAAGATGAGGAGCGGCTCGCCCTTGAGCAGGCGCGCCGCATTGACGCCCGCCAACCAGCCCGTGCCGATGTTGCCGACGTAGCCCTCCACGCCCGTGATCTGTCCGGCGAAGAACAGATCGGCGCGCTCGCGGAACTGCAGAGTCGGCTCTAGCAAGCGCGGCGCGTTGATGTAGGTATTGCGATGCATCTGCCCGTGCCGCAAGAATTCGGCGTTCGCCAAGCCGGGTATCAGGCGGAAGACGCGCTCTTGCTCGCCCCACTTCAAGTTGGTCTGAAAGCCGACGAGGTTGTAGAGCGTGCCGGCGAGGTTATCTTGGCGCAGCTGCACGACGGCGTAAGGGCGCTTGCCCGTGCGCGGATCGCGCAGACCAATCGGGCGCAACGGACCGAAGGCGAGTGCCTCGCGCCCGCGCCGCGCGATCTGCTCGATGGGCAGGCACATCTCGAAGAAGCGCGGGTCTTCGCGCTCGAAGTCGTGCAGCGGGTAGGTCTCGGCGCTCAAGAGCGCATCGACGAACGCCTCGTATTCGTCACGAGTCATTGGGCAATTGATATAGTCGCCCGCCTCGTCTTCGCCGCGCCCGTAGCGGCTGGCGCGGAAAGCGACCGCCATATCAATCGTGCTGGCATCCACGATGGGCGAGATGGCGTCGTAGAAATAGAGCGAGTCGCCGCCGATCAGACGGGCGATATCGGCGGAGAGCGCCTCGGAGGTCAGCGGACCGGAGGCGATCACGCAAGGGGTCTGAGGGACGCGCGTCACTTCCTCGCGGATCACGCGGATGCGCGGATGCCCTTCAATGGCGGCGCTGACCGCCTCGGCAAAGACTTGGCGATCCACGGCTAAAGCGCCCCCGGCTGGCACGGCGGCTTGATCGGCGCAGCGCAGCAGAAGCGAGCCGAGCGCGCGCAGCTCATTTTTCAGCAAGCCCTGCGCCCGATCAGGCAAATTCGAGCCGAGCGAGTTGCTGCAGACCAGCTCTGCCAGCTGATCGGTGCGATGGGCGGGCGTGCTGCGCTGCGGGCGCATCTCGTAGAGCGCCACGCGCAAGCCGCGCTCCGCCGCTTGGAAAGCTGCCTCGCAGCCCGCCAAGCCGCCGCCGATCACGATCAGGTCGGGCGACCACGTCGTCATCGCGTACACTCCATCTCAACTGTGCTGTATGACTCACAATTGTAGCGTTAAGGCGGCTGAAAGGGTAGATGAAAGGGTCTGAGGCGATCAGCCCAGCGCCACCACAAAGGCGATGGCGTGCGTCTCGGTGTGGCTCAGGCTGACCTCCCACGCAGTGAGTTGGAGCTGCTGGGCGATCTGGGCGGCAGCAGCGTGCAGTTTGAGGATCGGTCTGCCCTGCGCGTCGGCGTCGATCTCGAGGTCGAGCCAGCGCACAACGCCGATGCCCGTGCCGAGCGCTTTGGCGGCTGCCTCTTTAGCGGCGAAGCGGGCGGCGAGGCGCTGGGGCTGCTCAGCGCAGATGTGGCGTTCGCGCGGGGTGAAAAAGCGGGCATAGAAGCGCTCGCCGTGCCGCGCAAGGGCGCGCTGGACGCGCGCCACCTCGATCATATCGACGCCGATGCGCAAAACAGGCACGGCTTAGGTGAGCAGGAACTCTTCTTCGCGCGGCTTGGGCTGCAGATGCTCCGGGATCGGCTCGACGCGCGCCTCGACGTAGCGGAAGCGCGCCTTGATGCCGCGCTTGGCGTTGCCCGCCGTCTCGTGCTTCTCCACCAGCGTGATGCGCAGATTGAGCGTGGGCAGGGTGTAGCGGGTGTGCCACTCATCGCCCACCGCCACGCGGAAAATGTCCAAGCGGCACTTGGGATCGAGGTTGCGAATGTGCCACTTGGCGCGATTGAAGCGCATTTTGGCGAGGCGTCTTGCCAGCTCTTCAATCTCGTGCTGACCCATGATCACAGGCATAGTTCGGCGCTCCGTGTGTGTGCGTGCAGGTGTCTTTCGGACTTCTGGGGCAATTCTAGCACGTTTTAGCGCGTCTGGGTGACTTTGGTCAGGTGGCGCGGGGCGTCTAGAGGGTTGCCCTTGACGGCGGCGACGTGCAGCGCCAAGAGTTGCCCCGCCACGACCGCTACAATCGGCGAGAGCCACTCCGGGATGCCTTGAGGCAAGGGTAAAGGTAAGTGGGCGAGGGCGAGCGCTTCAGAAGCGGGGCTGATGACGGTCAGATCGGCGCCGCGCCCGTGCATCTCCTGCAGTAGTGCGTACATATCGGGGAAAGTCGCGCCGTCGGGCAGCAGGGCGATGATGGGGAAATCTTCCTCGATCATCGCCTTGGGTCCGTGCCGAAAATCGGCGCTGCTGTACGGCTCGGCGATGACGTAGGTCAATTCCTTGATCTTGAGGGCGATCTCGAAGGCAGTCGCGTAGTTGTAGCCGCGCCCAAGCACCACGCAATGCGTCATGAAGCGGAAACGCTCAGCGCGCTGCTCAATGGCGGGCGCAAGGCTCAGCGCCTGAGCGAGCCAGTCGGGCAGTTGGCGCACCTGAGCCAACAGCGCCTCATCTTCGGCGAGGTGCGCCGCCAGCAGCGCGAACGCGGTCAGTTGGGCGGTGTAGGTCTTGGTGGCGGCGACGCTACGCTCAAGATCGGCGTGCAGATCGAGGTGATAATCGGCTTGCTGCGCCATGGGCGAGTCGGGCGCGTTGGTGAGGGCGACGGTCGGCACGCCTTGTGCGGCGGCATCCTTCAAGACCTGCAGGACATCGGCGGCTTGCCCTGACTGAGAGATTCCGATCACGACCGAGTCGCGGTAGCGCGGTGGGCTATTGTAGAGCGTGCTGATCGAGGGCGCAGCCAAAGCGACGGGCACGCCTAGCTGAACGCCAAAGAGGTATTGGGCGTAGCGGGCAGCGTTATCGGATGAGCCGCGCGCCGCCAGCACGAGGTAACTCGGTTTGGCGGCGCGCAGTGCAGCCGCGACTTCAGCGAACTGCGGCTGATCGATCAGCCGCGCGATGATCTCGGGTTGCTGGCGAATCTCTTGGGCGAGGATCGAGTCAGTAGGTTGGGGCGTGATCATAAATTGCCTCGCAGAGTGCGGGAGGCGGGAGTCGAACCCGCATGAGTTGCCTCCTCAGTTTTTAAGACTGATGCGTATACCATTCCGCCACTCCCGCGTCTTCTACAGTATAACGTCAAGCGCGGCGCGGGACAATGGTCAAAAAGGATGCGCTTCGCGCGTCTGGGCGGATGGCTCAGGGCGCGCTTGCAGAGCCGCGTATGAATGTCATACCAGACGTCCTCAGCGCTGAGCAGCTCTCTTGACAAGGCGCAGCAGTGGCGTAGAATACTAGCTCGGCATAGTGCCGCTGAAGTGGGGAATTCTGCACTCGCTGCGGAAGAGGCGGCACGACGCCAAAGGAAACATCACACTATGACTGCGCTTCAAGGTAGGCGTCCGAACTTGTGGCGGATGCTCGTCGGGAAGCCGCTGGCGACGAAAGACTTACCGCATCAAGCCGTAAGCCGCGCCGTTGGTCTGGCTGTTTTCGCCTCAGATGCTCTATCCTCCACTGCTTATGCAACCGAAGAAATCCTAGTCATCCTCGCTTTTGCAGGCGCAGCTTACTTCGGCATCTCGATCCCAATCGCCTTCGCCATCGCTGCGCTGCTGTTCCTCGTCACGGTCTCTTATCGGCAGACCATTCTCGCCTATCCCAATGGCGGGGGCGCTTACGTGGTGGCGCGCGATAATCTGGGCGAGCTGCCCGCTCAGATCGCGGCAGCTGCCTTGCTGACCGATTACGTGCTGACCGTCGCGGTGAGCATCTCCAGCGGCGTGGCGCAGATCGCCTCCGCCGTGCCTGCCCTGCGCGAGCGGCGCGTGGAGTTGGCGCTCTTCGTCATCATCTTGATCACGCTCGCCAACTTGCGCGGCGTGAAGGAGTCGGGGCGGCTGTTCGCCGTGCCGACGTATTTCTTCATCTTCATGTCTTTCACCATGCTGATCGTCGGGGCGATTGAGGTGGCGTTAGGGCGTTTGAGTCCCGTGACGGGCGTGGAGATGATCCATTATGACGTCGTTCAGCCGCTGACGTGGTTCATCGTGCTGCGGGCGTTCTCAAGCGGATGCGCGGCGTTGACGGGCATCGAGGCGATCAGCAACGGCATCACCGCTTTCAAGGAGCCGCGCAGCCGCAACGCCGCCGCAACGCTCATGGTGATGAGCACGATCTTGGTCACCATTTTCGTCGGCTTCACGCTGCTGGCGAACGCGATACAAGCAGTGCCTTCGCATCAAGAGACGGTCGTCTCGCAGATGGCGCGCGCCATCTACGGACGCGAGAACATCATGTACTACGCCACGCTGGTCGGCACGGCGCTGATCCTGCTCTTGGCGGCGAACACTGGCTTCGCGGACTTCCCGCGCCTCGCCGCGTTGGTGGCAGCTGATGGCTTCTTGCCGCGCCAGCTGACCATTCGCGGCTCGCGCTTGGTCTTCTCGGTCGGCATCATGACGCTCGGCTTGTTGGCGGGCTTGCTGGTGGTGTTCTTACAGGCGAACGTCACGCTCCTGATCCCGCTCTACGCTGTGGGCGTCTTTTTGAGCTTCACGCTCTCGCAGACGGGCATGGTGGTGCGCTTTTGGCGGGCGGGCAAGCTGCAGCCGGGCGAGCGCATCAGCAACGAGGTGACGACGCTGGAACA
>CALKXH010000033.1 GCA_938005675.1 uncultured Anaerolineae bacterium
GTCCTCGCCCAGACCATCGTGACTGAAGGCTTGAAGAACGTGGCAGCCGGCGCCAACCCGATGCTGCTCAAGCGCGGCATTGAGGCTGCAACCGAGCGCATCGCCAGCGCCATCCGCGATATGGCGGTCGAGATCGACACCAAAGAGGAGATCGCCTCCGTCGCCGCCATCTCCGCCCAAGATCAGTCGATTGGCAACCTGATCGCCGACGTGATGGATCGCGTGGGCAAGGATGGCGTGATCACGGTCGAGGAGAGCAAGGGGCTGGAGTTCGAGACCGAGTACGTCGAGGGTATGCAGTTCGACCGCGGCTACATCAGCCCGTACTTCATCACCAGCACCGAGACGATGGAAGCCGTCCTCGAAGAGCCCTACATCCTGATCTACGAGAAGAAGATCAGCGCGGCGCAGGATATCGTGCCGATCCTTGAGAAGCTGGTGCAGGTCGGGCGGCGCTCGCTCCTGATCATCGCCGAGGACGTGGACGGCGAAGCCCTAGCGACGCTGGTTCTGAACAAGCTGCGCGGCATGTTGAATCTGCTGGCTGTCAAGGCGCCTGGCTTCGGCGACCGCCGCAAGGCGATGCTGCAGGATATCGCTATCCTGACCGGCGGCACGGTCATCAGCGAGGAGACCGGTCGCAAGCTCGAAAACGTCACCATCAACGATCTGGGGCGCGCGCGCAAGGTCGTCTCGACTAAGGATGAGACCACCATCATCGATGGCGCGGGCGAGGAGTCGGCGATCAAGGGTCGCATTGCCGAGATCAAGGTCGAGATCGAGCGCACCACCAGCGACTACGACCGCGAGAAGCTGCAGGAGCGCCTCGCTAAGTTGGCGGGCGGCGTGGCGGTCATCCGCGTGGGCGCTGCAACCGAGACCGAGCTGAAGGAGAAGAAGCATCGCGTTGAGGACGCTCTGAGCGCGACCCGCGCCGCAGTCGAGGAAGGCATCGTGCCGGGCGGCGGCGTGGCGCTCATCAACGCCATCGCCTGCCTAGACGGCTTGAAGATGGAGCTGGATGACGAGAACACCGGCGTGCAGATCATGCGCCGCGCCCTCGAGGCGCCCATGCGCCGCATCGCGGCGAACGCCGGGCAGGATGGCGCCGTGATCGTCCAGTCGGTGCGCGCCAAGCAAGCTGAGAAGAACGATCCGCGCATCGGCTACGACGTGCTGAGCGGCGAGTTCGTCAACATGATCGAGGCGGGCATCATCGACCCGGCAAAGGTCACGCGCGGCGCTCTGGAGAACGCAGCCAGCATCGCCAGCATGATCCTGACCACCGAGGCGCTCATCACCGACATCAAGGAAGACGAGAAGCCGATGCCTGGCGGTGGCGGCGGCAACATGGACTTCTAGTAGGGCAAGCCTCCTCACCTTAGCGCGCAGTCCCTCTCTAGCCGAGAGGGACTGCTTATTTCTCAGGGCAAGGCGGCGAGGTCTTCCTCGCTCAGCCGCCAAAGCGTGGCGTGGAAATCCGCCAGCCTGAGCGAGTCTTCAGCCGTGAAGCGCACGCCCTCCGCCATGAGCAAGGCGCGCTGTAACTGAGGCGGATGCTCCGGACAGCGCGTGCTGATGCAGCCCTTAGCGTTGATCACGCGCTGCCATGGCACATCGGGCGGCGCGCCGTGCAGCGCCCAGCCAACCGCCCGCGCCCCGCGCGGGACGCCCAAGAGGGCCGCCACGCGCCCGTAGGTCAGCACTTTACCGCGCGGAATGCGCCGCACCAGCTCATAAACGCGCTCGTTGAAGCTAGACATTAGCGCGGCACGACGTGATGATGGCGGCAGCGCGCCTCGTAGCGCTCCTGCGCGCCGATCAAGATGATCGGGTCGTTGTAACGGGCGGGCTCGCCGTTCACGAGGCGCTGCGAGCGCGTAGCGGGCTCTCCACAGACCGTGCAGATGGCGTGCAGCTTAGTCACTTCCTCCGCCCGACAGATCAGGTCGGGCATGGCGCCGAACGGCTCGGCGCGGAAGTCCAAATCCAGCCCAGCGAGGATCACGCGCACGCCGCGGTTGGCGAGCTGCTCTGCCAGCGCCACGATGCCGTGATCGAAGAACTGCACCTCGTCCACCGCCACGACGGTCGTCTCAGGCAGGAGGCGCGCGGCGATCTCGGCGCTATCGGCACAGGGCAACGCTTCAAAGTCTTGCCCGTTGTGCGAGGTGATGCGCGTGATGCCATAGCGGGCATCGATCAGCGGCTTGAAAACCTGTACGCTCTGGCGGGCGATTTGGGCGCGGCGCACGCGGCGGATCAGCTCTTCGGTTTTGCCGCTGAACATGCTGCCGCAGATCACTTCAAGGCGTCCGCGATGGTGAATCATTCAGATAAATCCTGTAGCGGAGGCAAAAGGCACAGATGGGCAGGGAAGCGCTCCCTGCCCATCTGTAGGCGCTGATCAGTCCTGAGCGGCGGGCAGCTCGTAGCCTTTTTGGCGCAGCTTTTTCTTGATGTCAGTCAGCAGTTTGCGCCCGACGCCGCGAATGGCGAGCACGCCTTCATCGCCCGCCTCCTGCAGACGCTTGATGAAGTCGCCCACGCTGACCAAGCCGTTAGCAGCCAGCAGATCGGTGTACTGCTTGCCCAAGCCCAGCTCTGAGAGCGCGAACTCCATCGAACCGACCGTCTTCGCCGCTTGCTGCTGGGTGCGCACGGCGCGCGTCTCAAGGCGCTTCATGAAGCGATCCACGCGCCCTTCGGTATCGACGATGCGCTGCTCGCCCGTATAAAAGGGATGGCAATTCGAGCAAACATCGACTTGCAAGGTCGGGCGCGTCGAGCCGACCGTCCAGACTGTGCCGCAAGCGAGGCAGGTGACCTTCGCCTGCGGATACCACTTCGGATGAATGTTCTCTTTCATGTCCCTCTCTGCCTTGCGCGACGGACGCCCTGCCGAGTCAGGGTGTTGGCGTCGCGGCTAAAAGTTTGTCAGAACGCTCGGTCTAGTCAGCGGCGGGTTCGCTCTGAGCGGCGGGCTTCGGCTCAGGGCGGACGGCGATGATGCGCTTGCCGCCGCGCGCCCACTCAAAGCTCACGTAGCCTTGTTCAACGGCGTAGATGGTGAAATCCTTGCCTTGACGCGTGCCGGGACCGGGATAGAAGCGATTGCCGCGCTGCCGCACGATGATGTTGCCCGGAATCACGAATTCGCCGCCAAAACGCTTGACGCCCAAGCGCTTGGCGTGGCTCTCACGCCCGTTGCGGCTGGAGCCGCCACCTTTTTTGTGTGCCATGGCTCAAGTTCCTCTCAGTCCTCTAAATGCCCGTGATGCGCTCAATCTTCAAGCGCGTGTAGGTCTGGCGGTGACCCCGACGGCGACGATAGCGCAAGCCGGGACGGTACTTCCAGACAATGATCTTCTTGGCGCGATAATGCTCAAGGACGGTCGCTTGCACCGCCGCGCCCGCCACCAGCGGACGCCCGATCAGCGGCTCGCCCTCGCTTGGCACCACTAACAAGACCTCGTTCAGGGTCAGGCTCGTGCCGGCTTCGGCATCGACCTTCTCCACATCGATGACCATATCAGGCGCGACGCGATATTGCCGCCCGCCCGTGCGCACTACAGCGTACATCGGTTTTTCAGCTCCAATTCTCGCTTCTCACACCATCGCTAGCAGCCCGCAGACGCCGCGACGGGGAAAATTGGTCGGGAATTTCCAGATAGCGCGCCCATTTTAGCAGAAAGGCTGCCCGAAAGTCAATTTGGAATTGTGGGGACGCCAAACGCCCTCAACTCAGACGCAGCGCGCCCGTCAAAACGAGTCCACTGCGCGCTCCGCGATCTCAAAAAAATGATAGCTCTCTAGTTGCGCAATTTCGTTGCTAATTCAGGTTTGACGCGCCATAATACGCCGTGCTACAATGAAGAACCAGTACCCCTGTTGCACGGAGAACGTTTGCCAAATGGAGTCCAACATGCCTGTCGCCAGCGAGAGCGAGCCGAAGCCGACCGAGGCTGAGCTGAGCGTCGCTGCGCCCAATGGCGAGGCTGCCCGTCAAGCAGCGTCGCACGCCGTTGCGGAGCGTGATCCGCAAACCGAGCTTCCGCCCGATGGCGCGCCGCAGCCCGAAGCCGTCGCGCCCACACCCATCGAAGACGCCCTCGAAGCCACGCCTGAACCGTCACAGAGCGCCTCCGATTCGGAAAGCGGCGTCCTGACTGCTGAGCTGCTGGAGGCGCACGCCGAGCCGAAATTGCGCAAGGGCGACATCGTCGAAGGCGTGGTTGCCGAGACCTCGCCGACCGAAATTTTGATCGATCTCGGCATGAAGACCGAAGGCGTGATCGCCGGCAAAGAGCTGGAGCGCATGGATAAAGAGACGCTCGACCGCCTGAAAGTCGGCGCGACGGTCAGCGTTTATGTGCTGAATCCAGAGCGCGACGGGCGTGTGATCCTCTCGCTCTCCCGCGCAGCAGAGGAGCAGGATTGGCGCAAAGCCGAGGAGCTGCGCCAAAGCGGCGAAATCTTCAACGGCAAAATTGATGGTTATAACAAGGGCGGCTTGATCGTGCGCTTGGGGCGTGTGCGCGGCTTCGTGCCTGAATCGCAGGTCAGCCGCGAGCGCCGCCAACGCGCTCAGGGCGCTGATCCGCAGGCGAAGTGGGACGGCATGCGCGGCGAGGATATCGCCGTCAAGGTCTTGGAAGTCGATCGCGGTCGCAATCGGCTGATCCTCTCGGAGCGCGACGCAGTGCCCGCCCTGCGCGAGTCGCGCAAGGAGCGCCTGCTCAATGAGCTGCAGGTGGGCGAGCGCCGCAAGGGGCGCGTCAAGAGCATCTCGGACTTCGGCGCTTTCGTCGATGTGGGCGGCGCTGATGGGCTGGTGCACCTGACCGAGCTTTCGTGGAAGCACGTGGCGCACCCGAAAGATGTGCTGCACGTGGGGCAGGAAGTCGAAGTTGAGGTCATCAGCGTTGACCGCGAGCGTAAGCGCATCGGCTTGAGCATCAAGCGCTGCGAGGAAGACCCTTGGTCGGTCATTGCGCGCACTTACAAGATCGGTCAGCTGGTGCAGGGCACCATCACCAAGCTGACCAAGTTCGGCGCTTTCGCACGGCTCGTCGATAACCCGGAGATCGAGGGCTTGATCCACATCAGCGAGCTGGCACCGCATCGGGTCAGCCATCCCAAAGAGGTGGTCAAGGAAGGCGACGTGCTGACCCTGCGTGTGGTCAAGATCGAGGCTGATCAGCGGCGGCTGGGGCTGAGCCTGAAGAAGGTCACTTCGCCCGATTACGCCGATGCCGATTACCGCCGCGCTATGGATCCGGATTTCGCCGATTTCGAGGCGGGCTCCCTCAAGGAAGATGAGCGCCGTCGCTCGGAGCGCAAGAAGGGCAAGCGCGGCAAGCGCGGCGGCAAAGCCGACTTCGACGAGGACGAAGAGTACTAGACTCGGGGCGCGTTTTCTCCGCGCAGAGTGCAGGGACGGCAAACTCGCCGTCCCTGCGTGGGTCAGCTGCCGCTATGGGAGTTGCGCTCTTGTTGTGCCTGCCTGATCTGCTCCCGCAAGGCATCTATCGGTCGCAACTGACCGTCCTCTCCCTCAAAGTACCAGCGTTCCCAGCCGTTACAAGCCGATTGCCCTGCCAACAACGCCCCAATCTGATGGATCGAGCCGCGCTCGCCTTCGGGAGTGCGCAGCGAGCCATCGGCGAGGACGGTAGCAGTCTTCTCGCGCCGCCCATCGAGGTACAAAACTTGCGACGGCAGCAGCAAGCCGTTCTCCAGCAGCGCCGCAAAGGGGATGCGCGGGGCGGAACGCTTGCTCTGGGCGCCGCCCAGCACCTCGCCATCGCGCGTGGCGGGCGCGCCGATGTCGGCGAGGCGGGCTTGGGCGGCGGCGATGTAGCGCGGCTCGCGCTCAATGCCGATGAAGTGCCTGCCCAGCCGCTTGGCGACGGCGCCCGTTGTGCCCGTGCCGAAGAACGGGTCGAGCACCACGTCGCCCGCGTTTGAGCTCGCCAAAATGACGCGGTAGAGCAGCGCTTCAGGCTTTTGGGTGGCGTGCAGTTTCTCGCCGTTCGCTCTGAGGCGCTCGCCGCCCGTACAGAGCGGGATCGCCCAGTCGCTGCGCATTTGCACGCCGTCGTTCGCCGTCTTCATGGCGTGATAGTTGAAGGTGTAGCGCCGCTGCAATTTGGACTTCTTGCACCACAGCAGCGTCTCGTGGGCGTTGGTGAAGCGCACGCCGCGAAAGTTCGGCATCGGGTTAGTCTTGATCCAGACGATGTCGTTGAGAATCCAGTAGCCCAAATCCTGCAGGATGCTGCCGACCCGATAGATGTTGTGGTACGAGCCGATCACCCACAGCGTGCCTGTATCCTTCAAAACGCGCCGACAGGCGCTCAGCCATTCGCGGGTGAACTGATCGTAGGCGGCGAAGTCAGCGAAGCGATCCCAGTCGTCATCGACGGCGTCCACCGCGCTCAGGTCAGGGCGGCGCAGAGCGTTTTGCAGCTGCAGGTTGTAGGGCGGGTCGGCGAAGATCAGATCGACCGACTTTTCGGGCAGTTGAAGCAGGATTTCGCGGCAATCGCCTTGCAGAATCTGGTTGAGGGGCAGTGCCGTCATAGGGAAGCCTGCTGTGCAGCGCTGAGGGGCTTGCCACAGGCATCCGCGCGGACGCCTGTGGCGGCTGAGGGGCGATCAACCCTGCTCAAGGCGGAAGCCATGCCCGCGCACCGTCACGATGTATTGACGATCCGGCGCGTATTCGCTGATGCGGTCGCGCAGGCGGCGCACGAGGGCATCGATGGCTTGCTCGCTGATGCCTTCGCTGGCATCATCGGGCCACACCGTGCTGACGACGTCCTCGCGCGTGCAGATGCCGCCGTTGGCATCGAAGAGCAGCTCTAGGAGGCGGTATTGCGGCACGCTCAGCGGCGGCACGATCTCGCGGTCGCCGATGAAGACGCGCCGCGCATTGCGATCAAGGCGCAAACGGTGCGCCTCCTGAACCTCTTCGGGCGCCAACGGCTCGGTGATCTCGCTGGCGACGAAGACAAGCGTGACCATGCGCGCCAAATCCAGCTCGTCGCCATCCTCAAGCAGCCGCGCGCCTTTGAGCGGCACGCCGTTCACCCACGTGCCGTTCAGACTCTCAAGGTCTTCGACCTGAAAGCGCCCGTCTTCGGTTTGAGTCAGGCGGATGTGCTGCCGCGAGATTTTCGGCTCGTTCAGGATGATATCGCAGTCAGCCTCGCGCCCGATCAGCAGCGGGCTGCGTTCGATCAGCCAGCTTTGCCGTGCGAACTTACCGCGTGTTGCAACCAGTTTTGGCGTCACATTCTCGCTCATGGTCAATCCCTATCTAGAGTCGCTCTGTGTTGAGGTCAAGTTGTGGCAAACTCGATATATTCCTTATGAACGCGCATCTCCTCCGTCACGCCGAGCAGGTTGAGCAGCTCGCTGACCAGCGACGCCTTGTATTCGGCATCGCGCATCGACCACGTCTGGCTTTTGATCTCGACGAACGTGCCGCTCACCTTCGGCAGCAGGATTTCATCGACGTTCAGATAGAACAACACGCCTTTGTAGAGGATGTGCCAGCGATGGCGCACCTTGTGGACTTCGTACTCGGCGTTGGCGCGGAAGTATTCGCGGTAGAAGCGCAAGGGGCGCGTGGCGGGCGCGATGAACTGCGAGCGGCTCAGCAAGACGGCGCGATCAAATTCGCGCTCTTTGGCGGGGGCGGTGTAGGTCAGGCGGGTGCGCACGTGCGTGACCTCGCCTTCGGCGTTCAGGGCGTCATCTTCGCGGTAGCGCACGCGCCCTTGCGCCTCATCGGCGAAGGTGAAGTACGTATCGTATTGGCGGTAGTGGCTCTTGCGCACCACTTGCACGCGCGGATCGCTCAGCAGCGGCGCCACGAACGCCTCAGCATCGACCGTTTGCGCTAAGTGCGACTTGACTTGAATCTCGAAGCTCTCGGTCTGCTCCACGCCGCCGATGGCGATCAGCTTGTTGAGCAGGTTGCCCTCGCGAGCGATCAAGAACTGATCGATCTGGGCGGCGAGGGCGTTCGCCTCAGCTTGCAGCGCCGCCTCATCCACCGTGAGCAGCTGCTGATCGCGCATCAGCCAGACGCCATTGACCATCACATGCCGCACGTCGGTGCTTTTGGCGGCGTAGACGATCTGGCTGTAGATGGCATCTTCATCGCGCGAGAATTTGGGCGAGTTGTGCAGGGTGTGAATATCCACCACGATGATGTCGGCGCGTTTGCCCACTTCGAGGCTGCCGCTCAGCGCGCCGACGTGCAGCGCCTCGGCGCCCATGCGCGTCGCCATCAGGAGGGCTTGCTTGGCGGGCACAGCGGTCGGATCGAGGGTGGCGCCTTTGGCGAGGATCGCCGCCAGGCGCACTTCCTCGAACATATCCAGATCGTTATTGCTGGCGGGTCCATCTGTGCCGATGCCGACGTTCAAGCCGCGCTGGAGCATCTCATGGATCGGGGCGATGCCGCTCGCCAGCTTCAGGTTGCTGGTGGGGCAGTGCGCCACGCCCGTGCGATGGTTGAAGAGGGTGCGTATCTCGCCGGAGTCGACGTGGACGCAGTGCGCTGCTAGCGTTTTGGCATCCAGCACGCCCAGCTTTTTGATGCGCGGCACGACGGGCATCTGGAATTCGGCGCGGCTATCCTCCACCTCTTGGCGCGTCTCGCTGACGTGGATGAGCAACGGCACATCGAATTCTTTGGCGAGGGCGGCGCAGGCGCTCAGGATTTCGTCGGTGCAAGTGTAGGGCGCGTGCGGCGCTATCGCCGGCACGATCAGCGGGTGATCTTTCCAGTCCTGGATGAATTGGCGGGTGTATTGCAAGCTCTCTTCATAGCTGGCGGCGTCAGGCGCGGGGAACTTCAGCACGGTCTGCCCGCAGACCGCCCGCAGCCCGACCTCTGCCGTCGCCGCCGCGACGTCGGCTTCGAAGTAGTACATATCGGCGAAGAGGGTCACGCCGCTGCGAATCATCTCGGCGCAGGCGATTTTCGTCCCTAAGCGGCAGAAGTGCGGATTGACGAAGTTGGCTTCGGTCGGCATGATGTAGCCGATCAGCCAGACGTCGAGGCGCAGATCGTCCGCCAAGCCGCGCAAGAGGGTCATCGGGACGTGCGTGTGGGCGTTGACCAAGCCCGGCATGATCACCTGCCCCTCGCACAGCATCAGATCGTCGGCGGCGTAGCGCTCAGCGATGGCATCCGCCGTGCCGACCGCCACGATGCTATCATTTTTGATGGCAACCGCGCCGTTCACGAAAACATCCATGGCGGCATTCATGGTCAGCACCGTGCCGCCGCTCAAAATCTTGTCAACTCGCTCCATGATCTCTCATCTCTCCGAAGCGCGGATAGGCAAAATTGCCTTTTGCCTAGAGAGTATACCGCGTTTGCTGAGTCTATGTAACGCCTCGCCCTTGCCCTCGCGCCCCTTTTTGACTACAATGGCGTCGCGTTCAGAGAGGGAGACTCTACCGACCATGCCAAAGCGTAAGATCAATCATCAGACGCGTCGCCAGCTCGCCCGTCGCGCGCGAGTCGGCAACAACGTCAGCTTCTCGCAAATCAAGACCAAGCGGCTCTTCCGCACCAACTTGCAATGGGCGACCATCGAAATCGACGGCAAGCCTGTGCGTGTGCGGCTCTCCGCTCGCCAGATCAAGGCGCTCTGCAAGACCAAGTGAGCGCCGTGAAGCCTTTTCACCCTCGCTAGAAGGCGAAACTGCACGGTTTCGCCTTCAGCCTCTCTGAGGTAGCCTCTCATCATGCCGTCCAAGATTGTCCATCTCATCTCGCGTTTGAACATCGGCGGCATCTCCCCTTACGTGATCCCGATCACGGCGCTGCTGCGCACGGCGGGCTACCCGAGCGCGCTGATCGTCGGCAAGCTGGGCAAGGGCGAGGGCGATATGAGCTATCTGGCTGAGCGGGTCGGCGTGCAGCCGATTTACGTGCCGCAACTCGGGCGCGATATCTCGCCCTTGCGCGATCTCGCCACAGTGGGGCAGCTCTACCGCCTGTTGCGCCGCGAGCAGCCGACTATTGTGCATACGCACACCGCCAAAGCCGGCTTCGCGGGCAGATTGGCGGCGAAGTTGGCGGGCGTCCCGTTGATCTTCCACACTTATCACGGTCACGTCTTCCACAGCTACTTCGGCGCGGCGAAGACGCGCTTTTACATCGCGCTGGAGCGCTTCGGCGCAGCGCTCTCCACGCGCATCATCGCGGTCAGCCCGAATTTGCGGCGCGAGATCGGCGAGGTCTATCGGATCGCGCCGCCGCGCAAAGTGGCGTTGGTCGTGCCCGGCTACGATCTCTCCGCTTTGCGGGACGTACGTCGCCCCTTCGGCGACTTTCGAGCGCGTTTCGGCATCCCCGCCGAGGCGCCGCTCGTCGGCATCGTCGGGCGGCTGGTGCCGATCAAGCATCACGCCTTGTTTTTGAGCGCCATGGCGCAGGTGGCGCGCGCCATCCCGCAAGCGCGTTTCGCGGTCGTCGGCGATGGCGAGCTGCGCGCCGAGCTGGAGGCGCAAGCGCGGGCGCTCGGCATGGCGGAGGCGGTCATTTTCACCGGCTGGCAGGGCGATCTGGCGGCGATTTACGGCGCGCTGGATTGCCTTGTGTTGTGTTCGAAGAACGAAGGGCTGCCCAGCGCTGTGATCGAGGCATTGGTGACGGGCGTGCCAGTCGTGGCGACGGCGGTCGGGGGCGTGGTGGATATGCTGGCAGACGGGCGCGGCGCGCTCGTGCCGCCCAACGACGCAAGGGCGCTGGCTGAGGCGACGCTGAACGTCCTGCGCGATCTGCCCGCTGCTCAAGCCCGCGCGCAGACCTTTCGGCAAGCCGCCTACGACCTCTATCACATCGCGCCGAGCGCCGAGCGCCTGATCGCCTTCTACCGCGAGTTTCTGGGCGCATGAGCGGACGCCTCGCCCTCAGCCTGTTTGTGAGCCTCGCCGCGCTGTATTTCGCCGTCTTCACGGGGCATCCCGTCAGCGGCGATGAGCGCCTGCTCTTCGATATGGCGCGCAGCCTGACCATCGACGGCACGTTTGAGTTGGCTCTGAGCGCCGATCAGCGCCCTGCTTTCGCCGTCGCGCCGCACGAGATCATGCCCAGCGCCGATGTTGAGCCGTTGCAGGCGTATTTGAGCGCGCCGCTCGTGCTTGTGGCGCGCGCATTGCCCGAAATCGGGGTGATGCACACGGTCTGGCTCTTCAATCTGCTGGTGACGGCGCTCACAGGAGCGCTGCTCTACGCTTATGGCGCCCAGTTGGGCTACGCGCCGCGCGTTGCGGCGTTCACGGCGCTCATCTTCGGACTCGCCACCATTGCGTTACCCTACGCCCAGATGTACTTCCGCGAGCCACTCTTGGCGCTGTGCGGCTTAGCCGCCGCTTATCTCACGGAGCGTTGGTGCGCCGCGCCGCGCCGCCTAGCGTGGCTGATGGGGGCGTTCGGCGCGGTCTTCGCCGCCGCGCTGACTAAGCAAGCGGGCGCTATCTTCGTGATCGCGCCGCTGCTGGGCATGATCAGCGTCATCGGGCGGGGGCGGCGCGGACAGTCCGTCCTGTTGATCAGCGCGGCGCTCGCCCTGAGCCTCGTCGTCGTGCGCTGGGATAGCACACTAGGGCGACTCTTGACGCCCGCCCGCCTTGAGCGCGCCGCACAAGCCCTGCCGCAGGCGTTGCCCGCCTATTTGGTCAGTCCGGGCTTCAGCGTGTGGGTCTTCTCGCCGATTCTCTTAGCAGGGCTGATCGGGGCGATACACCTGTGGCGGACGAGGCGCTTTCGGATAGCCATCTTGCCGCTCGCCGTCTTGATCGGCTTCGCTGTGGGGCATCCCGTGCTGCACAGCGATTATTGGTACGGCGGCTTGGGCTGGGGTCCGCGCTTTCTCGTCCCGACGACGCCCTTTTTGTGCCTGTGGCTGCTGCCGATGGCAGAGGCGTTTCTGGGGCGAATGCCGCGCATCGGCAAAGCGATCTTTGCGCTGCTCCTAGCCCTGAGCGCGGCGATTCAGCTGGTGGCGATCAGCTTGCCGCCAACTCGTTATGGCAGCGCCCTCGCTGAGGCGAGCACGCGCGAGGGTCGCCCGATTGTGGCATGGCGCGAGGGCGTCTGGGAGCTGCGCTATCAGCCGATTGCAGTCACTTTGCAGCAGATCGGCAGCGCGCCCTCGGCTGTGGCGTGGGATGTGCTGCACGCGGGCGGGATCGTCTTGCCGCTGTGCGCGCTGAGCCTCGCTGCTGCGCTGATCGGGCTGCGCCGACCGAGCGCGGCGTGGCTGAGCCTCATTGTGCTGATCGGGACGTTCTACGTCGGTTTGCGCGCCGTGTACCTCGATCCGCGCTATGGCGGCGACGATCCTGAGCTATGGGCGGCTTTGCGCGCGATCGAATCGACCTTGCGAGAGGGTGATAGCCTGCTAGTTAACTCAGATGCCTATCGCCCGTTCATCGCCAACTATTACAAGGGCGCCAATCCCGCCTACGTCATCCCGACGCCCGACGGCGAGACGGTCGATCCCGACAATCCGCCGTGGATCGTCAGCGCCAACCCTGAAAAACGCGCCAATCCGTACTTTCAGTCGCTTTTTGCGCGCTTGGCAGAGCGCAGCCGACGCTGGCTGTTCCTGACCGAATACACGCCCTTCACACCTAAGCGCCACCGCGTGACCGAAGCGTTCCTCGCGCGGCATTACTTCCCCGCTGAGGAGCTGTTCAGCGCCTCGCGCGCGCGCCTGCTGACCTTCGCGCCCGTCGGCGCGCCGCCGATGCGCCTGCCACCTTTCCCGCAATATTCCGCCAACGCGCCTTTCGGCGTGGCGACCTTGATCGGCTTCGATCTGCCGCTTGGAAGGCGCTATCGCGCTGGCGATTTCTTGCCGATCTCGCTCGTATGGCGCGCCGAGGGCTTCCCGCCCGATCTCGATCCGCTCGATTACAGCGTGAATCTCTCCTTGATTGACTCGCGGGGCTTCACAGCGGCGCAGCGCGTAGCGCAGCCGCGCGGCACTTTTGGAGGCTTCACGACGTGGCAGGCGGGCGGGCTCTACCGCGATCATCACGCGCTGCAGCTGCCCGCCGATCTGCCCGCAGGCACATACCAACTCTGGCTGCTGCTGACCGATTGGCGCGATGGCAGCGCCTTGCCGCTGCGCGATGGCTCAGGCGATCACGCCGTCTTGATCGCTATCGAGATCGAGGCGAGCGATGGCTCAGCGGCTCGCCGCCTGCCCTGAAGCCCAGCTGAACTCAATCCTCGGATTCGCCCACAGCACATGCCCGCATGTGAGCGGCTCAGCCGTCTCCAGCTCGTAGAGCAGGCTGAAGGCGCGCCCGCGCAGCTCGGTCAGGTCGAGGGCGAACGGCACGATCTCAGTCGTGACCAGCTGCGCGATCACGATACGTTCAGTCCGCCCATCATCCACGATCAAACGTGCCTTGACGCTCTGCTCAGCGCAGGCTGAGTCGGCTGTGAGCGCGCCGCGCAGCGTGAAGCGGTAGTCGGGCAGGTCGGGTAGGCGGAGCGACTGCAGCAGCCGTTCCGTGCGCTGGAATAGCACGTATTGCGCCTGCCCATTCAACATAACTGGACGCGATATCCGATGTTCGGCGTCGTCTTCAAGCGGCACGCGAGGATGAGCGAGCGAGACGAAATGCAGTGGAATC
>CALKXH010000034.1 GCA_938005675.1 uncultured Anaerolineae bacterium
GGCGCGTCGGGCAGCTGCAGATGCTGCTCGGCGAGGCTGGGCGGATGCTGATAGAGCACTACCGCGCCTTCAGAGGTGTAGGCGTCGGGCGGCTGCATCTTGAAGACGGGCGGATCCTCCACCACGCCGCTCAAAAACTGCAGATGCGCCTCGGTGGGCTGCGCAGACGGCGGAAAATCAGCCTGCCAATCGTAGAAGGCGCTCAGGCGGTAGGCGCCGAGCTTCTGCGCCGTCGCCAAGTAGCCGACTCGGTCGGCGTTGACGCGGAAGAGACAGTTATCGTAGGGCGCCCGCAGATAGTTCAGCACGCACAACCGATCCTCAGGCGTGGCGATGTAGGTCGGCGTGGTCAGGTTGGCGTAGAGGTAGCCGACGCCCGCGGCGCTCAGCAAAATGCCGTTCGCCGCCGCGATCAGGCGTCGGCGGCTGCCCGCCGCGCCAAGCGCCAAGGCGCCCAGCAGCAACAGCCCGATCCAGAACAGATTCGCCGCCGTCACATAGCGCGAGGCGGTCGGGCGCGCCCAGAAATATTCGAGCAGGTCGGGCTTGACGCGCCCAATGGCGGCAAGCGCGCCGTTGGCGAGGCTCATCAGCAGCAAGACCAGCGGCGCGGCAAGGCGGCTCGGCGGCGCGCTCCGCCACGCATAGGCAAGGTTGAGCGCAGCCAGCGCCACGCCCGCCACGCCGAAGAGCAGGGCGAAAAGTTGCGCCTCAGGCTCATCAGGCACGAAGGGCGCGCCCACGTAGCGCAGCACGTAAAGCGGATAGTCCCACAAGCGCGCGCTCACCTCAGCCTGAAAGCCCTGATCGACGAAGGCGTAGTTGGTGAAGTACAATCCGCCGTAGAGCGCCGCCGCGCCCAGCCAGACCGCGTAATGAATCGGCTTGCGGTAGCCGCGCAGCCACAGCGCGGGCAACATCGCGATGCTCAGCGCCAAGCCGCTCAGATAGGCGTAGCTCGCTCCGATCGCGCACGCGCTGATCGGGGCGAGGCTGAGCGTCCGCGCGGGCAGGCGCAGCAGCAGCCAGAGCGCCAACGCTGTGAAGAGCAGCCAGAAGAACCACGCCGTCTGGAAGCCCATCAGCCAGTTCTGGCGCTGGCGCACGGCGAAGATCAGCAGGGCGAGCGGCACGGCGAGCCAAGCGGCGCGCTCAGGCGCTACGTGCCGCTGCACAGATAGCAGCACGCCGAAACTCAAGACCGCCAAGCCGAAACTGACCCACATCTCGACGCGCACATCCCACGCGGCGAGGGCGGTCGTCAGCGCCGTGGTCAGGTGCGTGAAGAAGATGCGCGGCTGATCGTGCGGCTTGAGCAAGTCGGCGAGGGTGAGCCGCCCCTCCGCCGTCTTCAGGACGACGGGCGCGCTGGCTTGCCACTCGTCCCAATGCGGCACGTTCACGCCGTAGCGCGCGATGAAGCCCGCCGTCGCCGCCATGATCGCCAGGCACGCCGCGCCGATCAGCGCCCGCCCGATGAGCCGCCGCATGATCCCCTCACGAGCGGCGCGCCGCCCGCCCAAAGCGCCTGACCGCCCCGCCGCGCAGGCGCGGCACGCCCAGCCGCCGATGATAGATGAACCACTCCACGGCGAGGATCGCCAAGCCGATCAGGGCGAAGAGCGACCAGAACTCGCGCTGCCCGACCTCCTCAGGCGCCTCGGCGAGGGCGCCATCAGCGCCGCCCAGCTGCACGGCGCGCGGCGCGATGTCGCTCTCGTTCGCGCTGAACAGGTTCACGGCGAAGAACTCCTGCTGGATCAGCGCGCCGCCGTTGTACATCTCCACGCTGTAGATGCCCGCCTGCGCGGTCTCGGCGTAGATCAGCAGCGGCTGATCGGGGCGGAACGTGGTGGCGGAGCCGTCGGGCGCGATCACGCGGACGGTCTCCGCCTGCGGCGGCGGCTGAATCACGACGGTCTGCCCGATGCGGGCGCTGCCTTCAAGGTTGAGCGCGCGCGGCGTCTGATACCACGCCGTCAAGTTGGCGATCAGGATCGGGTAGGCGATCTTGAGCGGCAAATCCGAGTCGAGCAGGTTGAAGGGCAGGATCGCCACGCGCCGCCCCTCGAACTCGCCCGCCAAGACCAGCGCGCCGCCCTCCGCCTCCACCAGGACGTCCGCCCACTCAGCCTGAATCGGGCGGAAAGCCCGCACGTTGACCTCGTTGAAGCGCAAGTAGCGCGTGCGCGGATCGTCCGAGCGCACGCGCAGCACCTGAGTCTGAGTGCTGAGCGCGCCGATGCTGTACAGATTGGCGGGCGGCGGCTCCGGCGGCGGATTGACGATCAGGAGGTTGCCTTCGGGCAGGACGGGCGGCAGCCAGCCATCGAAGATGTACAGGTCGTAGCGCTCGGCGGGCAAGCCGCGGCTGGGATCGCCCCGATAGACCTGCCAGACGTTCAAGGCGGCGAAGCCGCGCTCGAGGAAGGGATTGGCGCGGCTCATCAGCAGGGCGCGCTCGGCGCGGACGGGCGTGTAGACGGCGTAGGCGGTATCGTCGAGGCTCAAATAGTCCGGGATCGCGCTGCCGCTGGGTCGGGTCAGCTGCGCCTGAACGCGCCGAAAGTCGGACGGCAAATCGGCGAGGGTGATATCGACTTCGCCCCTCTCGGCGAGGCGGTAGGGCGCGGCGCTGTGCAAAGCGCCATCGAGGCTCAGGCTGAAGATGACCTCGACGGGCTGATCGCCGTAGTTGGTCAGGCGGGCGTAGATTTGCGCGCCGCGCACGGGATCGGTGGCGGTGGCGAGCGCGCTGATCGCCACGTTTTGGCTCGCCGCGCCGAACGGCACGTGGCGCACCTCGCCGTAGAGGGTCAGATCGAGGTCGGGCGGCAAGCCGCCGTCGCTGAGCAGCAGGATGGTGAATTTCTCAGCGCCTTGCGCCCCGGCGGCGGCGAGGGTCAGGGCGGCGTTCCAGTCGGGCGCGCCCTTGCTGGGCGCGGCGCGCTCCAGAGCGGCGCGCAATTGGGCGCGGTCGCGCGTGTAGTTCATCAGCACTTCGGCGTTCTCCGCCACGCGGATGATCGCCACCTCGCCGTCGCCGCCGAGCGTCTCGATCAGCTCTAGGGCGAAGCGCCGCGCCGCCTCGAAGCGGCTGGGCGGCACGTCGGTCGCGTTCATGCTGGCTGAGGCATCTAACAGGAGCGCCGTCCGCCCGCTGGCGAGGGTCGGCACCTCGGCGTAGGGGCGGGCGAGGGCGAGGATCAGCGCGGCGAGGATCAGCAGCTGCAGCAAGAGCAGCAAGTTACGCCGCAAGCGCTGCCACGGCGCGTTCGCCTCGCGGTCTTGCAGGAGTTGCCGCCATAGCAGCGTGCTGCTGACCTGCACCTCGCGGCGGCGCAAGCGCAGCATGTACAGCAGGATGATCGGCACAGCCAGCAGGCTGAGCGCGAAGGCTAAGGGCGCAAGGAACGACATAAGCTAACTTCCCAGACTATTCCACCATCACTTTGCGCGGCAAGGCGACCCACTCCCCGCCATCGGGCAGGGTCAGGCGCGCGCCGCTGGATAGATCGTACCAGCCAATGCGCACGGTCGCCTCGCCGCGATAGTCGGGCGCGCGCCAAGTCAGCAGGTGCGCGTCGAGGATGTACTCGTCGGCGCGCCAACTGTCGGTCGGGCGCGCGCCGCCCATCGGCTCGGAGTCGCCCTGTGCGATCAGGGCGCCATCCGCCCCGATCAGGTGTACGAAGGCGACGTAGCTCTCTGAGCAGCCCTCGGCGGCGCGCCACAGCAATCGGATCGGCGTCTCGCGCCCCGCCGCGAGGCGCTCAGGCGCATCCGCCCCGATCAGGGCGCCCAGCTCGGCATCGCGGCAGCGGAAAGGCATCGCGGCGACCGTCACGGGCAGCTCAGGCGGCTCGCTCAGCGACGGCAGCGCGTTGACGTTCGGCATCAAGCGCGCCACGCCCGCCTCGCCCGTCAACGTGCCGAGCAGGACGCTCGCCGAGCGCCGATCCGCCTCATACAAGAACGCCGTCACCAGCAGCGGCTCATCCGCGACGGGCAAGGCGAAGAACGCCGTCGCTCTGAAGCCCTCGGGCTGCGCCGTGGCGCTGCGTTGCCGATCATCGCGCAGATCGGCGTCCTGCTGGGCGTACAGACTGCCATCCGCTCGCCACAGACGCACCGTCATGCGCCAATCGTGCCGCAGCGAGGCGCTCTCTGTGGCAAAATCGGCGATCAGGCACGCCGCCTCGCCGCCGGGGGCGTGCAGCAAGGCAAGGCGCGGGAGGAGCGCCACGTCGTCGGGCGGGCGCAGACTGATCGGCTGGCTCGCCTCCAAGTACGGCGTCTTCAGGGCGGCGGGATCGCCCGTCAAGCGGAAGCGCAGGCTATGCACGCCGCTCAAGGTCAGCTCGCCCTCGCGGGCGCCGACCGCGCCCAGCAAGCACGGGAACGTCCCGCGCAGATCGGCGGGCAACTGATACCACGTGAAGACCTCAACGCGCTCCTTGCCGCGCAGCGCCTCCGCCAATTGCGCCCGTATGCGCTCGGCATCGCTGTGAATGGGCACCTCCACGAACGCCGCGCGGATGCCGAGCTTCTCCTCGTAGTAATCGAGGCTCGGCTCCCAGCCGTAGGGGATCACGATGGCATCCCGCTCCGAGAGCGCCGCGTAATGGCGCGCCATGCCGCGAAAGTCATCGTGCTGATAGATCGGGACGTTGGCGGTCAGCCACGCCACGCGCCCCATGATGGCGAGGGCGATCAGGGCGGCGGCGAGGCGCACAACGGGCAGCGTCAGCCGCCGCGACGGGAAGGATAGCCCCGCCGCGATCAGGATCAAGGTCGGCGGCGCGCTGAGCAGGAAATAGCGCGGATGAAAATCGATGCGGGCGGCGAGGACGATCAGCAGCTGGAAGATCGGCAAGCCGAGCGCGGCTGAGAGCAGCGTCAAGGTGCGGGCGGAGCGCTCCTGCCACAGCGCGCGCCCAATCCCGACGAGCGCCACGCCGCCGAAAGCGGCGATCAGCGCCATGAGCAGATCGTCGGCGTTCAGCAGCGCCTTGATGCCCGTGAAGTACGACTGCCAAATCTGCCAGAGCAGCTCCAAGGCGAGGGCGGGCGGCGTGTTGAGCGGCGTGCCGGTCGGGCGCTGGGTGAGCAGCCACGGCAGGTACAGGGCGAAGAGCAGACTCTGCAAGGCAAGCCAGCCGAGCAGACGCCGCCACGCGCGGCGCACGAGCAAGCCGCCGATGACCGTGACGTTCAGCCACGCCACCAGCGGGACGCTCAAATTGTGCGACCACAACGCCGCCAACGTCACGCCGAAGAGCGCCCACCACGCCCACGACGGCAGGCGCTCGCCGCGCGGCGCCACGAAGCGCGCCGCCAAGCCGATCAGCAGCACGGTGTAGATCGGCATCGGGATGTAAGCGCGTATCTCCTGCGCGAAGACCCACAAAAGCGGCGAGAACGCCAGAAAAATCCCCGCCAAGACGCCCGCCCGCGCCCCGAACCAACCTCCCGCCAGCGCCATGCCCGCCGCCACGCCGATCACGCCCGTCAAGAGCGACCAGAAGCGCACCGTCCAGATTTCATCGCCCGCCACGCGCAGCCACAGCCCGATTGTGATGTTGAAGAGCGGCGGCGCGTTGACGTCCATGCCGCGAATGCCCATCGGACCGATCAGCGTGTAGGCGGGGTAGAGCGACCAGCCCTCGTCGTGCCAGAGGCTCTGGGCGCCCAGATTCCACAGCCGTAAGGCGAAGGCGGCGAAGAGGATCAGCGCGTAGGCGAACAGAACGCCGCGCTGCGCCCTCCGACTCATCGAATCACTCCCAGACGGCGCAGCTCGGTCATGATCAGCGTCTCCCAACTGGTGCTGGTCTCGACCGTGGCGTAGTGAATGCCGCGCTTGCGGCAATAGGCAGCCGTCTCATCGCGCCAAGCCAGCAGACGGCGCATGTACAGGTCGCGCATGGCGGCGTCGACCGTCACGTCGGCGGTGGCGCCGCTCTCGACGTCGACCAGCTGCAGGTCGCCGACGAGCGGCGGGTCGATCTCCTCTGGCGCGAGCAGGTGGATGATCGCCACCTCATGCCCGACGCCCTGCAAGGCGGCGATGCCATCTTGCCAGGCGCTGGGGGTGAGCAGGTCGCTGAGGAACAGGCACAGTCCGGCGCGCGGATAGCGCAGGGCGTAATCGCGCAGGGCGCTCGCCAGATCGAGGTTGCCGGCGGGCTTGAGCGCGCCGATGTACTCCAAAAGCGCCAAGGCGCGTCCGCGCCCGCGATGAGCGCCCCACGTCACGTTCAAGCCCGCGCCGTACAGCGCCGTGACCGCCACGTTATCGCCGCTCGCCAAAGCGATGTAGGCGAGGGCAGCGCCCACGCGCTGCGCGAAGCGAAATTTGTGATGCTTGGCATCGCCCTCGCCCTCGCGCGGGAAGTCCATGCTGGCGGAGGCGTCGATCAGCACGTGGACGGCTAAATCTTCCTCCTCCTCGAAGAGCTTGATGAAAGGGCGCTCCAAGCGGGCGAAGACGTTCCAGTCCACGCGGCGCAGGTCGTCGCCGCGGGCGTAATTGCGGTAATCGGCGAACTCTAGGCTGGTGCCGCGCCGCACCGAGCGCCGCTCGCCTTTCATGGCGCCGGCGCGCACCCGATTGGCGATCAGGCTGAGCTGATCGAGCTGGCGCAGCGTTTTCTCGTCAAAGAGGCGTTCTGACATAGGTGAATCTCTGAGCGATACGGTTCGCTCAAGTATACACGCTTCGGGGCGAATCTTCGCCCGTCTTTCGATGAGCGGATGAGGATCGGTATAATGCAGCCGTACGGACTTATACGTAAGGAATCCGCCATGTCGTCTTTCAGCCGTCTCAGCGCCCTGCTGATCGTGGCAGCCCTGCTGGTGGGCTGCAGGGAGCGCGCGCAGCCGATCTCGCTCACCGAAGCGCCGACCGTTCAGCCGCCTCAGGGCGTGGCGTGCGCGCGCGACGCCCTTGAGAACTGGCTGCAGCACAGCAGCAATCTGACTCAAGAGCTCTCCGACTTGGTCAACCAGAACATCGCCATTCAGCCGCAGCGCGCCAACGAGGTGATCGATCAGGCGGGCAGCATTCAGGCGGCGCTCGCGGCGGCGCGCCCGCCCGAATGCGCCGCTCAGCACGCCGCAGCGCTCAATCAGGCGCTCGATCTGATCGAAGCCTACTTCAGCGCCTACCGTCAAGGGCGGGCGACCGATCCCGTTGGCAGCCTGACGCGCATCAACAGCGCGCTGGATGAAGCCCGCGCCCTCGAAGCCGAGCTGACTCGCCTCTACGAGGCGCTACCGCGCTGAGCGGCGCAGCTCGTACCACGCCGAGCGGTAGCCGCTGCTGCTATCGACTCCTTCAGCGGCGCTGAGCAGGGCGAAGTGCGGCGCGAAGAGCGCACGCACGTACTCAGGCGTGAAGGCGAACTCGCTTTGGTGGCGGCGCTGATGGGCGTAGAGGGCGTAGGTCGCCTCTGGGGCGGTCAGGCGGGCGAGCTGGGCGACGTAAGCGCGCTGCTCTTCGGCGGAGAGGGCGTGCAGACAGCCGATATCCATGGCGAAGGTGAAAGGCGCGTAGACGGATGCCTCCAGCCAAGCCAGCCGCGTCACATCGGCGACGTAGAATTGCGCGAAGGCTTCCACGCCCGCCCGACGCGCTTTGCGGCGCGCCATGGCAATGGCGTTAGGCGCAAAATCCACGCCGAGGGCGCGCCAGCCGCGCCCGGCGAGGTAGATCACGTTGGTGCCCGTGCCGCAGCCCAGATCGAGCGCCGTGCCGACGGGCAGCCGCTCCGCCAGCGCGACGATCTCAGGCGGCGTGCGGTTGGTATCCCACGGCGTGTTACGGCGCAGGTAGCGCCACCAAAATCTGAGGCGCTTGAATCGATTCGTGTCGCTCATGGCAGTGCTAGGTGGCTGACTCTTCACTTGAGGCGCTATAATACCTCGTTTAGGGCGAAAGCGTCGTGAAGCGCTCCGCCAAACTTTGAAAATAGGGCGTTCTGATGCGATTTTTAGTGACAGGTGGCGCGGGTTTCATCGGCGCGGCGTTGGTCAATCGGCTGCTGGCAGAGGGGCATGAGGTGCGCGTCCTCGACGATCTGAGCGCCGGCGATCCGTCGCGCTTGCACGCCGATGTCTCTTTCGCGCGCGGCGACGTCAACGACATCCCCAAGCTCTGGACGCTGCTGCAGGGCGTGGAGTGCGTCTATCACTTGGCGGCGCGCGTCTCAGTGCCGGAGAGTATGCTCTACCCGCGCGAGTACAACGCCGTCAACGTGGGCGGCACGGTCGCCGTGCTGGAGGCGATGCGCGATGCCGGGGTGCGGCGAGTGGTCTTCACCTCGTCGGGCGCGGTCTACGGCGAGCAGCGCCAGCAGCCCCTCCACGAGGACATGCTGCCCGACCCGCGCTCGCCCTACGCGGTCAGCAAGTTGGCGGCGGAGGGCTACCTGCGCGTGATGGGCGCCCGCTGGGATATCGAGACGGTCAGCCTGCGGATTTTCAACGCCTACGGGGTCGGTCAGCCGCTGCCGAGCGCCTATCCGCCGGTGATCCCATCCTTTTTGCGGCACGCTTTGCGCGGCGGCTCGCTGATCGTCAACGGCGACGGCACTCAAACGCGCGATTACGTCTACATTGACGATGTGGTGGCGGCGTTGGTGGCGGCGGCCACCGCCCCGAACGTCGATCAGAAGGTCATCAACGTCGGCAGCGGCGCCGAGACGAGCGTGAACGCGCTGGTGGAGGCGATCAGCGCCGTGCTGGGCAAGCCGATTGCGCCCTTGTACGTGCCGAGCGGCGACGCGGGCGTCTCGCGCATGTGCGCCGACCTGCGCCGCGCCGCTGCGCTGCTCGGCTACGCGCCCAAAGTCGGGCTGACTGAGGGCTTGGCGCTGATGCTGGAGCGCGACCCGCGCTTCGCCTTCGCCGCCCGTTAGCGCCCACACGTCCTCGAGCAGCGCGATGTCGCTCTTGGTGATGAAATTCGGCGGCTCGCTGACGGCGAGTGCTGCTCAGCTGCGCCAAGTCGTGCGGATCATCCACGCCGAGTCGCTGGCGTGGGAGCAGCTGGTGGTGGTGGTCTCCGCCATGAGCGGCGCCACGGATGTGTTGCGGCGCATCGCCGAGCTGGCGCAACAGGGCGAGAGCGGCGCCTATCGGCAATTGCTTCACGGGCTGCGCGCCGATCATCTGGCATTGATCGAGAGCCTCTTCCCGACGGGCAGCCTGCGCACGCACCTGACTCAGGCGCTGGATCGGCAACTGCTGGGCTTGTTGGCGCTGTGCGAGCGCCTTGCCCACAGCAAGAAACTGCTGCCTGAGCAGCGCGACGAGGCGATGGCGGTCGGCGAGCGGCTGATGGCGAGCCTTGTGGCAGCGCTGGCGCAACAAGAGGGCGTGCGCGCCGCCCTAGTTGCCGCTGAGTCGGTCATCCTGACCGACGGCACGCATCAAAACGCCCATCCGCTGCGCGACGCCATCGATGAGCGCGCCGAATACATCCTGCGCCCCTTGCTCAAGAGCGGCGTCGTGCCGATCTTAGCCGGCTTCATCGGCGCGACGCGCAACGGCAAGATCACCACGCTCGGTCGCGGCGGCAGCGATCTGACCGCCACGCTGCTGGCGGCGGCGCTGGGCGCCGATGAAGTCTGGATGTGGACGAGCGTGGACGGCATCATGAGCGCCGACCCCGCCCTCGTGCCGAACGCGCGCGTCATCCCCTCGCTCACCTATGCCGAGATCAGCGAGTTGGCGTTCTTCGGCGCCCGCCTGCTGCACCCCGACTCGATTGAGCCGCTCATCCGCCCGAACATCCCGCTGCGCGTGCGCAACCCGCACAACCTCGATCACGACGGCACGCTCGTTCAGGCGAGCGCGCCTGAAGACGGGCGGCGCGCCAAAGCCGTGACCGCCGTCGATGGACTGTACCTCTCGCTGCGCGATCAGCCCTTCGACTTAGTCACCTTTCTGGAGCAGCTGCGCGCCGAAGCGCCCAATCTGGTCGCCAATTTGGTCATCGCCCTGCACAGCCATCGGCACGCCACGCTCGTCTTCGTCGTGCCGACCAGCGAAGGTCCGCAGGCGGTCTTGGAGCTGCGCCAGCGCCTCCAGACGCGCCTGCCCGCTTGGGAGGTGCAGCCCGTCAAGGTGATCGCCGCCATCGGCGCCACGGTCGACCTGCACCTGCTGCTGGATAAGCGCATCCGCCCGCTGGCTTCGGCGCTGGGCGCCGACGGGCGCCGCCTGATCGCCGTGCGCCCCGCCGACGTGCGCGCCGCCCTGCAACAGCTCCACCGCCTGACCGAATCCGACTTCGCCGAGCGCTAGGCTCACAGGGCAGATGGCAACGGACTGCCCACGCGCTGCTGCAAAGCGCCGATGGCGGCGTAGGCTTCGGCGCGGACTGCCTCATCCGAATCGCCGAGCGCCTTGTAGAGCGCCTTCAAGCCGTTGACGTAGCCGATCTCCGCCACCGTGCGCGCCGCTGCCGCGCGCACGACGGGATTGCCCTCCTGCAGGGAGCGCAAGAGCGCGATGGGCGCGTTCTCGCCGCTCGGCACGGACTCGCCGCGCTCGCCCATCCACTCCACCAGCCAATCGATGCGCTCGAGGGGCGGCGGGCGGCGGATGCCGCCTCGATCTGGGTTCTCGGCGAGGTTGAAGGCTTGCTCGGCGGCGATGCGCACGTACGGCTCGGAGTCTTCCAGCTGGGTGCGGTAGATTTGGGTGACTGCCCACGCCGCCCGAACGCGCGCCAAGCCGAAGACCGCCGCGTAGCGCAGCTCCAGGTCGTCGCTCGCAATCGCCTCGCGCAGCAAGGCATGACCCTCGCCGGGCAACGCCGCGAGCGCCTCGGCGATGGCGCGCTGCAGGTCGCGGTCGCGTCGGAGCAGCCCTTCGGTCATGGCGTCTAGCGCCGCCGCCGTGCCGATGGCGCCCAGCGCGAAGCCGCAGGCGAGGCGCACGCGCCGATCCGAGTCGTTCAGGAGCGGCTTGAGGTATTGCAGGTATTCGCTCTCGCCCAGCGCGCCGAAGCCGATGCAGCCCAAGCGCCGCACCAACGGGTTGGGATGCTCCAGAGCGCGCTGAAAGAGCAGGGCGGCGGTGGCGCTATCGCGCGCGGTGACCAACGCCGCCATCGCCCGCTCGCGCAGGAGCGGATATTGGCTCGTCGCCAAGAGGGCGCCGCCCACGCGCTTGAAGAACTCCGCCCGCCACGTCGCTTCGATGGGCGCATCCGCCAGCCAGTGGGCGAGGTTGAACAGGTGCGTGTAGAGCAGGTCGGGCGGGGCGTTCAGCACCTCGCCGACGGCGGCGTCCATGGGCAGGCGGATGGCGGCGAAGGGCATGGCGTGCGCCCAAGCGGGCTGCAGCGCCAGCGGCGCGAGCGAGGCGGCGTCGAGGCTCTCGGCGGCGAGGTAGGCGCTCAGCAGCGGATGGGCGAAGGCGTAGCGCTCGGCGCAATCGTCGATCAGCAGCCCGCTCTTGAGCAGTTTGTTCAGTTCGGCGTCGAGGTTGAGGGTCGGCTTGCCGTCGGCGCCCGTGAACGCCTCGCTCAGCAGCGCCTGAAGGCGCTCGCGCGGGAGGGGCGCGCCGCCCGCGTTGAGGCTTTCGGCAGCCGCCCGCGCCAAGATGGGGCGGAGCGCCTCGTTGGGCAGGTGGCGGCGCACGAAGAAGTCATACCAGCCCAGCCGCCCCGCCATTTTGAGGTCATCGGCGTAATCCGACCAGATTTTGAGCGTGACATCGAGGATCGTCCGCCCGCGATTGCCCGTCTTGGCGCGCGCGACGCGCTTGGCGTCGGGCGGCTGAGCGCCTTTGCCCGTCTGTGACCACGCCTCCGCCCAGCGCTCCGCCAAGCTATCGAAGTCCGCCTCGCGCCACGCCCGCAGATAGCAAGCTTGGAAGCCCAGCTGCGCCAACGGGTCGTAGCCGTTCACATCGGCGGCGACGATCACGACGTTGGCGGCGTAGAGCGCCATGAATTGGCTCAGCCAAGTCAATTTTTCGGGCTTTTCGGGCTCAGGCAGCTCGTCGTAGCCGTCGATCAGGACGAGGCATGTGCCCTCCGCCAAGCGCCGATAGACCAACTTGGGCAGTTGGCTGGCAGCCGCGCCGCCGAAGCGCCTCTGCAGCGCCTTGACGAGCGGCTCGGCCGGATCGAGCGGCTTGAGGACGGGGCGCGCGCCCGATTGCGAGCTGCGCTTGGCGTCGGCGGAGTCGGCGCTTGCGGGCGGCGGCTGGATGCCGTAGCTCGCTGGGCGCACGTCGATATCGCGCAAGTGGACGAGGATCGGCAGCAGGCTGCGGAAGTCGGTCAGCTCTTGGGCGCTCTCTTCGGAGCGTTTGAAGCGGGCGCTGAGCTTCTCGAGGGCGCGGCGCTGATTCTCTTGATATTGGCGGCGCAGGCGCTCGCGCTCTTCGGGCGGGCGCTCGGCGAGGCTGCGCTCGAAGTATTCATCGCGCGAGGCGTCGATCAGAGTCGGGGCGATCTCGCCGAGCGCCATCAAGCCCAGCAGGGCGAGCGTGGTGCTTTTGCCCATGCCGCTCCGCGCTAGGAGCGCCAAGTGCCGCTCGCTCTTCTGCAGATCGAGGAGCGAGAGCGTCTCGAGGTTGTAGGGGGCGTAGGCGGCGGGAAAGTCGTGGAGGACTGGCACGATGCCCGCCACGGAGGTGGATTCTTCGTCGTCGGGCTTGGGCGGCTGCGCGGGCGCGAGGAAGTGCGGCTCGAGGTAGAGCGCGCGCAAGGGCAGCAGGTCGCCGCCGAGGTGATAGGCGTTGAAGAGCTGGGCGGCGCGCCGCGCATAGCGGACTTCGGGCGGCGCGCTGAAGAAGCGGCGCGCCTCGCCGCCGGCGGCTTGGGCGCGTTGGCGCAGGCGCGCGAAGGCGCCTTGCAGGCGGTAGATGCCGAAGGCGATCAGCAAGCCGCCGAGCAGACCGATCAGAAACGAGCCGAGATCGAAGCGCATAGAGACTCTCTCCATGAGTGCGCCCTTGAGTATAGCGCACAAAGGCGCGGCGGGCAGCCCTGTATCGTGCCGCGACTGAACGACTGAGCGGCTCATGGCTATCGCGGGGCAGGGGGCGACCCCCTGCCCCGTTTTTTGCGCCTAGCGGGGCAGCGGCGTGCCTTGTCACTTATTTAGCTAAACTGCTATTAGTAGAATTAAAGCTTTTGCACAATATATTGACAAGACTGGCAAAGTAAGCTATGCTACAAGTGATGTAAGTTAGCTACGCTATTCTACAAAGAGGCACAGGTCATGAAGCGTTTAGTCGTTCTCGCAGTCCTGTTCAGCTTGGCGATCAGCTTTGCGGCGCTGCAGCCCGCGCCCGTCGCCGCTCAAAGCCAGAATTGCTACGTCATCTTTAGAAATAATATTACGCCTGCAGGCGGTTACTTCTTCCGCGCCGTGCAAGGTACCCCGCCCACTGTCGTCAGCAACATTGTTTTTGTGCCTGCTGGCGCTGAGGGCAGGCTCACGCTCAACAAGGGAGTGTTTGGCACTGTAGGACTGGAATACGCTACCGCCATCGCTGGTCCGTGGACCTTTGACATCTCCATCTTCGGCAATAGCTGCACCGACAACAACAACGAATTCGGCGGGAGCTGCGATAAGCTGGGCGTCGATGTCGCTGATGTCGCTGCATTCTCAGGCGCTACAGTGCGACTGAGAGTGTTCAAAAACGATCAGGTCGTGCTGCAGCAGGACCACGTTTTTCCTTTTTATAACTCTTTCCAAGTGGTGGTGCCCACCGATAACGACCCTAATGCCTACTACTCTTATGACATTCGTTGCGTAGGCAACAGCGGCGTATGCGGTTACGGTAACGTATTAGGTACTGTGAATGCATCTGCGGCGCCCGGCACCCTGATGGCGAGCGGACCGCTGACCTACCTGTGCACCTCAGCTTGCGGACCGTCGCTGGCGGGCGCGCCGCTGGGCAGGATGCTGGCGACCGTCCCGCTGCACGCTGCGCCGAACGCCGGCGCTGCCAGCCCGACCTTCTCCGCCGAAGCCGGCAAGACCTTCAAGATGCTCGGGACGCAGGGCGGCTTCACGCGCATCGCGCTGGGCTGCCAGAGCTACTGGGTGCCCTCCGACGCCATCGCTCAGTGCGCCGACCCGCTCTGCCGCAACTGAACGACTGAACGGCTCATGGCTATCGCGGGGCAGGGGGCGACCACCTGCCCCGTTGTGTTGTCTGAGGGCGCCTAACGGGGCGCTCTCGGCGCGATCAAGCCCTGCTGGACGTACCACTGATAGGTCTCTTCGAGGGATTGGCGCAAGCCGATCTGCGGCGCGCCGAGAGCCGCCCGCGCCTTGCGGCAATCGAACAGGATCGGCTGCGCGCTCAGCCAGATTTGATCGCCATCGACGGGCAGCTTGAGCCCCAGACGGCGGAGGGCTTTGACCAGCGCGCTCAAAGGCGTCGCGAGCGCCCGCGGCAAGGGCAGCTTGGGCGGGCGCGCCCCGACGATCTGGCAGATCAGCTTGAACAGCTCGCGGTAGGTGACGTCGAAGGCGCCGAGGATGTAACGCTCGCCGACGCCGCCGCGCTCAGCCGCGGCGAGGTGCGCCGCCGCCACATCGCGCACGTCGATGGCGGTCACCGCGCCGACCGGGTAGAAAGGCGGCACCAGTCCGCGCGCCGCCTCGACGATCAGGCTGCCGCTGATCAGGTTCAGGTCGCCCGGACCGAAGATCACCGACGGATTCAGGGTCACGACGGGCAAGCCCGCCGCGACTGCCTGCGCCACCGCCTGCTCAGCCAGAAATTTGCTGTGCCCGTAGGGGAAGCGCTCGGGCGGCAAGTTGAACAGCGCGGACTCGTCGCTGGGCGAGCCGTCGGCGCGCCGCCCGACCGCCGCCGCGCTGCTGGTGAAGATCACCCGCTCGACGCCCGCCGCCCGCGCCGCCTCAAGGGCATTGCGCGTCCCCTCGACGTTGACCTGATAGAGCTTAGCGCGCGACGCCCGCCAATAATCGGCGACCGCCGCCGTGTGAAAGAGCCACGCGCAGCCCTGCGCCGCCGCGCGGACTGAATCCGCGTCGGTGACGTCGCCGAAGGCGTGTTCGAGCGGCAAATCGGCGATCAAGTCCGTGCGCGAGGTAGCTCGCCGCAGGATGCGCACCTGATGCCCCGCCGCCACCAATTGCCGCGCGATGTGCGCGCCCAAAAAGCCCGTCCCGCCGGTGACCAATGCCTTGACCATGATTCGCATCCCTTCTCGCTAGACGTTGGCGCGCACGTGCAGGATATCGCCATCCTTCACGCGGTAATCTTTGCCTTCAAGGCGCATCTTGCCTTGCTTTTTGACCTCCGCCTCGCTGCCCAGCGCCAAGAGATCGGCGTAGGCGGTCACCTCGGCGCGGATGAAGCCGCGCGCCAAGTCGGAGTGGATGACGCCCGCCGCCTCCTGCGCCGTGGCGCCGATGGGGATCGTCCAGGCGCGCACCTCGTCAGGTCCGACCGTGAAAAAGGACTGGATGTGCAGCAGCTCGTAGCTCTCGCGGATGGCGCGCTGCGCGCCCGCCTCCTGAATGCCGTACTCCTGCAGGAACAGGCGCTGATCCTCGCCCTCCAGCTGGGCGATCTCCGCCTCGATCTTGCCCTGTAGGGCGATCAGGCGCATGTTGGGCGTGCGATGCGCTTCCGCCCGCGCCACGTCGTAGAGCTGATCGCCCGAATTGAAGATCACCAGCATCGGCTTGAGCGAGAGCAAGCCATAGCCGCGCACCAGACGGCGCTCTTCAGCCGTCGTCTCGAGGGCGCGCAAGGGTTTCAGCTCGTCGAGGTGCGCCTTGAAACGGCTGAGGGTCTCCAGCTCCGCCTCGAAGGTGATCGGATTGGCGGGCTTGCCCTTGCGCCGCTCTTCGGTCAGGCGCTCCAGCCGCCGCTCGACGGTGACGAGGTCGCTGAGCAGGAATTCGGTGTCGACGGTGACCAGGTCGCGCAGCGGATCGACGCTGCCCTCCGGGTGCGGCACGCTCTCATCCTCAAAGGCGCGCACCACGTGGATGAAGCCCTCCACCTGCTGAAGCTGATTGCGCAGCTCGCCGCTGATGCCCTCCTTGCCGATGCCGCGCTCTAGCCCGCCGATATCGGTGTAGGTGATGGTGGCGTAGATGGTCTTCTTGGGCTTGTAGAGCGCGCTGAGCTGATCGATGCGCGGGTCGGGCACCGCCACCACGGCGGTGTAGACCTCCAACTTGCCGCCGCTGACCGCGCCTGTCGGTCGGTTGCTGCGCGTGAGCGCGTTGAAGAGGGTCGTCTTGCCGCTGTTGGGCAAGCCAATGATGCCTAAGCGCATGAGCAATCCTCAAAAGTGTGCGTTGCGAGTTTGCGTTCGCATTATACACGCTCTATGCTTGTCAGAAATAGAGAAGGAGCAGTTACCATGTTGAAACGTTGGTTCCTCCTGACCGTAATTTGTCTGCTGGCGCTGGGGACGGGCGTCTGGGCGCAGGAGGCGCCTGAGTGGGAGCAAATCCTGCCCGAAGGTGGGACGATCTGCGGGCGGGGCGCGCCCTACGCCTTTTACGTCAATCGCGGCAGAGACCCGCGC
Source organism: uncultured Anaerolineae bacterium (assembly GCA_938005675.1). GTDB lineage: Bacteria > Chloroflexota > Anaerolineae > Aggregatilineales > UBA2796 > CP2-2F. The sequence continues at coordinate 16,556 of CALKXH010000034.1, forward strand.
AAGCTGCACATTCACTTTTTGGGCGGCGGCGCCTGCTGGAACGGCTTCAATTGCAGCAAGGCGGCTGATCTGTTCACCGACGAGGTCATCCCCTACGAGGCGATCCGCTACGATGCCTCGCTGCGGCAGGGCGTCTTCGATCTGGAGCGAGCCGATAATCCGCTGCGCGACTACGCCACCGTGCTGATCTCCTACTGCACCGGCGACGTCCACGTGGGCGACCGCACCGTTGCGTACACCCCCACGCTGACCGTGCAGCACAAGGGCTACCGCAACGCCAAAGCCGCGCTGGAGTGGGTCTATCAGAATTTCCCCGAGGCGGATAAGGTGCTGGTCAGCGGCTGCAGCGCGGGCAGCTACGGCGCGATCATGCACGCCAACAGCATCTTCAGCCGCTATCCCAACGCGCTGCGTCGGCTGATCGGCGATTCGGGCGTCGGCGTGATCATGCCCCAGTGGGACGGCTTGGAGCGCTGGGGCTTTTACGAGAACCTCGCCCAAGAGCTGCCCGAATTGGCGGACGTAGCGCGCGATCCGTTCATCATCAACCAGCTCTACGCCGCCAACAGCAAGCGCCACCCCGAGGCGCTCTTGACGCAGTTCACCACCGCCGCCGATGGCGTGCAGGTCTTCTTCTACGGGCTGCAGGGCGGCGTGGATTGGCAAGCGGGCATGTACGCGCGCCTTGAGGCGCTCGAAGCGTTGCCCAACTTCCGCGCTTTCATCAGCGGCGGCACGGCGCACTGCATCCTGCCCTACGACCGCTTCTACACCTATCAGGCGGACGGCGTGCCGTTCCGCGATTGGGTAGCCGATCTGATGGATGGGCGCGCCGTGCCGACGCTCAAGTGCAAAAAGTGTGACGTCGCCGAGCTGACCCGTTAGGCGGGCACGACGGCGGCAGGCGCGGGCAAGCCGCCATCCGCCGCCTGATCCTGCCGACGGAACTGGCTCATGTACAGCTCGTAATAGGCGCCCTTGTGCGCCAAGAGCTCGGCGTGCGTGCCGCGCTCCACGATCTGACCCGCCTGCACCACTAGCACCTGATCGGCGTTGCGGATCGTGCTGAGCCGATGGGCGATCACAAAGCTGGTGCGCCCGCGCAGCAGCTTCTCCAGCGCGCTCTGGATGATGCGCTCGGTGCGCGTATCCACGCTGGAGGTCGCCTCGTCGAGGATCAGGATGCGCGGATTCTTCAGGGCGGCGCGCGCGATGGCGATCAGTTGGCGCTGCCCCTGACTCAAGCCCGCGCCGCGCTCGCCCAGCACGGTCTGATAGCCGTTGGGCAGGCGCTCGATGAACTGATCGGCAGCCACCAGCTTCGCCGCCGCGATGACCTCCTCATCGCTCGCCTCCAGCTTGCCGTAACGGATGTTGTTCATGACCGTATCGGCGAACAGGAAGCTATCCTGCAGCACCAGCCCGATCTGAGCGCGCAGGCTCTCCAGGGTGACCTCGCGCACGTCGATGCCGTCGATCAGCACCGCGCCTTTGCTCACGTCGTAGAAGCGCGGGATCAAGTTGATCAGGGTCGTCTTGCCGGCGCCGGTCGGACCGACCACGGCGATGGTCTGACCGGGCTCCGCCCTCAGGTTGATGCCGCGCAGCACGGGCTGATCCTTCTTGTACTCCGCCCAGACGTCCACGAACTCGACTGTGCCTTGAATGGGCGGCAGCGGGCGGGCGTTGGGCGCGTCTTCGAAGTCGGGCGGGGTATCCAGCAAGCCGAAGATGCGCTCGCCGCCGGCGATGGCGCTCTGGATGTTCGTCCACAGCAGCGCGATCTGCTGAATGGGCTGATTGAAGCGCTGCACGTACTGCACGAAGGCGAAGACCGTGCCCAGCGAGATGACCGTGCCGAAGAGCGGCTCATCGCGGAAGACGGCGACGCCGCCGACCACCACCACAATCGCCAAGCCGACGAAACCGAGCGCCTCCAGCGTGGGCGTGAGGGCGCTGGTGAAGCTGGCAGCCCGCACGTTGGCGTCGCGGTTGGCGGCGTTGACGCGCATGAACTCGGCGATGTTCTCTTCCTCGCGGCTGAAGGCTTGTACCTCGCGCACGCCAGTGATGCTCTCTTGCAGGTCGGCGTTGACGTTGCCCATCTGCTGGCGGCTGCGCCGAAAGGCTTTGCGCGCCTGATTGCTGAAGTGCAAGGTCGCCGCGAACATCAGCGGCAGCATCGAGAGGCTCAGCAGGGCGTAGCCGAAGTTGGTCTGGAACATCTTGACGGCGATCCACACCATCAGCAGCGCGCCGCTGACCACGCTGATCAGGGCGAAGTTGATGGTCTGCTGGATGGTCTCGAGGTCGCTGGTCAGGCGGCTCATGATGTTGCCGACCTCGTTCTCAGCGTAGTAGCGCAGCGAGAGCCGATGCGTGTGCTGGAAGACCTCGCGGCGCAAGTTGTACAGCACGTGCAGACCCGTCCAGTTCATCAGGAAGAACATCGCGCCGTTCATGGCGGCGCCGCCGATGAACAGCAGCACCAAGATGCCCACCAAGCCCAGCAAGCCGCTCAGTTTAGCCTCCCGAATCGCCTCGGCGCGCTGCGCCTCGCTCAGGCTTTGGTCGGCGCGGAAGCGCGCCTCGATGGCGCGGGCATCCTCTTGGGTGTAGGTGCAGACCACGCCGGGACGCGGGAACAGGTAGCAATCAATCGCCTGCCCGATCAGCTCCGGCGCCACCACCTGAGTCCAAGTGGAGCCGACGATCAGCCCCGCGATCAGCAGCAAAATCAGCCAGTAGCGCCCGAAGTAGCGCCCGAAGCGCGCCAAAGTCGCGCCGAGATTCTTCGGCTTGCTGACTTCGCGCTCCATCATACGGCGTGCGCCGTCTAGACCGCCCATCATAGCTCAAGTGCTCCTTCTCCGCGCTAGGCGGCAATGCTCTGATCGATTTCTGCGTCGCCCACCAGTTGTGAGCTGTAAATTTCGGCGTAGAGTTCGCACGTCTCCAGCAGCTCCTCATGCTTGCCGCTGGCGACGATGCGCCCCTTCTCCAGCACGAGGATCAGGTCGGCGTTCAGCACCGTGCTGATGCGCTGGGCGATCACGAAGCTGGTGCGCCCCTTCATCAGCTGATCGAGCGCCTTCTGGATGCGGTACTCGGTCACTAAGTCGACGCTGCTGGTCGAGTCGTCGAGGATCAGGATGCGCGGGTTGAGCAGGAGCGCCCGCGCGATGGCGATGCGCTGCTTCTGCCCGCCGCTCAGGGTCGCGCCGCGCTCGCCGACGGGCGTATCGTAGCCCTGCGGGAAGCTCATGATGAAATCGTGGGCGCTGGCTGCTTGCGCCGCCGCGATGACCTCCTCAAGGCTGGCATCGGGCTTGCCGAAGGCGATGTTCTCGCGGATCGTGCCGCTGAAGAGCGTGGTCTCTTGCAGGACGATGCCGATCTGACTCCGCAGGCTCTCCAGCGTGACCTTGCGCACGTCCACGCCGTCGATCAGCACGGCGCCTTCGCTCACGTCATAGAAGCGCGGGATCAAGTTGATGATGGTGGTCTTGCCGCTGCCAGTGGCGCCTAAGAGCGCGACGGTCTGACCGGGCTGCGCCGTGAAGCTGACGTTGCTCAGCACCGGCGCGCTGGAACCGAAGTAGCGGAAGGTCACGTTCCGAAACTCGACCTGCCCCTTGATCTCGCCCAGCGGGACGGCGTCCGGCGCGTTGGCGACCTCGCTCTTGGCGTCCAGAATCTCGAAGACGCGCACGGCGGAGGCGGAGGCTTGCGCCATCAGCGAGATGATGAAGCCCAACTGCCCAATCGGGAAGAACACGAAGACCAAGTACAGGCTGAAGCTCTGATACTCGCCCAAGTTCAGCGTGCCGCCGATGATCTGCCCGCCGCCGAAGTACAGGATGACCGCCTGCCCGATCTGCGCCACTAGGAAGACCAGCGGGAACAAGAACGAGAAAGTCCGCCCGACGCGCAACTGCCATTCGAGCAGGTCGTGCGCCGCCGCGCCGAAGCGCTCCTGCTCGTGGCGCTCGCGCACGAAGGCTTTGACCACCTTGATGCCCGCCAAGTTCTCCTGCAGGATGGTGTTGACCCTCGAGAGGCGCGCCTGCACTTGGAAGAAGAGCGGCTGGCTGATCGCGCCGAAGATCATGAACAGGATCAGGGCGATGGGCAGCACCGGCAAGATGGCGAGGGTCAGCCGCCAGTTGGTCGCCAGCAGGATGATCAGCGTGGCGCCCAGCAGCAAGACCGCCTGCGCCGCCAGCACCAAGCCCTGCGCAAGGAACAAGCGCAGCTTCTCCACGTCGTCGATGGCGCGCGTGATCAGCTGCCCGGTCTGGTTGCGGTCGTGATAGCTGAAGGAGAGGCGCTGAATCTTGGCGTAGATTTCGTTGCGCAGGTCGAAGGCGATGCCCTGCGAGGTCTTCTCCGCCATGTACGCCTGCAAAAACGAGAAGCCGCCGCGCATCAGGGCGAAGGCGATGATGATCAGCGCCGCGTTCAGGATGATGCTCTCGGCGTTCAGATAGTCGGCGCGCAGCTGCTCCAACGGACGTCCGAGCGCGGCGGCGGCGAGCGGCTGCGCGATCTCAGGCAGATTCAAGACGCCCTTAGCGCTCACGCCGCGCGTGACCGCCTCGATGATGTTCTGGACGAGCTGCGGCACCGCCAATTGCGCCAACGTGGCGATGACGAGCGAGCTGTAGGCGATCAACGCCGTGCGGCGCTGCTTGCCCAAATAGCCGATGGCGCGCAACAACCCGCGATTGATCAGCGGCGGGCGCGCGCGTTTGGCTGCCCCTGCGATGGCTCCTGCTTGCACGGTTGTCTTTCCTTCCTATTCGATGCGAATGTGGGCTAGGCGCGCTGCCGCCAATGCGTCTGCACGATCTCGGCGAGGCGCGCGCGGACTTCTTCAGGCGTTTCGGACATCTCTGCGATCAGCTGGCGCAGCAAGCTCAGCAGTTGCGCGCGCTGATCGGGCGCGAGGCTCTGCCACGCCCTGTGGTAGCTATCCTCCAGCGGCTGGCAGGCGAGCTGCTCGACTAGGGCGTTGCCGTCTTCGGTCAGCGAGAGCTGCACGCGCCGTCGGTCGCTCGGATCGCGCTCGCGGCTGACGTAACGCTGCTTGACGAGCGCATCCACGACCGGCACCAGCGTGGCGGGGCTGAGCAACATGCGCTTGCCCAGCTCGCCCAAGTTTTGCGTGCCGTGCCGCAGCACCCGCAAGACGCCGTACTGCAGACTGCTGATCGGGGCGGCTTGCGCCCTGAGGTATTCATCCAAGTCGCGGATCATCAGCTTGAAAATCCAGTTGAACAGGACGCGCGACTCGATCTCAGCCAGTTCAGGCGGCGCATGTTCGTTCGGACTCAAATCGTTCGCTCCCTAACTATTCGACGCCTAAATTATAGCGCCGCCACAAGCGAGTGCCAAATCGAGTTGAGTCAGCTGAGGCAGCGGACGATTGCACGCTGAGCGAAGGGGCTATTCGGACGAATCGAGGTGACGCGCGTTGCGCAGCGCCGCCCAGCCGCCGCGCAGCAGCCGCGCCAAGCGCCGCGAGCGCGCCCACAGCCTCGCCCGCTCGTGCCAGAGGATCACAGTCTGGGCGGCGAGCGTGCAGAGCGACCCGAAATGCAAGGCGTGTTCGAGCGGCACGTTCACAATCGGCAGCAAGATGCCGCTCAGGGCGCGCAGCTCGACCGACCACAAGCCGATGCCCAGCCCAAGCGCATCCACGCCGATCAGGTAGAGGGTCGGGAGCAGGCTGGCGGGCAGCCAGACTCGCCAATGGCTGATCAGCAAGTCCAAGCCGATCAGCCATTGCAAAGCAAGCAACGGCGCACCCCACAATAGGGTCAGGCTCAGGTACGCCGTCTCGCCCATCAAGCTACTCCAAGCGGAAGCGCCACACGCCGAAGCCGAAGAAAACCGCCGTGAACAGCAGCAAGATTAGCAGATTTGGGACGATCTCGGCAAAAGAGGCGCCGTAGAAGATCAGGCGCGTGAACGCCTCCTGCGACCAGGCAATCGGCGAGACGATCCGCCCGATCACCTGCATGAACGGCGGCGTGATGTCGAGCGACCACCACGCCCCGCCCAAAGGCGCCAAAGTCATCGGGATCAGGAAGCCCAGTCCCGCCGCTTGATTGGCAGTGCGCGCCACCGCCGAGACCGCCAAGCCCAGCGCCGTGGCGCACAGCGTGAAGGTGAAGACCACGGCGATGGCGCCGAGCGGATCGTCCCAGCGCACGCCCAAGAGCGCGCCGACCGCCAACATTGAGCTGAAAGTCAGCAAACACAGCAGGAATTGCCCGATCAGCTTGCCCGTCAGGATGTGCACGCGGCGCACGGGCATGTTCATCAGGCGCTGCAAGGTGTGATTTTGCCGCTCAGTGGCGAACAGCTGCGCCAACGCCGTCGCGCTGAACAGCACGAACATCGAGCCGATGCCGGGGATGCTCTGCCCGAAGCCCCTGCCGGGCAACTGACCGCTCGGCGCGTCGCTCGTCTCGCGGATTTCGATGGGATCGGTCTCCCAGCGGGCGAGGGTCTGGGCGTAGACGCGCTCGTAGAAAGCTTGATCGCCGCCGACCGTCGTCTTGATCGCCTGCGCCGCCGCCACCGCCCCGCCCAAGCGCGCAGTCGT
>CALKXH010000035.1 GCA_938005675.1 uncultured Anaerolineae bacterium
ATGTATCACGAGGCGATCCTCGATCACTACCGTCATCCGCGTAACTGGGGCGTTCTGCAGCCCTGCGACATCGATCATGAGGAGAAGAATCCGCTCTGCGGCGACCGCCTGCGCCTGACCATGCGCGTGCGCGACGGGCGCATCGTTGAGGTCGGCTGGTCAGGCGAGGGCTGCGCCATCAGCCAAGCCTCGGCTTCGATGTTGGGCGAGATCATCGTCGGCAAGACGCTCGAAGAGGCGCGCCAGATCACTAAAGAAGAGGTGCTGGAGCTGCTGGGCATCCCGCTCGGACCAGTGCGCCTGAAGTGCGCCTTGCTCTCCTTGAAAGTGCTGAAAGTAGGCGCTTACGGCTTAGCCGGCTGGCACGAGGACGAGTCGCGCTAGTGGAGCTGCTCCGCCAAGCCCGCCAGACGCCTTGGAAGGCGCTGACCGAGCTGCGCCGCTACGCCACTTTGCCCCTCGCGCGCCTGACCTTCACCTTGAACGGCGTGGCGTGGCAGAGCGGCTGGCGCATCTATGGCGCGCCGATAATCCAGCGGCACGCGGGCAGCCTGATCCAAATTGGGCGCGATCTGACCCTGCGCAGCTGGTATGCTTCGAATCCGTTGGGCGTCGTTCGGCGCACCTTGCTCTGCACGTGGGCGCGCGGCGCGGAGCTGATCATCGGGCGCGGCGTGGGCATGACGGGCGCTGTGATCGTGGCGCAGACGCGCATCGAGATCGGCGATCAGGTCTGGATCGGCGCCAATAGTACCATCGTGGATACCGACTTTCATCCGCTGGCGCCTGAGGCACGCCGCGCCGATCCGAGCGCGGGCAAGAGCGCGCCGATCCTGATTGAAGATGAAGTTTTCATCGGCATGTGGGCGATCATCCTGAAAGGCGCGCGCATTGGGCGCGGCGCTGTGATCGGGGCGGGCGCGGTCGTCACAGGCGAGGTGCCGTCGCGCGCCATCGTGGCAGGCAATCCTGCGCGCGTTGTTGGACAGGTGTGAGTTGCTCTGCACAAACGTTCAGGCTAAGATTGTGTGCGGAATAGACTGATTCTTCCAAACGCTGTGGAGATTTTCGCATGAGCAAGCCCTATTTCATCGGTATTGACGTCAGCACGACCGCCTCGAAAGCCCTTGTGGTGGATATGCAAGGGCAAGTCATCGCCAGCCAGAGCTACCCGCACGCGCTCTCCACGCCGCGCCCGCTGTGGAGCGAGCAAGACCCCGAAGAATGGTGGCGCGCCACCAGCGCCGCCCTGCGCGACGTGATGAAGCAGGTCGCGCCTGAGGATGTCGCCGCCATCGGCTTGACCGGACAGATGCACGGCTTGACCTCGCTGGATAAGGACGGCAAGCCGTTGCGCCCCGCCATCCTCTGGAACGATCAGCGCTCAGGCGCCCAGTGCGAGGCGATCACGGAGAAAGTTGGCGCGCACAAGCTCTGGAACTTGATCGGCAGCCGTCTGTTGGCGGGCTTCACCGCGCCGAAGATCGTGTGGCTGCGCGAGAACGAGCCTGAGGTCTACAAGCAGATCGCCCACGTGCTGCTGCCCAAAGATTACGTGCGCTATCGTCTCAGCGGCGCTTACGTGGCGGATGTAGCGGACGGCTCAGGCTTCGGGCTGATGGCGATCGCCAAGCGGACGTGGTCGGATGAGCTGCTAGCTGCTTTCGACATCCCGCGCGCGTGGTTGCCGGAGCTATGCGAGTCGCCGGAGGTGTGCGCCTATGTCAGCGAAGCCGCCGCCGCCGAGACTGGTTTGCGCGTCGGGACGCCGATTGTGGGCGGGGCGGGCGATCAGCCGGCGGCGGGCGTGGGCAGCGGCATTGTGGAGCAAAATCAGGTCTCGCTGACCATCGGCACGTCAGGCGTGGCGTTCGCCAGCAGCGACACTTACAACCCGCAGCCTGAGGGCTTGTTGCATCACTTCTGCGCGGCTGTGCCGAACACATGGTTCTACATGGGCGTGATGCTGAGCGCGGCGGGCGGTCTGCGCTGGCTGCACGACGAATTGACGCCGAAGATGAGCTACGATGAGCTGAATCAGCACGTCGAGCGCGTGCCGCGCGGCTCGCTGGGCTTGATCTTCGCGCCCTACCTGACCGGCGAGCGCAATCCGCACCCCGATCCGTTGGCGCGCGGTGCGTTCGTCGGCTTGACCTTGCGGCACGGCGTGGCGCACATGGCGCGCGCGGTCATGGAGGGCGTCGCCTTCGGGATGCGCGATAACTTGGAGCTGTTGCGCGGGCAGGGCGCCCAGCCCACTGAGGCGGTCATTGGCGGCGGCGCGGCGAACAGTCCCGTGTGGCGGCAATTGACGGCTGATATCATGGGCATCCCGCTTTACACGGTCAATACGCACGAGGGCGCCGCGTTCGGAGCGGCAATCTTGGCGGCGGTCGGCGCGGGCGCTTACCCCGACGTGCCGACGGCGTGCCGTCAACTGGTGCGCAAAGAGATGGTCATCACGCCCGATCCTGCGGGCGTAGCCGATTACGAGCGGCTCTATCCGATCTTCCGCGCAACTTACCCCGCTTTGAAGGCGCTCTACGCCGATCTGGCGCGCTTCGAGGCGTGAGGCGTACAAAGCGCCCTGTCCTTAGATGAGTCAGGGCGCTTTACGACGACGCAGTGGCTTGATCGAGCACTTTGCGCACGCTCTGAACCAACTCCGAGGGGCTGAAGGGCTTGGTGATGTAATCGTTGACTTTGGCGATGTGCAAACCCAACACTTTATCGATGCTCTGGGCTTTAGCGGTCAGCACGATGACGGGGATGTGCTTCATGCCCTCGTTGGCGCGCATCGCCTGATAGACCTCCCAGCCGTCCATGTCGGGCATCATCAAGTCCAGCAGGACGAGCTGCGGCTGGACTTGTTCAATCGCCGTCAAGCCGTCGCGCCCGTTGGTTGTGCCGATTACCTCGAAGCCTTCGCGCCGCAGGATCAGCTTAACTAGGTCAATTGTTTTAGGATCGTCCTCAATACAAACTATCCGCACTGGCTCTTCGTCGGTCATGAGACCTGCTCCGATGAATGACGCCCGATTTTTCGAATAGTTTACCACAATCTCTAACGGATGGCGTGATTTCACAAAATCTTCAGAAGGATCACAGTCCCGCGCACAAGGCAGCAAGGCTTGAAAAAGCTTTTTGAGCGTGCCACAATGGAAGTCATTCTTGGTCGTGAGGTGAACGCGCCCCTTGACTTCCCAACCCTATTTGCTGACGCCCCAACGCGAAGCAGGCGAAGGCTATCCCTATCGGCGGGTGTGGCGCACAGCTTGGCTGGAGGCGCTCTTGCTGCTGAGCATCACGGCTGCGCTCGTCTTCGGGTCGCGGCTGTTCGAGGTGCGTTTGCCCGCCAACTTAGAGCGCCCGCTGAGCTTCGCCTACGCTGTGTTGCCGCTTGGTCTATGGCTGGGCATCTCTTACGCCGCCGAGCGTCGCGCGTTGCAGCCGCGCCGCAATCTGCCCGCTGTGGCGCTGCTGGGCGGCTTAGCCGCCAGCGGAGTAGCTGTGCCGCTCGTGGCGCTTTTCGCCCCTGAGGAATGGCTCAGCACTGCCAGCGGCTTAGAGCGCATCGTCGGCTATACCTTGAGCGTCGGGATGGTGCATGAGTTCTTGAAATACGCCGTCTTGCGCTACAGCGTGTGGCGCACCGACTTCAACATGCGCCTCGATGCGGTTGCCTACGCGATGGCAGCCGCTATCGGCTTCGCTACCGCGCTGAACATCCACTTCGCCCTGAACAACACGCTCAATCTCGCCTCGGCAGCCCTGCGCATGACTGAGATCACGCTGGCGCAGGTCGCCATCAGCCCGATCATCGGCTTTGCGCTCTATGAGCTGCGCAAGCCGAACGTCTTCGTGCTGACGCCGCTCTTGGGCGTGCTGATCGCGGCGCTCTTCAACGCGCTCTCGATTGTGCTGCGGGCGGGCTTGATTGTGGCGGGCGTCTCGCGCACTGGGACGGGCAATAACGCCATCTACGGACTTGGCATGGCGCTCTTTTTGATCGTGGTGCTGTTCAGCGCGCTGAGTTTCCTCGTGCGCGCCGCCGACGAGCGCGAGGCGCTGCGCGCGGGCGAGGGGCGTTGAATGCGCGCAGAGGGCTACGCCGCGCCGCTCACCTTGCGGCAGCGCTTGGCGAACTACCTCGTCATCGGAGCGGCGTTGCTGGCTATCGGTTACGGCTTCATCTACCGCGATAATATCCTCAGCGCGACCTTCCCGTTCGTCAACCGCGAGGCAGGCATCACGGCGCGCTATCCCGCTCGCTGGCTTTTAGAGGAGGGCGGGGCGCGCTTCGTGTTGCGCGCCCAAGACCCCGCCGCCCTCCCGTTCAAGACGACCATCCAATTGCAGCTGATCCCCATCGGCGACGGCGCGCGCCCAGCTGATATCCTCGACCTGCTCGATATAGACCGCGCGGCGCGTTTGCCAGCTTACCGCTCGCTCAGCCGCAGCCCCGCCAATCTGCCCGGCGGTCAGCGCGGACAGCAAATGATCTACGCCTACGCCTACATCGATCCCAATCCCTTCCTGCAGGCGGAGCCGATCACCGTCCGCGCGCTCGATCTCGTCATCTTGCGGACGGGGCAAGCCGTCGTGATCACCTACGAGGCAAAAGCCGACGTCTTCGAGGCGTACAAGCACTACTTCGATGCTTTTTTGCGCTCTCTGACCTTTTGAAGTTTGAGGAACGCCTATGAGTGACAACAAAGAACGCGCCGCCCGAGTCGGGCATATGGGCTATGGCGCACGCCTGACCGAGCAGCCCGCCGACGAGCTGATTCAATCCGCTTTCGCGCATGAGGTGAGCGATGGCGCCTTGCTCTATCGCGGCATGAGCCTCGCCGATCTCGCCTATTGCGTCATGCTCTGCGAGAGCGGCTTGATCCCATATGCCGCTCGTCAGCCGCTCCTGCGCGGCTTGCTGGAGCTGCACGCCATCCCGCCTGAGCAGTTTCCCTTCGACCCCGTTTACGGCGATATCTACACTAACCGCGAGCAGGCGCTGCGCGAGCGCGTCCCAGAGGGCGGCGCAGATGGCTGGCTGCGGCTAGGGCGAGCACGCCGCGAATCCTCTACGGTCGGCTACTTGATCACGACGCGTGCCCATCTGCTGCGCCTGATCGAGGCGCACGCCGCGCTGATCGGCGCCCTGTTGCGCCTTGCGAGCGAGCATCGCGCCACGCTGATGCCCGATTACACCTACCTGCAAAAGGCGCATCCGACCACGCTCGCGCACTACCTGCTGACTTTTGCCGCGCCGCTGCTGCGCGATGCTGAGCGCTTGCGCGCCGCCTACGGGCGCGTGAATCAGTCGCCGATGGGCGGCGGCAGCGTGAACGGCTCGCGCTTGCCGCTCAACCGCGCCCGCGCCGCCGAGCTGCTCGGCTTTGAGGGCATCGCGGCGCACACGCGCGACGCCATGTGGCAGGCAGACGTCGCCATTGAGGTCGCGGCGGAGGTCGTCATCCTGATGACGACGTTAGATCGCCTCGCCGAAGACTTGTACCTCTTCGCCACTGAGGAATTCGGCTATGTGACGCTTGCCGATGCGCACTCGCGCACCAGCGTGATCATGCCGCAGAAGAAGAATCCGTACAGCCTCGCCTATGTGCGCGGCGCGGCGCGCGCCAGCGGCGGGGCGCTCTACACGATCATCGCCACCAATCAGACGCCCTCCGGGCAGCCCGATAACCGCATTTTCGCCTACGGCGAGCTGCCGCGCGCCCTTGATCGCGCTACGCGCACAGTTCGCCTGCTAACGGGCGTGCTGGAGCGGGCGGAGTGGCAGATTGAGCGCATGGCGGCGCGCGCGGGCGAGGGCTTCAGCGGCGCCACCGACTTGGGCGACTATCTGAGCGAGGCAGCCGATCTCGATCCGCGCACAGCGCATCGGCTCATCGGCTACGCCGTGCGCAAGGCGCTTGAAGCGGGCTTGCCCAGCCATCAGCCGCTCAACAGCGCGGCGCTTGATCAAGCGGCGCAGGCGCTGCTGGGACGGGCGCTCAACTTGCCTGAGGAGGCTGTGCGCGAGGCGCAAGAGCCTCGCGCCATCGTCGAGTCACGGCGCGGCATCGGCGGGGCAAGCCCTGAGTCGGTCTCGGCGCTCTTGGAAGACTATCAAGCGCGTTATCAGGACTATCAGTGGTGGGAGGATCAGGAGCAAGTGCGCCTTGAGGTGGTGGAGCAGACCTTGCTGACCTTAGCGCGCGCCATCGCTGAGGGCTAGGCGCGGCGCCACGATGTAGCCCGCCTCAAGCGTCCCGTAGACCTGCCAGAACGTCGCGCCGTGCCACCAGTAATGCAGCGCGACGTAGGCGCACAGGACTGCATCGCGCTGATCTTCCTCCGCCTTGCTCCACGGCGCTTGCAGCAGCCTTTCGGGCAGATCGAGGGGCGGTGCGGCGTCGCGGAGAGCGTCTAAGTGCGCCGCGTATTGCCGCCACGCCGACTCTTGCTCAGCGCGGCTGAGTCTTGGTTTGCGCTTGTAGCGCAGCGCGCGCTCCAAAGCGAACAAACCGATCATAGCGGCGTGCGGATAGACCTCAAAGGCGCAGCGCACAGCCGACCGCGCGGAGAAGTGCGGCGTATGCGGCACATTCAGGGCGGCTAGACGTTCAATCAGCGCCTCGCCGCGCAAGACGCCGCCGTTGTACTTGCTCAGGAGCGTTCGATTGGCAGGATGAGCGCCCGCCCCGTATTTGGCGAAGGTCTGGCTGATCAACGCGTCGCCGAGGCGCTTGCCCGTCCGATTTGGCACGCACAAGGGCGCATCGATTGCCACGATCAGCGGCGTACAGTCGGCATAACGCGCCACAAAAGCGAGGATGTCATCATCCGTGCGGGCGAGGGCGGGCGTCTCGGCGAGGGCGGCGCGCTCGTTGCGCAGGTGCAGGGCTGCCACGCCGCTGGCGTTCCGCGCCGACCACGCCAGATCGATGCCCAAGAAAGCGGCTCGCATTCAAAAAGCGCCTTTGCCGCGCAGCACCACAAAAAGCGTACGCCACAAGATGTGCAGATCGAGCCAGATCGAGTAGTTCTGAATATAGTACAGGTCGTCTTCGGTGTGCAGATGCATTGGCTTGCTGCTGCGCCCGTTGATCTGCCACCAGACGGTCATGCCCTGTGGCACGGCAAAGCGCCTGAGCTGCCACGTCTGATACTTATCTAGCATCCACGCCACTTCCGGGCGCGGACCGACTAGGCTCATCTCGCCGCGCAGCACGTTGATCAAATTGGGCAGTTCATCAAGGCTGGTGCGCCGCAAAAAACGCCCGACGCGCGTCACGCGCGGATCGTTCGCCCGCTTGTGGATGAAGTTGCCGTCCTCGTCGTAGTGCGAGACCTCCGCTTGGTGCAACTCGGCATTGAGGCGCATGGTACGGAACTTGTACATGGTGAAGGGCTTGCCGTTCTCGCCGATGCGCTGCTGCTTGAAAAGGGCAGGTCCTTTTGAATCGAGCCGAATTGCCAGCCAGATGAGCGCCCAAAGCGGCGCGCTCAGCAGCAAGAGCGCTGTGCCGACGATCAGGTCGAAAAAGCGCTTGACGACGCGCTGATAGCCGCTCAGGGCGGGGGCGCGCAAATTGATGAGCGGCACGCCGCCAAATTCTTCGGCTGTGGCGCGGTAAAGCACCAGATTCAGGTAGTTCGGCACAACCCGCACTTGGACGGGCAAGCGTTGCAGCTCTGGCACGAGGGCGTTCAGGCATTCGTAGTCACGATAGGGCAAGGCGATGATCACTTCGTTGACGGCGTGCTGCTTGACGATCTGCGCCGCTTCGGCGAGGTCGCCCAGACGCGCAAGATCGGATAGCGCCGACTGCTGGCTATCCACGAAGCCAAC
>CALKXH010000036.1 GCA_938005675.1 uncultured Anaerolineae bacterium
ACAGCAGCGAGGGCGCGGTCAGGCGCAGCAGCTCCGCTGAGAGGGCGAAGGACGCCATGCTCATGCCGCCGCTGCGCAGCAGCGCCGCCTCAAGGGCAAAAGGCGACTCAAGGGGCGTCAGGCTGGGCGCGCCGCGGTAGAAAGCGATGACCTGCGGGGCGAAGAGCGTCATGCCCAGCACCAACACGCCGCTGATCAGCACGACGAGGCTGACCAACGCGCTGACCAAGCGCCATAGCTCGCTTTTATCCTCGCGGGCGGCGTACTCGCTCAGCACAGGCACGATGGCGGAGTTGGTGTGCCCGAAAATGGCGAGGTCGTACAGGTCGCGCGGGATGGTGATGGCGATCTGGAAGGCGTCCACGGCGCGGCTGGCGCCGAACAGGTTCGAGAGCAGAATCTCTTTGGCGAAGCCGAGGGCGCGGCTGGCGATGTTGCCGATGGCGAGGATCGTGGTGGCGCGGGCGAGTCCGCTGGCGACCGCCTCCGAAGAGAGCTCGTCTTCGAGCGGCAGGCTGGGCGCGGGCGAGATCGGTTCGTTCATCCCAGAGCTGCCTCGCTTGAGTCGGTCGGGAGCGCCCGAATGCGCGCGATCAGGGCGGAGGTGCTGTGATCAGGCAGCAGATCGATCAGCGCGATCTGCCCGCCGTAAGCGAGGACAGCCTCGCGTTCGGGCAACGGCTTGTGGCGATAATCGCCGCCCTTGACGTAAATTTCGGGCTGCAAGGCGCTGATCAGCGCGTTCGCCGTCTCGCCCGCGAAGATCAGGGCGGCGCTCACACAGTGCAAGGCGGCGATCAGGCGCGCGCGCTCAGCGGCAGGCACGATCGGACGTCCGCGCCCTTTGAGGGCTTGCGTGCTGGCATCGTCATTGACCGCCACAAACAGCGCGCCGCCCAAAGCGCGGGCTTTCTCAAGGTAATCCAAGTGACCGACGTGCAGCAGGTCGAAGTGCCCGTTGGTGAAGACGAGCGGCACGCCTTGCGCGCGCAACTGGGCGCGCCAGGCGAGCGCTTCGGGGAGCGTCAGGAGGCGATGGGCTGAAAACGTGTGCTGCATCGGCGGAATTGTAACGCCTCTGCCCGCGCAGCGCTAGGGCGAGCTGCCTCATGCTATAATGGAGGCGAAGGAAGACAGGCTTCACAAGGATCGAGCAGAACTTATGACGGCGAAAACACCGCATCGTTGCATCCTCGTCTCGAATGACGACGGCATCTTTGCGCCGGGCTTGCTGGCGCTCGCCACTGCCATGCGCGAGTTCGGGCGCGTGGTCGTGATCGGACCGGAGGAGAATCAGAGCGCCAACGGTCATCGCAAGACGCTGACCAAGCCGTTGCGCGTCACGCCGGTGAAGATCGGCGACGGCATCGAGGCGTACAGCACCGACGGCGCGCCCGCCGATTGCATCGCCATCGCCTTGATCGGTCTGCTGGGCGTCCAAGCCGATCTGGTCGTCTCCGGCATCAATCGCGGACCCAATCTGGGGCAAGATTTGACCTACAGCGGCACGGTCGCCGCCGCTTTTGAAGGCACCATTCACGGCAAGCCGTCCATCGCCTTCTCGCTCGATTCGCGCTCGCTGGAGGCGGATTACAGC
Source organism: uncultured Anaerolineae bacterium (assembly GCA_938005675.1). GTDB lineage: Bacteria > Chloroflexota > Anaerolineae > Aggregatilineales > UBA2796 > CP2-2F. The sequence continues at coordinate 1,598 of CALKXH010000036.1, forward strand.
GCCGCGGCGCAAGTGGCGCGGCGGGTGGCGGCGCAGGTGCTGGAGCATGGCTTGCCGCCGATGACGCTGCTGAATGTGAACATCCCCTACCTGCCCTACGATCAAATCAAAGGCACGCAGATCACGCGGCAAGGCACGCGCATCTATCACGACGAGCTGGTCACGCGCCTCGATCCGGAGGGTCGCCCGTATTACTGGATCGGCGGCAAGGCGCCCAGCGGCGATGTCAGCGCTGAAGGCACGGATATTTGGGCGGTGCATCAGGGCTACGTCTCGATCACGCCGGTGCATCTGGATATGACGGCGTATCCGCTGATCGATCAGCTCAAAAGCTGGAAGTTCTGAGGGCGATGCCGACTCGCGACCGCTCGCGGGTGTTGGTGGCAGGCGGCACGGGCTTCTTGGGCTTTCGAGTGGTGCGGGCGCTGCTGGATGAAGGCGCCCAAGTGACCGTCCTGCTGCGCCCGCACCAAGAGGAGAAGCTGGGCGCGCTGCGCCCTAGCGTTCAGGTGGTACACGGCGATGTGTGGAATCCTGCCAGTTTGCGCGGGCGCGGGCGCGGACACGGCGTCATCATCCACCTGATCGGCGGCATGAAGCAAAATCCTGCGCGCGGGCAGACCTTTCGGCACTTGAACTTCGTCTCGGCGCGCAACGTGGCGCAAGTCGCCGTCAACGATGGCGTGCCGCACTTCGTGCTGCTGAGCGCGGCAGCCAGCGCGGGCATCCCTAGCGGCTACTTGGAGGCGAAGCGCGAGGCGGAGCGCTACGTGCAGAAATGCGGCGTGGCTTGGACGATCATCCACGCGCCGCCGCTCTACGCGCCCGATGCGCCGCGCAGCCCGCTGGGGCTTCTGCTCAGTTTTTTGGGCGCTTTGCCGTTGTTGGGCTTGCCGCTCAGCGCCATGCGCCCGCTGAGCGCTGAACTCGCCGCCCGCGCCATCGCGCAGCTCGCCCTCTCAGCCGATAGCTTCAAGAATCGGCTGATCAGCCCCGTCCAGCTGCGGCGGATTGGCGCCGCGGCAGAGCGCCGCTTGCGCCAGAGGCAAGCCCAAGTTGCGCCGCCCAGCTCGGATGAGCCGCTGGATGACGACGAGCCGCCCTTCGGCTGGCTGCCGCGCTGAGGCGCTACTCCGCCACGGGCAAGGTGAAGCTGAAGGTGCTGCCGACGCCCACCTCGCTCTCCACCCAGATGCGCCCGCCCATCATCTCGACCAAGCGGCGCGTGATGGCGAGTCCCAAGCCCGTGCCGCCGTACTCGCGCGTGATCGAGCCGTCGGCTTGGCGAAATTCATCAAAGATGATGGCTTGATCCTCGGGGCGGATGCCGATGCCGGTATCGCGCACAGCCGTCAGGACGTAAGCGCGCTCGCCTTCGTAGGTCAGTTGGCTGCGCACCGAGATGCCGCCTTGCTTGGTGAATTTGATGGCGTTGCCCAGCAAATTGACGATGATCTGGCGCAGGCGCGTGGCGTCGGCTTGGACGCGAGGCAGATTCTCGGCGGGCTCGTAGCGCAAATACAGCTCGCGGGCGGAGGCTTGGCTCTCCAGATTGTAAATCACGGCGGCGATCTCTTCGGGCAAGTTGACCGCCTCCAGATGCAGCTCCATCTTGCCGGAGTCGATGCGCGAGAGGTCGAGCAGGTCGTCGATCAGCGCCAACAGGCTGCGCCCGTTGCGCAGGATGCGCTCGACGCGGTCGGCTTGTTTCTCGTTGAGCGGGCCGTAGGTCTGGCGCAAGAGCATCTCGCTGTAGCCGTTGATGCTGTTCATGGGCGTGCGCAATTCGTGGCTGACTCGGGCGAGGAACTCGCTCTTGAGCCGATTGGCTTGCATCAGCTCGACGGCGCGCTCCTCCAACGCCTCGAAGAGCATGGCGTTTTCGAGGGCAATTGCTGCTTGCGCGGCGAACAGCACAGCCAGCTCTTTCTCTTCCTCGCTGAAGGTGCGCGCGTCGTAGGTGTATAAGTTCAGGACGCCGAGGTGCTGCTCGCCCTTCTGCATCGGGACGACCAGCGCCTGCTGCCAGCCCTCAGCGGCGATCAGCGCGCCTTGATCGTCGTCTGCTGCGACGCTCTGCGGCGTCAGGATGTACGGTTGCGTCTGGATGATGACGTGGGCGCGGCGCTCGCGCAGGTAGCGCTCGGAGAGTCCGACGGCGGCGCGCAAGGTGTACTTGCCTTCGGCATTGGGCGTCATCAGGCTGACGGCGGGCAGATCGAAGGTTTGAGCGGCTTCGCGCACGATGGCATCCAGCAGCACGCTGGTGTTCAGCTGACCGCTCAGGTTGCGGCTGCTGATCTGCAAGCGCTCCAGACGCTGCAGGCGGCGCTGCTCGCGCTGATGGTAGGAGATGCTCTCATAGGCGATGGCGCCTTGATTGGCGAGCGCCTCCAAGAGCTGGACTTCCTGCTTATCGAAGACGCGCATCGGGTTATCGGAGGCGATTTCGATCACGCCGATGGGCTCGCCGCGCCGCAAGATCGGCACGAAGAGCAGGCTGACGTGCGCGTGGAGCGGATAGGCAGCCAGATGCTCGGCGAAGGGCAAAGCTGTGCTGCCGGCGCGGGCAGGCACGCTCTCGGTCAGGCTGCTGAGCAGCTTCGGGGCGCGGTTGAGCAGATAGGGCAACGCCATCTCTTCGAGGGCGCGCGTGGTCAGGTGCGCGGCTGAGATTTTCAGCGCGCCGCCCTCAGCCTGCACGGCGATCAGGGTGTTATCCACGCCATCGAGGGCTTGGATCACCCGCGCCAACTGCGTGAACATGCTGGACATATCCGTGGCGTTGCTCAGCCCGATAGCCACTTGGCGCAGCAGAGCTTGCTCGTGCGCCTGACGCTGCGCTTGGCGGAACAGGCGGGCGTTCTCTAGGGCGATGGTGGCTTGGCTGGTCAGCGTTTGGGCGAGGCGCACATCGCTGGCGCTGAACTCGCGCGGCGCGCGCGGCTCGACCCACAGCACGCAACCGATCACGCGCTCGCCCGCCACGATGGGCAGCGTAAGCTGGGTGCATAAGCCGTTGCCGCTGCCGCCCAGCGCCGTGAGCGGATAGGTGACGATGACTTGGCGTTGCGTCTGGACGGCGCGCTCGATGGCGCTATACTGCACGAAGGCGGGCGTCTGCCCGACGAGGGTCGGCAAGAGGTTTTCGGGCAACTCAGGCAGGCGGTATTCCGCCTCGACGGTCAGGCGTCCGCGCGCCTGCTCATAGCTGACTAGCAAGCACCACGCTGCATCCAGCGCCCGCCCCATATGCTTGACGATGGCGTTGACCAGCTCGCCGTAATCGAGGATGGCGCTCAGATCGCGGCTGATTTGGTAGACGATGCCTTGCTCCAGCAAGCGCCGCCGCGCCTGATCCCACAGGCGGGCGTTCTCGATGGCGATGGAGACTTGCGCGGCGAGGGTCTCTAGGGCGATGCAATCCGCCACGCGAAAGCCGTTGACTTTGGTGGAGTACGCCTCGATGACGCCCAGCGTGCGCGTGCTGTAGCGCATCGGCACGACCAGCGCACTGCCCCTGCTGATCCACAGCGACCCCTCCGGCGCAGCGCAGGCGGTCATATGGTCGCCATCTTCGCTCAGATCGATCACGATCTGCGTCTCGGCGATCTTGACGGCGCGCCCCACAATGCCGACGTCGGTTGCGAGCTTGGTATTCTCAGGCACGGCGGCTTTGGCGATGCTGGTGGCGGAGGCGCTCAGCTCCAACTGGGTGTTGTTGGCGTTCAGCAGCCAGACGTTGACGACTTCGTAGCCCAGCTGCAGGTGGATGGCGCGCGCCACTTTGCGGGTCAGCTCGTTCAGGCTGAGGGTGGCGGTCAGCTCTTGGCTGATGCGGCTGACCAGCGCCATCAGGTCGGCGCGTTGGCGCTCGGCGGCGAAGAGCTGGGCGTTTTCGATGCTGGTGGAGACTTGCGCGCTGATGGTGCGCATCAGATCGAGGTGCGACTCCAAAAAGTTGCCGCCGCGTCGGTTGACGACGCTGAAGGTGCCGAGCGTACGGTTGCGCGTGTTGAGCGGATAGGTGATGATGTTGTGCCAATCGGCGGGCATCTGCTCGGCGGCGCTCAAATGATTGCTCAGATAGTACTTGCCGGTGTGGTAGGCGTAGACGGTGATGTGATCGGAGGTGAGCGATAGGTCGGGCAGCTCGGCGTTGAGGGCGATGCCGTAGCGCGAGCGCCGATGCACCACCAGCGCCGACTGTTCAGCGTTGGGCAGGTAGAGGAAGGCGCCTTGCGCCTCCAGCAGTTCGGCGGCTTCGTAGACCACGCGCGCCAGCATCTCGTCTAAGTCCAGGGTTGTGCTGGTGATCTCGGCGATTTGGCGCAGGGCGCTGGTCTCGCGCAGGCGCTCGCTCATGTCGCGCAGCAGCTCGGTGCTGCGCAGGGCGGCTGCGACGTGACTGCCCATCGCCATGATCAGCTGGGCATCGGCGCGGCTGAACGGGGTCTGCTTATTGCCGACCAAAAAGACGCCCATCGGCTCGTCTTGCACGCGCAGCGGCACGATCAGCAGGTTGTGCAGCGCCAGTTTCTGCACCAGTTCGGCATAGCTGCCGCCGCCGAAGGGCGGGTTGGCGCTGAGATCGTTCGTGAAATATGGGCTGCCCGCCGAGAAGACGATGGCGAGGTGGCTGCTGGGCGCGTTGACGGGAAAGCGCAGCTGCTGCAGCTCGGCGGGGACGCCGAACGCGGCGTTGGGCGGCAAACTGAGCGTGTTGGTGTGCCGATCATAGAGCAAGAAAGCGCCCATGCTCACGCCCAATCTCTGGCGGCTGAGCTTCAGCACCATGCTGAACATCTCATCGGCGCTGAAGCTGGTGGCTGCCAGCGCCGCCACTTCGAGCAGGGCGGCGGTCTCGGAGAGGCGGTCGTGCGTATCTTGGAGCAGGGCGCGGTTATCGATGGCGAGCGCGATTTGATCGATGACCGAGCGCGCCCGCTCAACTTGAGATGGCTCGAAGGGCATCATCGCCCGCCGCTTGAGCAGCAATAAGGCGCCTAGCGGGCGTCCGCGCGCCCTGAGCGGCACAGCTAAAAGCGCCTGAGCGCGCTGAAGGGCGATCGCTGTGGGCAGTCCGTCAAGCTGGCGGACGTCGTTGAGGATGATCGGCTCTTCTGAGGCGAGGATGGGTTCAACCAAGCGCGCGATCTCCGCCTCCCAATCGTCGCCCGTCCAGCCGTAGGCGGCGGCGTGCCAGACGCGCCGTTCGTTGGCGTTCCACAGCCCGATCAGGCACGCCTCAGCGCCCACCAAACGCGCTAACGCCTCCAAAACTTGAGGCAACAGGGTTTCGAGGGGCAGCTCGGAGGTGGCTAGGCGGCTGATGGCGTTCCTGAGCTGAATTTCTTCGGCGTAGTCGCTCGGAGCGGCTTGGCGCGGGCGCAGCTGCTCCTGAAGGCGCGCCGTGTTCAGCAGCAGCGCCGCTTGATCGGCGATCAGGCGCGCGAGGGCGATGTGCTGCGGCTGATAGGCGTTGACTCGGCGCGCCTGCGCGTAAAAGACGCCCAGTAAGTTGCCCTCGAGGAGGATGGGCGCTGCTAACTCGGCGCATATCGCCTTCGGATCGAGTGACTCTTCGGGCGCATTGACCAGCAGCGCCTCTTGGGAGAGAGCTGCCACGCCGATCACGCCCTCGCCGAGACGGATGGGCAGCCGCGCGGCGCCTTCGGACGTCGCGTAGGGCAGCAGACGCTTGTGCTCACCATCGTAGAGGGCGATACCGCCTTGATCGAAGGGCAGCAGCTCTCTCGCGCGCGCGATCAGCTCAGCGAGCTGCTCTTTGACGTTCACAGAGGAGGCGATCAGCGAGTCACTCATCTTGGACACTTTGCTTTCATCGGTTCACGTCTATGAAATTATAGCGCAATATTTCGGCAAGCGCTCCGATAGCTTGCTGAGGCGGGCAGGCTCTGCTATGCTTATCGAGGGACATCAGAAAGGCACAGCTGTGACTCCTGCCACTCTAAACTTCAGCGTACGGCGCGCAGTTCAAGCCGACGCGGCGCGCATTGCGGCGATCTGGCTTGAGGCGGCGGAGGCGCTCGCCAAGGCTGACCCGCGCATCCGCCTAGCTGAGAACGCCCTTGAGCGTTGGAGCGCCACGTTCGGAACATGGCTCGCCTCGCCACAAGCAGCCGTCTTCGTGGCGACCGACGCCCAGCAGGACGTGGTCGCTTACATCGTCGGGGAGTGCCAGAACAATCTGCCGCCCTTCCTGCCCGAGCGCTACGGCGTGGTGCGCGATCTGGCGGTCGATTTTCACGCCAAGAGCGGGCGGCTGGGGCGCGAATTGCTGACTGCCTTGCGGACGTGGTTCGCCGAGCAGGGCATCACGGCGCTGGAGGTGCGCGTGCCGTATCGTCATCCTGTGGCGCAGGCGTTTTGGCGCGCCATCGGCGCCCAGAAGATCGCCGATCACTTCTGGTTGAAAGTTTAGCATGTTCGGGCGCTTCATCGCGTGGCTGGGCGTCGGACGGGCGCGCTTCATCTTCGCTTTGTTGGCGATCACGGGCTTGCTCAGCCTGATGCTGAACGCCATCGAACCGCCTGAGGCGTGGATTCCGACCGCGCAGACGGCGTTGGCGGCGCTCTTCTTGGTGGGCGCGGCAGCCGCCGTGATCACGCGCTTCGACGGGCTAGAGCGCCGCCAAATCCTGATTTTGATCGCGCCCGCGCTCGGCGCGCTCATACTGGGCTTGTTCGTGCCGCAGTGGTTCGCCGCGTTAGCGGTCATCGCGGTCGGCTGGATCGCGGTGGCGCTGATCGCGGGGCGGGCGGGCGTCCGCCGCGAGTATCAGCGCGCCATCAAGCATATGCGCAAGGGGCAGTACGAGCCCGCCATCGCCATTTTGAGCGATCTGATCAAGGCGGAGCCGCAGCAAGCTGAGCATCGGCGTTTTCGCGCCGATCTGTACCGCTTGGCGGGCAATTTGCGCAAAGCCAAAGCCGATTACGAAAAGGTTGCGGCGCTGATGCCGCAATCGGGCGTCGGCTACAACGGCTTGGCGGAGGTCTACCTGCAAGAGGGCAACTACGAGCGCGCCTTTGAGTACGGCTTGAAGGCGCACGCCCTAGAGCCGCATCACTGGGCGACGGCGTACAATCTGGGCATGATCGCCGACCGCATGGGCAAGTGGACTGAGGCGATTGAGTACCTCAAGCGCGCTTTGGCGGCGAAGATGCCGGATAGTCGGCATCGGCTGCTGAGCTACCTGTGGCTGCTGCGCGCTTATTCGTTCACGGGCGAGGAAGCAGGCGCGCGCGAGGCGCTCGCCGCCTTGCGGAGCGAGAAGCGCGGCTTGCGCGAGTGGCAGATCATCTTTGAGAGCGAGCAGGCGGCGATTTTGCGGCGCGTGCTGGGCGAGGATGTCGCTTTGGCGCAGGAGCTGGCGGAATGCGATCAAGCTGCCGCCCTTGAGCGGGTGCGCGCTCGCAGCCGAGCCTGAGCGCCGCGCCGACTGGACGATCTTTCAAGAAATTTTGAACGAAACGCGTGCATTTTTGGCGCAACTTGCTATACTCTTCTCATGTATCTAAGACTTCCCGTATAGATCGTGTTCCCTAAGGCTAGGGAGGCAACCTCACTTTATGACTTCTTTAGTTCTCACCATCACCGAAACGCTGCGCTATCGCGGCAAGTTGGGTCAGTGGGCATGGGTGCTGCATCGAGTCTCCGGATTTGGGACGGTCGTGTTCTTGATCATGCATGTGATCGACACCTCCTGGGCGACCTTCTACCCAGAGCTGTACGCTAAAGCCGTCGCCGCCTACAAGACGCCGCTCTTCACAGTGGGCGAATTTGTTTTGGTAGCGCTCGTGATCTACCACGCCCTGAACGGCTTCCGCATCGCGCTCTTCGATTACCGTCCGCAGTGGTGGCGGCGGCAGGAGGACGCCGCGAAGTTGGTGCTGCTGGGCACCTTGGTGCTGCTCGTGCCGACCTTCTTCATCATGGCGGGGCATGTGGTCAATTATTACAACGAGCGCGTCAGCGTCTTCGATCTGGGCTTGGAGAGCGTGGTCGAGGCGACGGCGCCCTTCGCCGTCGGCACGGTCGTGGTGCTGGGCTTGGCGCTGATCGTCTCGGCGGGCGCTTCCGTCATCCCAAGCCTGAACGCGCCCAAGAAACGCCTGAAGGGCAGCAAGATGGAGACCTTCATGTGGTCGTTCATGCGCATCAGCGGCATTTTGATCATCCCGCTGGTCTTCGGGCATTTGGCGATGATGCACGTCATTCAGGGCGTCTTCGATATCACGCGCGTGGGGCACGTGCCGATCTTCACCAATTTGGGTCCGAACATGGCAGACACGCTGACCGCCGTGAATTTCGTGCGCCTGCGTTGGGATACCATGCTGGCGGGCGTGTACATCTGGCGCATTTACGATATCCTGCTGCTGTTCTTGGTGACGCTGCACGGCTTCAACGGCGTGCGCTACATCATCAACGATTACATCCACGGACGCTTGCTGAACCGCGCGCTGCGCCTCGCCTCAGCTGGCACGATGATCGGCGTGATTGTGGTCGGCGCCTTGGCGATCCTGCAGAGCGTGCCCGCCACCACCGCGGAGATGCTCAGCCAGACTTCTCAAGTTATCGAGGTAAATGCCGATTCAGACGTCCTTGGGCGATAATGTGAGCGACGAACTGTTAGGAATGTGAAGGGGAGTATGATCACACACCAATTCGATACGATTATCTTGGGCGCCGGCGGCGCCGGCTTGATGGCAGCGCTCTACGCCTCGCGCAGCGTGAAAGTGGCTGTCATCAGCAAGCTATATCCGACGCGCTCTCACACGGGCGCGGCGCTGGGCGGCATCGGCGCGGCGCTGGGCAACGAGGAAGAGGATCACTGGGAGTGGCACGCCTTCGATACCGTCAAGGGCGGCGACTATTTGACCGATCAGGACGCGGCTGAGATTCTCGCCCGCGAGGCGATTGAGGCGGTCATCGAGCTGGAGCACATGGGCTTGCCCTTCGACCGCACTAAAGATGGCAAGATCGCCCAGCGGCGCTTTGGCGGTCACACCAACAACGTGACCGGCAAGCCCGTCCGCCGCGCCTGCCACGCCGCCGACCGCACCGGTCACATGATCTTGCAGACGCTCTACCAGCAGTGCATCAAGAACAACGTGACTTTCTTCGACGAGTTCCACGTGGTGGACTTGATCATGAACGGCGATCTGCCCGCCGGCGCGGTAGCCGTCTGCCTGCGCGATGGCTCGCTGCATCTCTTCCACGCCAAGGCGATTGTCTTCGCCACCGGCGGCTGGGGCAAGTGCTGGGAGGTGACCAGCAACGCTCACAGCATGACCGGCGACGGCGCTGCCATCACTTTCCGCAACGGCATCCCGCTGGAGGATATGGAGTTCTTCCAGTTCCACCCGACCGGCTTGTACCCGACTGGCTTCCTGATCACTGAGGGCGTGCGCGGCGAGGGCGGCGTGCTGATCAACGGGCGCGGCGAGCGCTTCATGGAGCGCTACGCCCCCAAAGTCAAGGATTTGGCGAGCCGCGACGTGATCTCGCGCGCCATCGCCATCGAGCTGCGCGAAGGGCGCGGCATCAAGGGCAAGCGCTACCTGCACCTCGACCTGACCCCGGAGACCGTCCGCCGCTACAAGGCGGAGGCGGGCGAGAACGCCGACCACTACACGCCTCACTACATCGAGACCAAACTGGCGGAGACCTGCGATCAGGGGCGCACCTACGCCGGCATCGACCCGATCACCGAGCCGCTGCCCATCCAGCCGACCGCACACTACGCCATGGGCGGCATCCCGACCAATAACGACGCCGAAGTGATCGCCGATAGCACCAATCGCGTCATCCCCGGCTTGTACGCCGCCGGCGAGTGCGCCTGCGTCAGCGTGCATGGCGCCAATCGGCTCGGCACCAACTCGCTGGTCGACTTGATCGTGTTCGGTCGGCGGGCGGGCTTGCGCGCCGCTGAGTACTCGCGCGGCGCCACTTTCGTGCCGCTGCCCAGCGACGCCGGTCGCAAGATCGAGAGCGAACTCAACCGCATCCGCACCGCCAACGGCAGCACTAAGCCATACGTCCTGCGCAAGAAGATGCAATCTACCATGCAGGACTTGGTCGGCGTCTTCCGCAACGGCAAGGATATGCAAAAAGCGCTGGATACCATGCGCGAGCTGCGCCGCGAGTTCGCCACCAACATCGGCATCGATGACCGCGGCAGCACCTTCAACACCGACGTGCTGGAGACCTGGGAGCTGGGCTGCTTGCTGGAGCTGGCGGAAGTCACGGCCTTCTCCGCCTTGAACCGCACCGAGAGCCGCGGCGCGCACGCCCGCGAAGACTACGAGCAGCGCGACGATCAGAACTGGCTCAAGCACACCATGGTCTACCGCGAGGGCGAGGAAGGCTTGCGCGTGGACTACAAGCCGGTCGTGATCACGCAGTATCAGCCCAAAGAGCGCGTTTACTAGTTCGCAGGGCTCAGTGAGCAGGGCGCCCGCCTTGCTCACTGCGCGCCTTGAAAGGATTTAACCGCCGTGGAAGCCACTATTCGCATTCGCCGCTTCAATCCGGAAAAAGATAAGAAGCCCTACTGGGCGACCTACACCCTCAAAGACTGCGAACCGACCAATCGCCTGCTGGAGCTGCTCCATCGCATCAAGTGGGAGATCGACGGCACCCTGACCTTGCGCCGCTCCTGCGCGCAGGGCATTTGCGGCTCGGATGCCATGCGCATCAACGGGCGCAATCGGCTCGCCTGCAAAGTCCTGCTCCAAGAGTTCGGCGAGAATCCCAAGATTCAAGTCGAGCCGATCCTCGGGCTGCCCGTCATCAAGGACTTGGTGGTGGATATGGAGCCGTTCTTCGCCCACTACCGCGCCGTGATGCCCTACTTGGTCAACGAGACGCCGCCGCCCATCGGACCCGATGGCAAGCCGCGCGAGCGTCTGCAGAGCATCGAGGCGCGCGAGCGCTTTGACGATACCACCAAGTGCATCCTGTGCGCCGCCTGCACCACCAGCTGCCCCAGCTTCTGGGCGAACGGCGACTACGTCGGACCGGCGGCAATTGTGCAGGCGCATCGCTTCATCTTCGACGACCGCGATCAGCTCCTGCAGGAGCGCCTCGACGTCCTCGCCGATCCGGATGGCGTCTGGCGTTGCCGCACCATCTACAACTGCACCCCGGCTTGTCCGCGCGGCATCGAGGTCACGCGCGCCATCGGCGAGGTCAAGCGAGCCATCCAAGCCGGCAAGCGCGACTACTGAGTCTCAACTCGCAGGGCGGATGGCGTCCGAGTCATCCGCCCGCCCTGAAGGTGCTCCGTGCGCGACCCAATCGCCGTGATCCTCGCCGCTGAATCGAGCGCGCTTGGGCAACCCTTGCCCGCCGAGGCGCTCTGCTCACAGGTGCGGCGCGTGGCGCTCTTCACGGAGGCGTTCTTGCCCAAAGTCGATGGCGTCTCGCGCACTGCCCTGCTGACCATACGCCATTTACAGCGCAGTGGGCGCGCGCTGATCGTCTTCGCGCCCTATCCCGCCCCTGAGCAGATCGAAGGCACGCCGATCTACCGCGTGCCTTCGTTGTGGTTGCCCAGCTACCCCGAGACGCGCGTCGCGCTGCTGTGGCTGCCGATTTGGCAGCGTTTGCGGCGCTTTCAGCCCGATCTGATCCATCTGTTCAGCCCGTTCACGCTCGGTTTGATGGGCATGTTGGGCGGCGGCGCGCTGGGCGTGCCGCTGGTGGCGAACTATCAAACCGATCTGCCCGGTTATGCGCACAGCTACGGCGCGCCGCACCTCGCGCCGCTCTTCAAGGCGATCTTGCGCTACATCCACAACGGCTGCACGCTGACTTTAGCGCCCACGCCGATCATCGCGGCGCAGTTGCGGACGTGGCGCTTCAAACGGGTGCGCTTGTGGGGGCGCGGCGTGGATACCGCGCGCTTCACGCCGTCGCGCCGCTCGGCGGCGTGGCAGGAGCGCCTGCGCAACGGGCGTGCGGAGGCGCTGGGCGTCGCTCTGTACGTCGGGCGCATGGCGCGCGAGAAACACCTTGAAGCGCTGCGGGAGGTAGCGGCTGATCCCGCCATAGCCCTGACCTTGATCGGCGACGGGCAACATTTGCCGCAAGTCAAGCAGGTTTTGTGCGAGGGGGGCAGGTCGGCGCATTTCATCGGGCATCTGCTGGGCGACGATCTGGCTGATGCCTACGCCGCCGCCGATGTGTTCGTCTTCCCCGCCGTGCGCGAGACCTTCGGGCAGGTCATTCTGGAGGCGATGGCGAGCGGTCTGCCCGTGATCGCCGCCGATCAGGGCGGCTCGGCGGCGCTGGTGCAGCACGGGCAGACGGGTTTCCTTGTGGCAGCGCACGACGCTGAGGCGTTCCGCCAACGGACGCGCCAATTGCTGACCGACTCAGCTTTGCGTCGGCGGATGAGCCTCGCCGCGCGCGCCTACGCGGAGGGGCGCGCTTGGTCGGCGGTGATGAGCGACCTCGAAGGCTACTACAGCGAGGCGATCCGCCTGCAGCGGCGTTGGCTCAGGGCGCGCCGATGCTGAGGCGTTACGGCGAGGGTTGCTTCTACCTCGGATGCCTTGCGCCGCTCGGCTTCGGCGCGTTGGCGCTCTGGATTCTGGCTGAGGGCGCTCGGCGCGCTGTCCAGCGCGCTTTGAGGCGCTTGCTCAGCCGTCGCCCATGATTCGGTCAATCGCCTCGACCAGTTGCGCCATGTTCGCCACTTGGTAGACGCCCGTGGCGAGCGGCGCGTACGCCAACATATCGCTATCGCCCGTCCCCCATTGGTATTGCGGCTCAGGGTTGAACCACAGCACGCGCCGCGCGCGCCGTCGCAGCTCAGCGGCGAGGTCGAGGCGCGGATCGTTGTAGTTATTGCGCCCGTCGCCCAGCAGGATGACCGTAGTGCGGCTATCGATGGCGTCTAGCTTATCGTTGAAGAGCGTTTGCAGGCTGCGACCGAGATCGGTGTTATAGGAGCCGGGCGGATGCGCGTACAAGACCTCTTGGACGGCGGCTTCGGGGCGCATTGCCTTGAAGTAATCGCTGATCTCGTGCAGGTCGCTGATGAAGATGAAGCTGCGCGCCTTCGCCACTTGATCTTGCAGCTCGTAGATCAGGGTGAGCATGAACTCGGCGCAGTAGCGCATCGAGGTGGAGATATCGCAGATCAGGGCGAGGCGCGGCTTCAGGCTGCGCTTGCGGAATTGCAGCTCGATGGGCGTGCCGCCGTAGCGCAGGTTGTGGCGGAGCGTGCTTTTGGGGTCTAGCACGCCGTCGTTGGCGCGGCGCTGGCGCAGGGCGGCGCGGCTGCGCAGCCTAGCGGCAAGGCGCTTGACCTCATCGCGCAGCGCTTCGGCTTCTTCTTGGCTCAGCGCGCGGAAGGGCGTGTGCATCAAATCTTGGGCGTCGGGCTTTTCGGGCGGATTCTCGCCCATGTTGCGAGCGATAGTGCTGCCGATGAAGCGCTCGATCTGCTCGCGGAGCGCCTCGCCGTTGGCGCGCAGCATCGCCATGATTTCGTCGATGGCTTCTTCGCTCATGCCGGCTTCGCGCAGGGCTTCCTCCAGCTGATCGAGCAGCTCTTGAAGTTGATTCAAGCTCAGGGCGCGCAGCATCAGGCGCTGATAGTAGCCTTGTTCGGAGGGGCTCTCGGCGTTGGGCAAACCGACCTGTTGGGCAGCTTGCTCAAGGGCGCTTTGATCCATCGGGCGTCCGCGCATGAGCTGCTGGAGCAGCTGTTGGAGCGCCTGCGGATTGCCCGCCAGCGATTGGAGCGCCTGTTTGAGGGTCTGTTGTTGATCGGGGGTCAGTTCTTGCTCCATGTTGAACATGGGCGGCGCGGCGGTATCGAAGAAGAGGGGGAAGAAGTAGTCGAAAGTGGGCAGATCGGAGGCATCCTTGACGAGCGTGGTGCGCAAAGCGGACTGAAAAATCCCGCGCTCGTAGACGCCCACTTGATCGATGGCGCGCAGGGCGTCGTAGCTCTCTGCCACGGAAATCCGCACCCCGGCGGCGCGCAGCGTCCGAATGAACTCGACCAATCGCTTGTCCATAGCCAGCTATCCTCACGCTGAGACGGTATGGGTAATTGTAGCACATCCTCAGCCGAGCCCAAAGCCGCCTAGACAGGACAGGATTCTTGCCAAACGCCTCTGGATGTGTAACGATGGTATAACAAGCGGCGGGCGCGTTGTGCGAAGAGATATCGTTTCGATCAGCATAAACCGAGCTTTTGAGGCATTTATGCAATCCCTTGACCGAGTTTTTCTCGTAACTTTTGTGAGGCATGGTAGAATCAAAATGAATTTTGTAAATGGTCGCCCAGCAAGGGGAGAGCATGTCTAACCGAGAGAATGACAGCGAAGAGACGAGCGTCACAGTCCATGAGCTGTTCTGCACGCGCTGTGGGCATCGGCTGCGTTCGGGCGAATTAGTCTGCTCAAACTGCGGCTTAGCCCTCAGCGTTCCGAATTCGACGGATCGGATTCAAGACATTCCGAACATCCCGCCTGCAGGTCCGCAGCAGATGGGCGAGGCAATCGCCAGCCAAGAGAAGCCGATTGCCTTTGAACTTGACGGTCACATCCTCAACCTGACCATCCAGGAGACTTTGATCGTCGGGCGGAGCGTCCCGAGCGAGCCGCCGCCCGATGTCGATCTCGCCCCGTACGGCGCAGAGCAGCATGGCGTCTCGCGCCGCCACTTACGCATCACTCGGCGCGGCAGCTTGATTTACATCGCCGACCTGAACAGCACCAACAAGACTTTCCTGAACGGGCGCCGCCTGATCCCCGATGGCGACCGCCTGCTTCGCAGCGGCGATGAAATTCGGCTGGGGCGGCTGAAAATCCGCGTGCGCTTCTAGCGCCTAGAGCGCCGCCACAGCCAATCCGAGCGCCTGGCGCACCTCTGGCGCGGCAAATGCCGCCCACTGCTCAGCGAGCGTGGCGCGCAAGCGCTCCTGATCGGCGTGGCGCGTCGCCAGGTAGCGCTCCAGCGCCCGCTTGCCGCGTCGCAAATTCGGGAGGTGCAGCGCGCTCAGCTGCGCCGCCACTTTAGCGTCTTGCAGCTCGCCCAGAAAATCTTGCAGGCGCTTGCAAGCGTCCACCACCACCTCCGCCCGTGTGCCGAGCAGCTCGCCGAACGCCTCGATCAGGTAGCGCAAGCGTTTGACCTCGATGCGCAGAGCATGGAGGCGCTCGGCGCTGGCTGTGGCAAGGTGCGGCTCATAGGCGCGCACGACGCCGTACTGCTCGTAGATCAGGCGCGGGGCGATCTCACAGATGCGGCGCGGCATCGGCTGATCGTCGGGCGACGGGCGGGCGGCGGCGTAGGGCGTCTGCAGGAAGGCGGCGAAATCGCTCAGGAAGGCATGGTGCGCCGCGCTATTGAGGTGATCGCACAGCTCAGCGCGCAAGGCGGCGTGCCGCTCGCCCAGTTGGGCGTCGATCAGGCGCAGATCGCGGCGGCGGGCGCTGGGCTGCTCTTTGGCGTAGCGCGCCAGATGCTCGCGATAAACGTCCAGATCGCGCACCGCTCCCAGCCGCTCCGCCGTCTCTTTGAGGGCGGCGCGCAGCGGCTTGAGGGCGTTCCAGCGGTAGTACGGGCGGAAAATGCGCATGGTGCTGCGCAGGCGGCGCGTCGCCACGCGCATCTGGTGGACTGCCTCGCTATCTTCGCTCGCCAGCACATCGGCTTGGCGCGCCAGCAGCTTGCCGAAGTGGAAGGCGAGGACTTTGCGCCCGCCTTCGCTCATCAGATCGTCGGGCTGGAGGTTAGGGCGCTCGGGCGCCTCGAAGCGGACTAGGGCTGTGCTGGTCTCCACGATTGCTCAATAGAACCTCGCTTTTAACGGTTGCTTAACATATTTTACACGAGTCGCCCAGAAAGTGTAGTTCGAAAAAGCCGCGCCAACAGGTTGACTCGTTTTTTGAGGCGTGCTACACTTGCTGACATGATCAAAGGGCGCCGCTGCCCGGATGCACGGCGCGAGGTCGCTGAGACCTTCGGGGGAAGATCGGTGCAAGTCCGACGCTGTTCCCGCAACGGTAACGCCTGAGCGCTCAGGCGAAGCCCGAATGCCCACTTTGATCCGATAGTCGTGTTTCACCTTCGTGGACAAAGGGGAGCGCGTATGGATGTTGATACCTCCATGCTGTCTTGCCCGCCACTAGGCGGGTTTTTTCATAATCGGCGCGCCAAACAGCATGGCGCGTGCATCCTTTGCCCAACTCGCCCGCAAAGCACACTGGGAAAGGATTTCTAACCGATGAAAATCGCCAAGTTCAGCCTGCTGATCGCCCTTGTTCTGGCAGTTGCCCTCAGCGGCGCGCCGAGCATCTACGGGCAAGACGGCAATCCGACCGAATGCATCACCACTTTCGATCCGAACGTGGATTACTTCCCGCAGAAGAGCGCGGTTGACTTCGCCACGGGCTTCAGCGTTGAGTACAACCGTCACTACAAGGTCGTGCGCGTGACGCGCCCGTGGGCGGGCGCCGAGAGCGGCTTCACTTACGTGCT
This sequence comes from uncultured Anaerolineae bacterium, assembly GCA_938005675.1. Classification (GTDB taxonomy): domain Bacteria; phylum Chloroflexota; class Anaerolineae; order Aggregatilineales; family UBA2796; genus CP2-2F. The sequence goes on from CALKXH010000036.1 coordinate 18,129, forward strand.
GGTGCAGTGCGGCGCGCCCACGCCGAGCGATGAAGCCCTCAAAGATGTGGTCGTGGTCGAGATTCCGATAAGGTCACTTATCAGCATGTCGACCACCTACCTGCCGCACCTCGTCGAGCTGGGCGCGCTGGATGCGCTCGTCGGCGTGGATACCCTGCAGTACATCTCCGCGCCCGAAGTCATCGCGCTGGGCGAGGCGGGCAAGCTGACCGAGATCGGCAGCGGCGCCCAAGTGAACGTCGAGCAGGTTGCGCTGCTGAATCCCGACCTGATCATGACCTACGGCAGCGGCTTCCCCGACTACGACGCGCATCCCAAGCTGATCGAGGCGGGCTACAAGGTCGCCCTGAACGGCGAGTTCGCCGAGAACACGCCGCTCGGTCGGGCGGAGTGGATCAAGTTCACGGCGCTCTTCTTCAACGCCGAGGGGCGCGCCAACGCCTACTTTGAGGGCGTAGCGAAGGAGTATGAGCGCCTCGTGGCGCTGACCGAGCGCCTCAGCGAGCGCCCCAGCGTCCTGATCAACACGCCCTTCCAAGGCACGTGGTTCATGCCCGGCGGCAAGAGCTTCGCGGCGCGCTTCCTGCTGGACGCCGGCGCTAGCTACGCCTGGGCGGACGACGAATCGACCGGCAGCTTGCCGCTGAGCTTCGAGGAGGTCTTCGCCAAGGCGAGCGACGCCGAATTCTGGGTGAACGTCGGATTCTTCGGCTCGCTCAAAGACCTCGAAGCCGCCGATGCGCGCTTCGCCGAGTTCGCCGCCTTCAAGAACGGCAAGGTCTTCAACAACGATAAGCGCACTAACGCCAACTTCGGCAACGATTACTTCGAGAGCGGCGTGATCCGCCCGCAGGTGATCCTCGCCGACCTGATCAAGATTTTCCACCCCGACCTGCTGCCCGATCACGAGCTGGTCTACTATCGGCAGTTGGAGTAGGTGAGGAGCAAGACTATGGCAACGCGCTCTAAAGCGCAAGTGTGGCAATTGGCGCGCCTTGCCGCGCGCTTGGGCAGACGGAGCGCTGTGCTCGTAGCCTTGCTGATCGCCCTGATCGGCGCGTTCTGCCTCGTCTTGGCGGTCGGCTCGGTCAGCGTGCCGCTGGAGGACGTCTGGCGGGCGCTGATCGGGCAACCGACCAGCCGCCCCGCTTACGCCACCATCGTCACGCAGTTCCGTCTGCCGCGCGCCCTGACCGCCTTGCTGGCGGGAGCGGCGTTGGCGGTCGGCGGCGTGCAGATGCAAACCCTCTTCCGCAATCCGCTGACCGATCCGTTCGTGTTGGGCATCAGCGCGGGCGCCAGCTTGGGCGTGGCGCTGGTCGTCTTGGCGGTCGGCACAACGGGCGCGACGGTCTTGGCGGGCATCGGCTGGCTGGGCGATCTGAGCTTGGCGGCGGCGGCGAGCTTGGGCGCCGCGCTGATGCTGGGCATCGTGCTGAGCTTCGCCCAGCGCGTCCGCAGCTTTTTGACGCTGCTGATCGTCGGCTTGATGCTCGGCTACACCGTGAGCGCGTTCGTCAGCTTAATGCTGCATTTCGCCATCCCGGAGCGCATTCAGGCGTACATCAACTGGACGTTCGGCAGCTTCAGCGGCGTGACGTGGCGGCAATTGCCGATCCTCGCGCTGATTCTCGCCGTCGGCTTGGCGCTCAGCCTCGCGCTGATCAAGCCGCTCAACGCGCTGCTGCTGGGCGAGGCGTACGCCCAGAGTCTCGGCATCGATCTGCGCCGCGCGCGGATGGGCATCATCCTGAGCACGGCGCTGTTGGCGGGCGGCGTGACCGCTTTCTGCGGACCGATAGGCTTTCTGGGCATCGCCGTGCCGCATCTGAGCCGCATCCTGCTGCGCACGAGCGATCATCGTTGGCTGCTGCCGACGGCGATGCTGCTGGGCGGCTTGATCGCCAACCTCGCCGATCTGATCGCCCAAGTGCCGGGCAGGCAGATCATCTTGCCGCTGAACGCCGTCACCGCCCTGATCGGCGCGCCCGTAGTCGTGCTGATCGTGCTGAGTCAGCGCCGCCTGCGCGACACTTTCACCGCATGAGTCAGACTGTCCTCACGGCGCAAGGGCTGAGCATCGGCTATTGGGCGGGGCGCGGCGCGCCCAAAGTCGTGCTGCGCGACCTGACCCTAGCCCTAGAGCGCGGGACGCTGGTCTGCTTGATCGGGCAGAACGGCGCGGGCAAGTCCACGCTGATGCGCACGCTCGCCGCCGTGCAGAAACCGTTAGCAGGGACGGTCTACATCGGCGCGGAGGACGTCCATCGTTTGCCGATCAGCCGTCTGGCGCGCTTGATCAGCATCGTGCTGACCGAACGCGCCCAAACTAGCCTCTTGAGCGCCTACGAGGTCGCGGCGCTCGGTCGCCTGCCCTACACCGATTGGACCGGGCGCTTGAGCGAGGCGGATCGAGCGGCGGTGGATTGGGCGCTGGAGGCAGTCGGCGCGAGCGACTTGGCGGCGCGCCCGATCAGCGAGCTGAGCGACGGCGAGCGCCAAAAAGTCATGATCGGGCGGGCTTTGGCGCAAGAGACGCCGCTGATCTTCCTCGACGAGCCGACCGCTTTCCTCGATCTGCCCCGCCGCGTGGAGATCATGGCGCTCTTGCGGCGTTTGGCGCATCGGACGGGGCGGGCGGTGCTGCTCTCGACGCACGATCTCGATCTGGCTTTGCGCAGCGCCGATTGCGTCTGGCTGCTGGACGGCGCGGGCAGGTTGCAGGTCGGCGCGCCGGAAGATTTGGTGCTGAACGGGGCTTTCGCGCGCACCTTCGCCCGCGAGGGCGTCGCCTTCGATGCGCACAGCGGGGCGTTCAAGCTGTGCGGGGAGGTTCGCGGCGCCCTGAGCGTGCAGGGGACGGGCCTGGGCGCTTTTTGGACGGGTCGGGCGCTGGAGCGGGCGGGCTTCGTGGTGGCGGCGGGCGCGGCTGAGTCGGTGGAGGTGCTTGAGACGGGCTGGCTGTGGCGCGGGGCGCGCTATGAGTCGCTCGCCGCGCTGATCGCCGCCCTGCGCAACAGCGCCGACCTCGTTTGAGGTCGGCGCTATGTGGGTGACCGGAGGGTTTCGAACCCTCGACCTTCTGGGCCACAACCAGACGTGGTACCCCTCCACCACGGCCACCATATCCTGTTGACGTCGCTGAGTCTAGCACACTTTTCGCCATCTGGCTAGGGCTTTTTTGCGGTTGAGAGAAGAAATTCGCCTCGCGCAGCGGACTCTTGGCGAGTCGTGCGCCCGTTTGTTAGGATATCAGCATCGCAAGCTTGTAAGAGTCTCACGCCAATGACCCAGACGCACTCCTCAACGCCCGTGATCCTCGAAGTGCCGATTCACGGCATGGATTGCCACGAATGCACGCTGCACGTCCAGCGGGCGATTGCCTCGCTGAGCGGCGTGCAAGCGGTCGACGTCTTTTTGAGCAGTCAGAAGGCGCGCGTCGCCATCGATCCCGATCAGGTCAGCCTTGAGCGCATCCGCGAGGCGGTGCAGGAGGCGGGCTACAGCGTGCCATCGAGCGAGGCACCTCCGCAGGGCGGGCGGACGAACGCCCTGACGCGGCGGCTGCTGGCGCTCTTCGGTTTGGTGGTCGGCGTGGTGCTATTTGTGGTGGTGGTGGGCGAGTGGCTGGGCGTCTTCGAGCGGCTGAGCGCCCTTGTGCCGTATCCGCTGGGGGCGGCAGCTGTGTTGCTGGCTGCGGCGCCGATCCTGCGCGATGTGCTGCGCGCCGCGCTCAGGCGGCAGATCAACTCGCACACGCTGATGAGCGTCGGCATGGCGGCGGCGCTGCTGGTGGGCGAGTGGGCGACGGCGGGCGTGGTGGTGCTGTTCATGTACGTCGGCACGAGCATCGAGCAGCTCACGGCGGAGCGGGCGCGCCGCGCCGTCAAAGACCTGACCGCCCTCGCCCCGCAGATGGCGCGCCTGTGGCGGGCGGGCGCTGAGCAGGTCGTGCCGCTGAGCGAGGTGCGCGTGGGCGATGAAGTGATCGTGCGGCACGGCGAGGCGATCCCGACCGACGGCGTGGTCTGCGAGGGGCAAGCCGCCGTCGATCAAGCCATGATCACGGGCGAGTCGCTGCCCGTTGAGGTGAGCGTCGGGGCGCGAGTCTACGCTGCGACGCTGATTCAAAACGGCTATCTGCGCGTGCGCGTGACGGCGCTGGGCGCCGAGAGCACGTTCGGGCGCATCCTGAAGCTGGTGGAGGAGGCGGAGGCGCATCGCGGCGATGTGCAGCGCCTCGCCGACCGTTTCGCGAGCTATTTTCTGCCTGTGGTGGCGAGCATCGCCGCCCTGACCTTCCTGCTGAGCGGCAACGCCTTAGCGACGGCGGCGGTCTTGGTGGTGGCTTGCTCGTGCTCGTTCGCGCTCGCCACGCCGATTGCGATGTTAGCCAGCATCGGGGCGGGCGCGCGGCGCGGCGTGCTGATCAAAGGCGGCAAGTACATCGAGGTCTTGGCGCGCGCCGATGTGCTGCTGATCGATAAGACCGGCACCCTCACGCTGGGCAAGCCGCGCCTGACCGACGTGATCGCGCTCGCCGATGCCTCTGAGAGCGAGGTTTTGCGCCTCGCCGCCGCCGCCGAGCGCTACTCGGAGCATCCGTTGGCGGCGGCGGTGCGCGCCGCCGCCGTCGAGCGCGCCCTGAGCGTCCCGCTGCCAGAGTCGTTTGAGGCGCTGACGGGCTTGGGCGTGCGAGCTGTGGTCGAGGGGCGGCAGATCGCGGTCGGCAACCCGCGCTTGGTCGGCGCGGAGCTGCCTGAGGCGGCGGCGCTGGCGGCGCAGGGCAAGGCGCTGCTCTACGTGGCGCGCGATGAGCAGCTGATCGGCATCCTCGCGGCGGCGGATACGCTCCGCCCCGAAGTGCCGACGGCGCTGCAGGAGCTGCGCGAATTGGGCGTTCAGCACATCGAGCTGCTGACCGGCGATAACGAGCGGGCAGCTGAGGCGCTCTGCGCGCCGTTGGGCATCCCGTTCCGCGCCAATCTGCTGCCTGAGGATAAGATTCGGGTTGTGCGGGAATATCAGGCGCGCGGGCGGACGGTCGTGATGGTGGGCGATGGCGTCAACGATGCGCCCGCCCTCGCGCAGGCGGATGTGGGCATGGCGATGGGCGCGGCGGGCTCGCCGATTGCCATCGAGGCGGCGCACATCACCTTGATGGGCGAGGATTGGCGCTTGGTGGCGCAAGCCTTCCGCATTGCGCGGCGCACCATGCGGGTCGTGCGCCTGAATCTCGGCTTGACGGCGCTCTACAACTTGGCGGGCTTGAGTCTGGCGGCGTTCGGGCTGTTGCCGCCGGTTTTGGCGGCGGCGGCGCAATCGATTCCCGATCTGGGCATTGTGGGCAACTCGGCGCGCCTGTTGCGGGCTATTGACCGGTGATCTCGCGGTACTCGCGGCGGTTGATCAGCCCGACCTGCAAGGCGGTATCGGGATTGTAGCGGATGTAGTACTGCAGCGCCTCGACGGCGCTATGAGTCGGCGGGTAGGTCTCGACGAGGCTTTTGAGCCACTCGACGACCGACGGCTCGATGGGGATCAGCACTTCGAGGTACTCGACCCCGGCGCTCAGGAAGTACTCGCTGATCTCATCTTGATCGCCGACCAGCGTGATCATGCGGTCGAGGACGGCGCGCCAATCGCGCACGTCGTGCAGGTAGGAGAGCAAGCGCAGAGCGTGGTAGCTGACGCCAGCGTCGGGATCGTGGATCAGGCGGCGGGCGGTATCGGCGATCTCGCGGGGCAAGCCGCGCCGCGAGGTGCGCCCGGCATCGCGCAGCAGGGCGTACTTGACCTCTGGAATCTCGGTTGGCAGCAGCAAAATGTGGTTGACCAGCGCCGAAGCCTCATCGAAGTAGCCGTCGATCATGGCGTAGAGGATTTGGAAGTTCTCGGCGGCGTTGATGCGCATGGCTGGGTCGGGGTGGTGCAGCAATTTGAGCATCAGGCGATGGTTGCGCCGCTGCGAGGCGATCTCCAGCACGTTCAGGGGATATTCAGCGCGGCTGCTGCGCGCCAAAGGCATCAGCCAATGCTCAGCAGCCAGCGCCTCGATCTGCTCGACGGGCAGAATCGCGTGCAGATTCGCCTGTTTCGCCTCGCGCAGCACCTCGCGCAGGTAGCTTTCGGGATCGTTGCGCAGCTTGGCGGATTGGCGCTTGTTGTTGGCGATGTTCTCCAGCTTTTGCTTGAAGTCTTCAGGAATCATAGGCGACTATCGCTTCACAGTGTGACTGGCACAATCATAAACGTCTTGCGGAGGTCTGGCAATGGCGGAGGCGGCTCAGCGGGCGGCGAGGTTGCGCCCCGTCCCCGCCACGGCGTAGCTGATTCCGCCTCGATAGACCTCGGCGCCGCGCAGCGTGACCGACTCAACGCGCCCGCGCAACGTCCAGCCCTCGAAGGGCGTCCAGGCGGCGCGCGAGAACATCTCGGCGCCGCGCGGCTGCCACGTCAGGTCGGTATCGACCTCGATCCAGGTCTGCTCAGGCTCTGGGATGCCGAAGAGGCGGCGCGGAGCGTGCGCCATGCGCTCCAGCACGTCCTCTAGGCTCAGCCGCCCCTCGTGGACGGCGGTCAGCATGAGGGCGAAAGAGACCTCCAAGAGCGGGAAGCCCGGCGGCGGCGAGTCGCTGTCTTTCTCGCGCAGCAGGTGCGGCGCGTGATCGGTGGCGATGCAATCGATGTACGCCATATTCGCCCATAGCGCGGCTTGATCGGCGGGCGTGGCGAGGCGCGGGCGCACCTCGGCGCGCCCCTTGCCCAGTCGCGGCACATCGGCAAGGCTGAGGAACAAGTGCTGCGGGCAGACCTCACAAGTCACGGCGATGCCGCGCTCCTTCGCCGCGCGGATCAGCGCGATCTCATCGGCGCGGCTGACGTGGGCGATGTGCACGCTTCGATTCGCCAAGTGCGCGCACAGGATTGCGCTGGCTGCCAGCTGCCCCTCGGCGTGGCAGACGATGGGACGATCCTTCGGGAAGCGCTCGAAGTGCTCGCGCAAAGTGCGCAGATCGTCGGCATCGATGCGCAGCGTGCCGAAGGTATCGTTCAGGTAGCACTTCAAGCCGCACACGCGCGGGGCGAGCTCAGCGGCGAAGGCGATGTTCTGGGCGCAGGCGCCCAGATAGATGCCGTAATCGCAGCAGGCGCGCGCGGCGGCGGCGCGCTCGGCGAGGGCGAGGCTCTCGGAGTCGATCAGGGGCGGCTGCGTGTTGGGCATCGCCAACACCGCCGTGATGCCGCCGGCTAAGGCAGCCCGCGTGCCGCTCTCGAAGTCCTCTTTATGCTCGCCGCCCGGCTCGCGCAGATGCACGTGGATATCGACTAGGCTGGGCAGTCTCAAGCGCGCCATAGGCGAGCCTCACGGGCGCGTTGGGCGGAAAGCCGCCAACGGATCGCGCTCGCCCTGCTCAGCCAGTCGGCGCGCCTCGCGCGCCCGCGCGATGGCGGCATCGATCTCAAACTTCAAGGACTCCGAACGCGGCACGATCAAGACCAAGCCCGCCTCTGAGCGCGCGCTGAAGAAAAATTGATGGAGGCGCTTGCGCAGTTGCTTTTCGGGCAGCGGAAAATCGGATAAGACCACCTCCAACACGCGCTCTTTGTGGAGTTTGGTGAGCTGCTTCAGCAGCGCCTGATCGCCGCGCCGCGTTTTGGTATCCAGCACGTTGCGCGGGATGTCCAGCTTGGTCTCGGTGATGCGCAAGTAGCCCACTGCAACGCGCCCGCCGGACGTGTTGATGAGCAGATAGTCGGGCTGGCACTGGGCGTAAGCCAGACGCCCCTCCAGCAGCGCCGCGACGAACAATCCCAGCCCCGCCAGCAGCACCATCAAGCCGATGATCGAGAGCTGATCGTAAGCCAGCACGGTCTCGGCGACGGGCAGGTCGGGCAGGTAGCGCGGCAGCTGGGTCAGAGCTCCGGCGAGGATCAGGGCGATGCCTAGCGCGCGATGCCGCCGCGCACTCAATCGGTAGACCACGAGCGGATACCTGCGACCGCTCTTCGCTTGTGAGCTTTCTTCAGCCATGCTCAACACCTCATTCATTTATGAAAAAAGTATAGCAACGCCATTCTATCACAGGGCGGACTTTTGGGCTATTGGGGAACTTTTCGCGCTTTTTAAGCATCTCTAGCTTAGAATGAGAGAGGGCATCGCCCCCAACAGGGAGGTTTTGGCATGTCGTCGTTCAGATTGATCCGTCGTGCGCTCTCAGCAGCGCTCATCCTCAGCTTGAGCCTCACGCCTATGCTCACCTCACAGGGACAAGCCGATTTAGGCGCGCCGCGCGTGCTCGCCAGCGCGCCCGCCCAGCGCGAGATCGTCGCGCCGACCAGCTCTGTACAACTCGTCTTCGATCAGCCGATGGATCGCGCCAGCGTGGAGCGCGCCCTGCTGATCGATCCGCCCGTGGCGGGCGCCTTGCGCTGGACGGACGACCAGACGCTCATCTTCGCGCCTGCCGCGCCTTTGCCGCGCGGCACAGCTTACCTCGTGCAGTTGGATGCGACGGCGCGCTCGGCGGCGGGCGTGCCGCTTGAGGAGCGCTTCCGCCTGAACTTCCAAGTCGCCCCGAACCTGAGCGTGAGTCAGGTCATCCCGGCGCCCAACGCCGAGAGCATCGCCACGAATGCCACGATCACGGTCATTTTTGATCGCCCCGTCGTGCCGCTGACCGTCACGGGCGCCCAAGCCGACCTGCCTCAGCCGCTCAGCTTGACGCCGTCGGTCGAGGGGACGGGCGAGTGGATCGGCACGGCGATCTACCAATTCACGCCCAAGAGCGGCTTGGCGGGCGGCACGCTCTACACAGCCAGCCTCAGCCCCGACCTGACCGACATCGATGGCGGCGCGCTCGGCGCGCCCTATACTTGGCAATTCCGCACGGTCGCGCCGCAAATCCTCAGCGTCTTCCCGCAAGGCGACTCGGTACGCTTAGAGAGCGAGGTCACTGTCCGCTTCAATCAGGCGATGGACGAGGACAGCCTGCGCGAGGCGTTCACGCTGCGCAACACCGCCAACGCCGCCGATGTGATCGGTGTGCTGAGCCTTGAGGCGGATGGGACGCTCTTGCGCTTCAAGCCCGCCGCGCCGCTCGCCTTGGAGACGCTCTACCAAGCTAGCATCAGCGCGGCGGCGCGCGCTGCCAACGGCGAAGCCATCCTGAGCAACCCGCAAACGTTCACTTTCCGCACCTTGCCCTTGCCGCGCGTCCTGAGCAGCTACCCTGCCAACGGCGCGCGCGATGTGCCGCTCTTGGGCGGCGTCAACATCGTCTACAGCACGCTGATGGATCAGCAGAGCTTCGCCGAGCGAGTCAGCGTCGAGCCGAAACCCGATTCGTTCAGCCTGAGCGTGATCGGCGATAGGCTCTATTTGAATTTCCCGCTCCTGCCGGAGACCGATTACACGATCACAGTGGCGGCGGGCGTGGCGGATATCTACGGCAACGTCGTCAACGAGCCGTTCGTGCTGCGCTTCCGCACCGCCCCGACCGATCCGCAGCTGAGCTTGCCCTTCCGCGATTGGATCAGCCTCACCAGCGCCTACCGCCCGCAGACGGGCTTCCCCGCCGTCACGCTGAACCTGAGCGCCCTCGAAATGCAGCTCGGCAAGCTGACCCCTCAAGAGCTGATCGCGCTCAGCGGCGAGAGCTACTCGCCCGACCTGCGCAACTACCGACCGCGCCAGCTCTTGCGCCAATGGACGCTGCCGATTGAGGCGGTGCGCAACCGTTTCGTGCGCACGGACGTGCAGCTGGCTGAGGCGGGCGGCAAGTTGCCCGCGGGCATCTACTACATCGAGCTGTTCGCGCCAGAGTTCCGCCGCCTTCTGCAGCCGAACCGCCAAGAGCCGCGCAAGCACTTCTTGGCGGTCGTGACGGCGAACTTGACTGTCAAGCAGGCGCCCAAGGCGCTCTACGTCTGGGCGCACGACCTCGCCACGGGCGAGCCGCTCGTCGAGCAGCCCATCAGCCTGCATCTGCGCGGGCGCAAGCTCGCCGAGGGGCGCACCGACGCCGAAGGCATGGCGCGATTCGAGGTGATCGCCACGCCCGAAGACTGGCAGGGCTATTGGCTGATCCTCGAAGGCGAGCGCGCCTTCGGCATCGCCCAGACCAATTGGCGCGACGCCAACTTCGAGCCGTACGCCTTCGATGCGCCCTTCGATGGGCAGCCCGTCAAGACCGTCACCTACCTGTACACCGATCAGCCGATCTATCGCCCCGCCCGTCCGGTCTATCTGCGCGGCATCGTGCGCTTTCAGGACGACGTGACCTTCGCCGCCCCGCAAAATGAGCCGATTCAAGTTGTGATCAGCGATCCGAACGAGCGCGAGGTCTACAGCCAACGGCTGCTGCTGAACGAATACGGCGCCTTCAGCGCGCAGTACGACCTGCCTCAGGACGCCATGCTGGGCATCTACACGGTTCGGACGAACTTCCGCGGGCAGGAGGGCGCGCTCAGCTTCAGCGTGGCGGAGTTCCGCCCGCCCGAATTCCTGACTACGGTCAGCACAGCAGAGACGCGCTACGCCGATAGCGACCTGATCACAGCCACCATCGAGGCGAAGTTCCTCTTCGGCGGCGGCGTGGGCGGCGCGAGCGTGGCGTGGCGCGTCGTGGCGGATGCCGCTTTCTTCGGCGTGCCGCGCTTGCCGCGCGCGGTCTTCGGCGATGAGTTCATCGGCGGGCGCGGCGCTTATCAGCGCGTGGTGGCGGAGGGGACGGGGAAGCTCGATCCGCTGGGCAGGCTGGCGATTCGCTTCCCCGCCGATCTGGGCGAGCACAAGGTCACGCAGACCTTCACCATCGAGGCGACCGTGACCGATATCTCCAACCAGAGCATCAGCGGGCGCGCCCGCGTGACCGTCTTCCCCGCCACTGTGCTGGTCGGGTTGGAGGCTGAGTCGTACGTCGGGGTGGCGGGGCGTCCGCAAGGCGTGCAGATCGCCACCACCGACTGGGACGGCGCGCCCGTCGCGGAGCAGCCCGTGCTGGTGCGCGCCACCGAGATCGTCTGGCAGCAGAATCCCCGCACCTTCGAGTGGATTCAGCAACGCACGCTGGTGGCGGAGGCGCGCCTGATCACGGACGCTGAAGGCAAGGCGCGCTTCGTGTTCACGCCCGAGCGCGGCGGCTTGTTCGAGATCAGCGCCGAGACGCGCGACCCGCGCGAGCGGGTTGCCCGCAGCCGCCTGACGCTGTGGGTGCAGGGCAAGAACGCCTTCCAGTGGCGCAGCGACGATCAGCGCTTGCAGCTGGTGGCGGATCGCAAAGACGCCTACCAAGCGGGCGAGACGGCGCGCATCCTGATCGCCTCGCCCTTCGAAGAGCGCGTCACGGCTGTGATCACGGTCGAGCGCGCCGATATCCTGCGGCGGACGAGCGTGACGTTTGAGGGCAGCTACACCTACGAGCTGCCCATCGAGGGCATTCACGCCCCGAACGTCTACGTCTCGGTCGTGCTGTTGCGCCCGAGCGGGGCGGAGGCGACGCGCCTGCCCGCCATCCGTTACGGCTTGCTCAACTTGAGCGTGGCAGTCCAGCAGCAGCTCAAAATCGCCGCCACGCCTTCGGATAAGCTCGCTGAGCCGAACAAGACGGTCAGCTTTGACCTGAAAGTGACCGATCTGCGCGGCGAGCCCGTCCAAGCCGAGCTGGGCATCGCCCTGACCGATCTCGCCACGCTCAGCGTCGGCGCGCCCAACAGTCGCCCGATCTTCGACGTCTTCTGGAGTCCGCGCGGGCTATCCGTCCTGACCATCGTGGCGCTCAGCCGCTTGATCGACGGCGTCGTGCCGCAGGGCGATATTGAGCAGGTTGAGGTGATGATGATGGCGCGCGGCGGCATCGGCGCGCCGCCCATGGCTGAGCCGCCGGGCATAGCTGAAGAATCCCTCTCCGATGGCGAGGCACAGAAAGCCGCCGAGACGCAGCCCGCCGTGCGCAAGGACTTCGTGGATACGCCCCTGTGGTTGCCCAGCGTCATCACGGCGCCCGACGGCACCGCCCGCGTGAGCGTCACCTTGCCGGATAATCTGACCACGTGGCGGCTGGACGTGCGCGGCATCTCCGCCCAGACCTTCGTCGGCGACGCGACGCTCGACATCCTCTCGACCAAGCCGCTCTTGGTGCGCCCGTCCACGCCGCGCTTCTTCGTGGTCGGCGATGAGACCGAATTGGCGGTCGTGGTCAACAACAACACCGATAGCGACCTTGAGACGACGGTCAGGCTGATCGCCGAGGGCGTCACGCTGCGCGCCGCGCCGCAACAAGTCGTGACCGTGCCCGCCAACGGGCGAGTCCGCGTGGCGTGGCTCGCCGTGGTCAACGACGTGGCGGCGGTCGATCTGACCTTCAGCGCGGTCAGCGGCGCCTTTGGCGATGCCAGCAAGCCCGCCGTCGGCTTGGGCGCGGAGCGCCTGCTGCCCGTCTACCGCTACCTCGCCCCGGACTTCAACGCTACGGCGGGCAGTCTGCGCCAGCCCAGCAGCCGCACAGAGGGCATCCTCGTGCCCAGCGCCGCCCTCGCGCCCACAGGGACGCTGAGCGTGCGGCTGAGCCCGTCGTTGGCGGCGGCGACGCTCGATACGCTGCGCGCCCTTGAGAACTTCCCCTACGATTGCATCGAGCAGGTCGTCTCGCGCTTTTTGCCCAACGCCGTGACCTACCGCGCCTTGCAGCGGGTCGCTCTGGCGGATGAAGCGCTGCGCGCCGACCTCGAACGGGCGCTGCGCGAGGCGCTTGGCAAGCTCAGCCGCGAGCAGAAGCCCGACGGCGGCTGGGGCTGGTACGCCAACGAGGAATCCAGCCCGCTGGTGACCGCCTACGCGCTGCTCGGCTTGATCGAGGCGCGCGAGGCAGACCTGAGCGTGCCAGAGGCGATGCTTCAGCGCGCCATCGCTTTCCTGCAGACTCGCCTGCCCAACTTCGTACAGGAGACGCCCGAATGGCAGCTGAATCGCGGCGCGTTCGTCTTATACGTCCTCGCGCGGGCGGGCAATCCCAACGCGCAGGCGCTTGAAGCGCTCTTCACCTGGCGGGAGAAACTCGCCCTCTACGCGCGCGGCTTCCTCGCACAGGCGTACGGGCTGGCGCCGAGCGCCCTCAACGCCCGCGAGCGGATCAACACCCTGCTCAGCGACATCCAATCGGCGGCGATCCTGAGCGGGACGGGCATCCACTGGGAGGAGACCTCGCGCGATTGGTGGAATTGGAGCAGCGACACGCGCACGACGGCGATCCTGCTCCAGACGCTGATCACCTTCACGCCTGAGAGCGCGCTGATCCCCAACGTCGTCCGCTGGCTGATGGTCGCCCGCCGCGCCGACGCCTGGGAGACGACCCAAGAATCGGCGTGGGCGGTCATGGCGCTGACGAGTTGGATGGTCGCCAGCGGCGAGCTGAAAGCCAACTACACCTACGCGCTCAGCCTGAACGGCGCGGAGCGCTTCACGGGCGTCGGGAACGCCGAGACGCTCAAGCGCACTGAGACGCTCGAAATCGCGGTCGAGGCGCTGCTGCGCGAGCAGGTCAATCGCCTGACCTTCCAGCTCAAGGCGGGCGAGGGCGCGCTCTACTACACCGCCACGCTAGATGTCAAGCAGCCCGTCGAGGCGATTCAGCCGACGGATCGGGGCATTCGCCTCGTGCGCACCTACTACAACGCCGAAGGCAAGCCGATTGCGGAGGCAAAAGTTGGCGATGTGATCACGGTGGCGCTTGAAATCACGGCAGCGCACGACCTGTACTACGTGGTGATCAACGATCCGATCCCCGCCGGCACCGAAGCAATCGACCGCTCGCTGCAGACTGCGGCGCAGATCGGTCAGCGCCCGGAGCTGCTGCCGATTGAGCCGTCCTATCGCTTCGGGTGGGGCTGGTGGTACTTCAGCCAGACTCAGCTGCGCACCGAGCGGGTGGTGCTCTCGACCAGCTACTTGCCGCGCGGCAGCTACCGCTACGTCTACCAGATTCAGGCGACGGCGGCGGGCGTCTACCGCGTGATCCCGCCGCACGGCAACGAATTCTACTTCCCGGAGGTCTTCGGGCGCGGGGCGGGCAGCCTGTTCACGGTCAAGCCGTGATGCCCCGTCACAGCTGACCGTTGGCTCGCCCGCTCTGCCCGTCGCGGCGGCGCGGGCGAGCTGCTTTTGCGCTCAGCGTCAAGCGCGCTCGCCCTGATCGCGCTACAATGGTGGCGCACACTATCCGTTTGAGTGGAAAATGAGGCGTTTGCATGTTCGCCGAAGCGACATCGTTGACCGTCGCTGAAATCTGCAGGCTCGCCTTGCCCTTGAACACGCAGGTCTTATCGGCGCACGGCGCCCTTGAGCGCCCCGTGCGTTGGGCGCTGACGGTCAGCGGCGATGCGCCCTTGCCCTACCTTGAGGGCGATGAGCTGCTGCTGGTCGCGCCCAGCCAGCAGCCCTGCCCGCCGAGCGAGTTCGTCGCCGCCTGCGCGCGTGCGCAAGTCGCCGCTTGTGCGGTCTTGCCGCCGATCGATCCGCTGCTGATCGCCTTAGCGGAGGCGGAGAATCTGCCCCTCCTCGCCCTGCCCGATGGCAGCCGTCTGCGCGATATCGAGCGGCTGATCGTCGGCTTGCTGATCGACCGTCAAGGGCATTTCGAGCGCCGCAGCGCCCAAATCTACGAGCAGCTGATCGAGATCGCCACCGCCAACGTCGGCTTGGAGGGCATCGTGCAGGCGCTGAGCGGCTTTCTGCACAAGGGCATCGTGGTGCAGGATAAACATCTGCGCGTGCAAGCCTGCCTAGCGGTGCCTGAGCTCGCTAACGACTGGGAAGCCGTGCTGCGCCTGCTCAAAGACCGCAACCAACTGCCCCAAGCCCTCAGCGACCGTCATCGCTTGCCCCGCCACACGGCTATCAGCTACTCGCAGACGCTGCGCAGCGATGGCATCAGCCGCCTCGTCACGCCGATTGTCTCGCAGGGAGTCGGGCGGGGCTATCTTTCCGCCGTGGCGCGCAGCGCGCCCTTCACCGAGCTGGATCGGCTCGTCCTGCAGCACGGCGCCACCATCTGCGCCCTTGAGATGGCGCGCCAAAAGACCATCAGCGAGGCGGAGAAGCGGCTGCGCGGCGACTTCTTGCACAATCTGCTGACGGGCGCGCTGAGCGAGGCGGAGGCGCTGGCAGAGGGCGACCGCTTCCGCCACGATATGAACGCGCCGCACGTGGCGATGGTCATCGCCTGGCAGGGCGAGCGCCACCCCTCCATCCGCCGCTTGGAGACGCTAGTCAACACAGCGCTGCAGAGCAGCAACGCTCAGGCGCTGATCTATGCGCGCGAGGAGGAGATACGCCTGTTCTTCGCCGCCGATGGGCGCGATCTGGTGGCGCAGGCGCGCGCCTTCGCCGAGAGCGTGATCGAAGCCGCCCGCCGCGAATATCGGCAGGCGAAATTGGCGATCGGCATCGGCAGCCTGGCGACGCGCCTCGCCGATTGGATCGAGAGTTATCGCGCCGCCGCCCACGCCGCCAACATCGCGCGCCGCCTGCGCGCTGAGCAGCCGCTCTACGCCGCCGACTTGGGCATTTATACCCTGCTCACCCGCGCCGACCTGCGCGCTGACCTCTTGGCGCTGCGCGATAAGATGATCGGCAGCCTGCTCAATCACGACGAACGCCAACGCGCCGACCTGCTGCAGACCCTTGAGGCGTTCTTGGAATCGCACGGCAACGCCACGCAGACCGCTGAGAAGCTCAGCGTGCATCGCAACACGCTCTTCTACCGCATGAATCGCATCCAAGACATCTTGAATCTCGATCTGAATCAGACCGATGTGCGCCTCGCCGTGCACCTCTCGCTCAAAATCCATCGCTTGCTGGGCGATCAGAGCTAGTCAGCGCGGGCGCGGCGCCGCAGCGCCCAGAATCAGCACTTCGAGCATCGCCTCGTGGATGCGCCCGTTGCTGGCGACCACCTGCGCGCCCTCGTAGACTCCCTCCTGCCTGCCGCGATAGTTGCTGAGCTTGCCGCCGCTCTCTTCGACCATCAGCAGCCCGGCGAGGATATCCCAAGTGTTCAGGCGCGCCTCCCAGAAGCCATCTAAGCGCCCCGCCGCCACGTAGCACAGCTCCAGCGCCGCCGAGCCGAGCCGCCGCAACGATTGCGTGCGCGGCACGAAGCAGCCCCACTCTTCGGCGTTGTTATCGGGGTTGAGGTGCTTATCGTGCGGGAAGCCCGACGCCAGCACCGCATCCGCCAAGTTGCGCGTCTTGCTGACGCGCAACTTTTTGCGCCCCAGCCGCGCCCCGCCGCCGCGCTGCGCTGTGAAGCACTCGTCGTGGATCGGATCGTAGACCACGCCGATCAGCGGCAGGTTGTTGGCGTCGCTCAGGGCGAGGCTGACCGAAAAGTACGGGATGCCGCGCACGAAATTGGTCGTGCCGTCCAGCGGATCGACGTGCCAGCAGTAGGGCGCCTCCGAGCCGCCCCGCCGGCCGCCCTCCTCGCCGATCAGCGCGTGATCGGGATAGGCGCTCAGCAGCATCTCGGCGATGAGCGCCTCCGAGCGCCGATCCACCTCAGTGACGAGGTCGGTGGCGCCTTTGCGCTGCACTGGCAGCCCATCAGCGCGGAAGTGCGCGCGCAATAGCTCGGCGGCGCGCCGCGCGGCGCTCTGGGCGAGCTTCAACGCCGCGACGAGGTCTAGCCCTTCGGACACTTTGCCGACTCCCTTCAGCTCCAAAGTCGATTACAATCTGCGACAAACTATCATAGCTGATGAAAGGCAGTTATGGCGAAGGCTCGCAACATCATCCTGTGCGGCTTCATGGGCACGGGCAAAACCACAGTTGGGAAGTTGGTGGCGGCGCGCTTAGGCTGGCAGTTCGTCGATACCGATCAGTTCATCGAGGCGCGTTGCGGCAAGTCGGTCAGCGCGATCTTCGCCGAAGAGGGCGAGGCGGCTTTCCGAGCGATGGAGCGCGAGCTGTGCAGCCAGATCGCAGAGGGCTGGCGCGGCTACGTGATCGCCACCGGCGGCGGCATGGTGCTCGATCCGATCAACCGCGAGCTGCTCAAGCGGGCGGGCTGTTTGATCTGCCTCGATTTGTCGGCTGAGGAGCTGGCGCGCCGCTTGGCGGGCAAGACGGATCGTCCGCTCTTGGCGAATCCGCCCAATGGCGATCTGACCGCGCACATTCGGGCGCTCTTGGCGGCGCGCGCCGAAGCCTATCGCAGCGTGCCGCATCACATCGATACGGCGCACCTCTCGCCTTACGGCGTCTCGGAGGCAGTTTTGGAGGTGTGGCGACGCTGAGCGCGCTAAGTTGCGCTCTCATCGCCCGCGCTGAAGCGCAGCGTCATGTTCAGCGTGCCGAGCGTGAGTTCATCGCCGTCGTTGAGCAAGCAGGCTTGGTTGGCTGCCAAGCGCTTGCGATTGACGAACGTGCCGTTGGAGCTGTTGAGGTCGGTGACGTAGAATTGGGCGTTGCGGTAGCTGATGACGCAATGCTCGCGCGAGACGCCGCGCTCATGCCCGCCGAAGCGCGTCAGATCGAAGCGCGCCATGTCGGGGCTGTTCAGGTCGGTGCGCCCCAGCATCACTGAGGTGCCTTCCTCAAAGACGATGCGCTCGCTCAGCCCGCGAATTTGAAGGTGCAGGGTGTGCTTGCCGAGCGCGAGCAGCTCGTGCGTCTCGCTGGGGCGCCGCCGCAGACGGATCAGCTCCGGGTTGACGCGAATATGGACGGTGCTGGTGCGCGGATCGAAGAGGATCATGCCGCAAACGCGGCAGACCATCTCGCCGCTGCGGTAGGGCGTTTGACAGTTCGGGCATTTCAAGTCGGACATGCAACCGCGCCTCGCTCAAGATTGGCTGAGACTCCTCAGAGCTTATACAATCTAGTTTACAACAAATTCTGAGAGGATGTGAAAAGTTTCATGACGATTGCTGTGGTGGGAGGCGGCATCGCCGGGCTGACAGCCGCTTATCGTCTGGGCGAATCGGTCGTGGTCTACGAGAAAAGTCGCGGTTTGGGCGGGCGGGCTGCCACGCGCTGGTACGAGCGTTCGGGCGGGCGCGTGTACGTCGATCACGGCGCGCAGTACCTCAAAACTGAGGGCGAGACGCTGCGCCGCTTGATGCTCCAAGAGCTCAGCACGGCTGATCTCTCCGATATCGGGCGACCCGTCTGGACGTTTGACGGCGATCACGTCATCCAAGAGGGCGATCCTGAGCAGAACGCGACGCCCAAATGGTCGTATCGGCACGGCGTCTCGACTTTGGGCAAGCTCTTGGCGGACGCTGGGCGGCTGACCGTGCATTTGCGCGTCCGAGTCGGCAAGTTGCAGCTGCGCGCCGACGGGCGCTACGCCCTCTACGATGTGGAGGGCAGCTTGCTGGGCGAGTATGAGCAAGTCTTGATCGCCATCCCGTCGGGGCAAGCCGCCGACCTGCTCGCCGCCAGCGACTTGCCGCCCGCCGAGAGTCTGGCGTTGCAGGCGGCTCTGCAAGCCGCCGTCTATCGCCGCTGCCTCTCGGTGACGCTGGGCTATGAGCGCCCTCTAGCGCCGCGCCCCTTCTACGCGCTCGTCAACGCCGATAAGCGCGATCCGCTGGCATGGCTCGCCTATGAGCATGACAAGGTCGGTCACGTGCCGCAGGGACAATCTGTGCTGGTGGCGCAGATGGGCGCCGCTTACAGCCTTGAGCGCTGGGATGCCGATAACGACGCGCTCGTGCATGACGTTGCCGCCCATATCTCCCAACTCTTGGGCGAGCGCCTGACCGACTTCGATTGGGCGGACATCCAGCGTTGGCGCTACTCCCAGCCGGACAGTCTTGCTGAGCCGAGCCAGCTCAACGGCATCTTGCGCGGTCTGTGGTTCGCCGGCGACTATCTAGTCGGCGGACGGGTGCATTGGGCAGCCAAGAGCGGCGAGTCTGCCGCTGCAGCCATGCGCGCTGCCGCCAACGCTTAAGACTAGCGCCGATCAGCGCGAGACGGGTAAACTTTTGCGCAGCAATCAAAAATTTGGCAGTCTTACACAAGGAAAAATCCTGAGCGATGTTCCCTGCGCCGCCCCTTCAAGCGCCCGATTTGCCCGATCCTTCTCTGTACATCAATCGCGAGCTGAGCTGGCTTGAATTCAACCGTCGCTGCCTGCACGAAGCCTTCAACCCCGATCTACCGCTGCTGGAGCGCGTGCGCTTCCTCGCCATCTTCAGCAACAACCTCGACGAATTCTTCATGGTGCGCGTCTCCGGGCTGCAAGATCAAGTCCGCCACGGCGTCTACGAGATTTCGCCCGACGGCTTGACGCCTCAAGAGCAGCTGGCAGCCATCCGCGAGCGCGTCCTGCCGATGTTGCATCAAAAACGCGAACATTTTCAGACTGAATTGCTGCCGCGCCTCGCCGAGGCAGGCGTGCACGTGCTCAACTACGCCGATCTGAATGCGAGCGACCGCGAAGCGCTCCGACAGTACTTCGAAGTTGAGATTTTCCCCGTCCTCACGCCTTTGGCGGTCGATCCGGGCAGACCCTTTCCGCACATCTCCAACCTGAGCCTGAACTTGGCAGTCCGCCTTGAGGATGCCTACGGAGTGGAGCGCTTCGCGCGCCTGAAAGTGCCGAACATCCTGCCGCGCCTGCTGGACTTGAACGAGGTGCATAAGCGCTACGGCTCTGCCCACGATCCGAGCGTCCATCGCTTTGTGTGGCTGGAGCAAGTCATCGCCGCGCACCTCGACCTGCTCTTTCAAGGGCTGCGCGTCCTGGAAGCCAGCGCCTTTCGCGTCACGCGCAACAACGATATTGAAATCGCTGAAGAAGAGGCGAGCGATCTGCTCGAATCGGTTGAGGAGGTGGTGCGCGCGCGGCGCTTCGCCCCGGTCGTGCGCCTCGATGTGGCGGAGAATATGTCCGAGTCGGTGCGCGCCTTGCTGCTTCAGAACATGGAGCTGACGCCTAACGAGCTGTACACCCTCGCCGAGCCGTTAGGGATGCGCGACCTCTTCGAGCTGGCGAACATCGACGTCCCCGCCCTGAAATACCCGCCCTATACGCCCTCGCGCCCGTCTAGCTTGCCCAACGGCTGCGATATCTTCGCCGCCATTCGGCGCGGCGATATCCTGCTGCATCATCCCTACGAGTCTTTCGCGCCCATCGTCGAGTTCTTCCAGCAAGCCGCCCAAGACCCGAACGTGCTCGCCATCAAATGCACGCTCTATCGCATCGGCAGCAAGTCGCCCATCGTCGAGGCGCTGCTGAACGCCATCGAGAACGGCAAGCAAGTGGCGGCGCTGGTCGAGCTGAAGGCGCGCTTCGATGAAGAGAACAACATCGGTTGGGCGCGCGCCCTAGAGAACGCCGGCGTTCACGTCGTCTACGGCTTGATCGGCTTGAAGACGCACGCCAAAATCTCGCTCGTCATCCGCAAAGAGCCCGACGGCATCCGCCGCTACGTGCATCTCAGCACCGGCAACTACAACACGACCACCGCCCGCATCTACACCGATCTGGGCTTGCTGACCTGCGATCCGCACATCGGCGCCGACGCCACCTTGCTCTTCAACCGCCTCACCGGCTTCACCGACGGCGCGCGCTATCGCAAGCTTTTGGTGGCGCCTGAACATCTGCGCACTGCCATCTACGGGCTCATCCGCCGCGAGATCGATCACGCGCGAGCGGGTCGCGCGGCGCGCTTGATCTTCAAGATGAACGCGCTGGTGGATAAACGCATGATCGCGCTGCTCTATGAGGCGAGTCAAGCCGGGGTGCAGATCGATTTGCTGGTGCGCGGCATCTGCTCGCTGCGACCGGGCATCCCCGGCATCAGCGAGAACATCCGCGTGCGCTGCTTGCTGGGGCGCTACCTTGAACACGCGCGCATCTACTACTTCGCCAACGGCGGCGACGCCGAAATTTACTGCGGCAGCGCCGACCTGATGCCACGCAACCTCGATAGGCGCGTGGAGACGTGGTTTCCCATCGAGTCGCCAGAGCTGAAGCAACGCTTGCTGGGCGAAATCCTCGCCATTGAGATGGCAGATACGGTCAAGGCGCGCTTTTTGCGCCCCGATGGCACCTACGAGCGCGTGCTGCCCGCCGAAGACGCCCCGCCGCTCGAAGCGCAGCGCTGGTTCATGGAGCACGCCCGCGATCACTAGTCAATCAGCACATATCTCGCCCTGAAGTGGTGGCGACGGGCGCTTTGTGCGCTACAATGAGGGGCAGCATCCACTTAATCCGTTCTGAAATTGCTTATGGCGAGTTTTACAGGTCGTACTTTTTCGAATGCCACAGCTTTCCTGCGCGATGTGCGCTTTCAGCGCGCCGCTGTGCAGCTGATCATCTTGATCGCCGTGATCGCGCTGGGGGTGTGGCTGATCAACAACATCAACGCGGGCTTGGCGCGGGCGCGCATCCCGACCGACTTCAGCTTCCTGACACAACCGTCCGGCTTTCAGATCGACGAAGGGCTGGTCGATCAGCCGCACCGCCGCACGGATAGCTACGCCAACGCCTTTGCCGTCGGGCTGGTCAATACGCTGCGCGCGGTCATCCTCAGCCTGATCCTCTCCACTTTGCTGGGCTTGTTCGTGGGCATTGCGCGCCTCTCGACCAATTTTCTGGTGCGCAGCCTGGCGATTGGCTACATTGAGCTGTTCCAGAACACGCCCTTGCTCTTGCAGCTGTTCTTCATCTTCACCAGCGTGCTGCTGACCTTGCCGCGCGCCACTGAGCCCATCGTCTTGCCCGGTCCGAGCTATCTGAGTTCGAGCGGCTTGGCGACGCCAAACCTGATCGCCACCGAGACCGCCGCCTTCTGGCTGTTGCTGAGCGTCATTGGGATCGGGGCGGGCATCGCGCTGTGGCGGCGGCTGCGCGCCATCCGTCTGGAGACGGGGCGCACCACTTACGCCGCCGAGATCGGGCTGGGCGTGATGATCGGCGTGACGGTGATCGCGTGGATCGTCTTGCAGCCGTTCACGGTCGATTTCCCTGAGCTGGGGCGCTTCGGCTACGTGCGCAACAAAGGCGCCATCGTCTCGGCGAATTTCGTGGCGATTGTGCTGGGCTTGGTGCTGTATACGGGCGCCTTCATCGCCGAGGTCGTACGCTCAGGCATTCAGTCCGTGCCGACAGGTCAGTGGGAGGCGGCGCGCTCGCAAGGCTTCACTTACGGGCAGATTCTGCGCTTGATCGTGATTCCGCAGGCGCTGCGCGTGATGATCCCGCCGCTGACCAATCAGTACCTCAACCTCGCCAAGAATAGCAGTCTGGGCGCGGCGGTCGGCTTCGCGGAGGTCTTCGGGGTGGCGCGCACGATGGCGCAGAGCGTCTCAGTCGTGCCGATCATGGTCATTGTGATGGGCATTTACCTCGCGCTCAGCTTGATCACCGCCGCCGTGATGAACGTCTTGAACGCCCGCTTCCAGATTAAGACGCGCTGAGGAGGCTCATAGCCATGACGACGACGACAGCATCCGGTCAAGGGGCATCGGCGAGCGCGGTCACCCGCCCGATAGTCCAGCGCGGCGCGCTGGCTTGGCTGCGCAAGAATCTGTTCCGCACGCCGCTCGATGCAGCGCTGACCGTGATCACGCTGCTGATCGCGGTCAGTTTGCTGATGCAATTCTTGGAGTGGGCGATTGGGCAAGCCGATTGGCGGGTGGTCACGGTCAATCTCCGCATTTTGC
This sequence comes from uncultured Anaerolineae bacterium, assembly GCA_938005675.1. Taxonomy (GTDB): domain Bacteria; phylum Chloroflexota; class Anaerolineae; order Aggregatilineales; family UBA2796; genus CP2-2F. The sequence goes on from CALKXH010000036.1 coordinate 40,810, forward strand.
TGCAAGGCACCTATCCCGCCGAGCAGGGCGGCAGATTAGGGCTATCCGTGGCGCTGATCACGCTGATCGCCGGCGTGAGTTGGGGCATCTGGGGCAAGCTCTTCCGCGCGACGGCGTACGCTTTTGTGGGCGGCGTGTTGCTCTTCGTCTTCCTGCCGTTGGCGGCAGAGAGCCTGCCCGAACTCTCCCAAAGCACCTTCGGCGTCTACCTGAGCGATCAATTAGCGCCGTTGTTCAGCCTGCTGCGCGATCCCGTCTTGCTCTTGGTGGCGTGCCTGCTGATCGGCTACGGGATCGGGCGCTTCGGCAAGCAGATCGACCGCAAACGGGCGGGGCGCTACACGCTGATCGCGTGGTTGATCGCCATCCCTGTCTGTTTCGTGCTGGTGCGCGGCTTCACCGATGCCGACGGCATCTTGCCCTTCGTGCAGACCAATCGTTGGGGCGGCTTGCTGCTGACCTTCATGCTGGCGTTCGTGGCGATTGTGGCGTGCTTCCCGCTGGGCATCTTGTTGGCGCTTGGGCGCATGAGCGGCGGCACGCACAAGCTGAGCTTCAAGGCGACGCCGCGCTGGTGGCTGAATCCGCTCAAGGTGCTGCACGCGCTGAGCATCTGGTGGCGCAACTTGGGCAACTATCCGATCATCAAGCTGCTGTGCATCGTCTACATCGAGTTTTTGCGCGGCGTGCCGCTGGTGACCGTCTTCTTCACGGCGAATTTGATCGTGCCGTTGGCGCTGGGCGATAACAGCATCGATGCCGTGCTGCGCGCAATGGTCGCCCTGACGCTCTTCGAGGCGGCTTACATCGCCGAGATCGTGCGCGGCGGCTTGCAAGCCTTGCCGCCCGGTCAGCTGGAGGCGGCAAAGGCGCTCGGACTCAGCCCGGTGCAAGCCACGCTGTTCATCACGCTGCCGCAGGCGCTGCGCATCGCCATCCCGCCTTTGGTGGGGCAGTTCATCACCATGTTCAAGGACACCTCGCTGGTGGCGATCATCGGCTTGACGGACTTGCT
>CALKXH010000037.1 GCA_938005675.1 uncultured Anaerolineae bacterium
GGGTTGCCTTCCGAAAGCAGAGCATTGTTGTGGGATGCGCTGCTTTCGAGCGGCAAGCCTGGCTGGCGCGAAAGCGGCTCGGTGAGGAGAGCCGAGCCGCGACCGATAGCTGTGCGCTTGTTGAGCGTGCTATGCGGTTCGCGTCTCCTTGCTGGTGATTGCCAAAGGCGTGTCTCCTCTTGCCTGTCCGTTATGCTGACTAGTCTAGCAGGTGGGCGAGACTTTGTCAAGCGCTTTTTGCTTTTTGGTTGCTGCGGCGTTTATCTTGCCTTGCTTGCCTCGCCCAGCGACACGCATTCTAGCACATCTCAGAGCAGTGTCAAGAGTGAATTGCCCAATTTTGCCCAACCGCTTGACAAAGCGATTCGCCGTGCCTATACTTGAATGTATAATCACTTGCGCATGTGATTGAAGCGAGTTCAGCATGAGCGAAAAGACGGTTTGCACAGGCGATCACGGCGGCAACGCCGCTTTAGAGCAGCTTGAGGCGAGGCTGCTCAGCGGCGAGACCGCCCTGCGCGTGGCGGAGTTCTTCAAGGCGCTCGCCGACCCAACCCGCGTGCGCATCATCGGTGCGTTGGCGCAGGCGGAGCTGTGCGTGGGCGATCTGTGCAGGCTGCTGGGCATGGCGCAGCCCGCCATCTCGCAGCAGCTGCGCCTGTTGCGCCAAGCGCGCCTCGTGACCATGCGCCGCGAGGGCAAGCACGTCTTCTACACGCTCAGCGATGAGCATATCCGCGCCGTTTTCCAGCAAGGACTCGATCACGTTCAAGAATGAGGAGCATTCACATGGAACACACAATTCACGCCGACCATCCGCACAAGCACTCTGAGCACTGCGGGCATCTGCGCATCGTCCACGGCGACCACGTCGACTATCTGCACGACGGGCATCTGCACGCCGCGCACGGCGACCACTACGACGAGCACGTCATCGAGGTCAGCGCCGCCAACCCCGACGCCTGCGCTCCGCTTGAGTGTCTGTGCGGTCACACGGGCTGCGGACATCCGCTCGTGCCGCACGGCGACCACTTCGATTATCTAGTCAACGGACGGCTGCATCATCGGCACGGCGATCACTGCGACGATCACGGCGCAGTGACGCTTGCCTAAGCCAATTGGCGAAAACGTGCCAAGCGATCCCGCACAGCCGCGCTGCCGATGCTGGCGAGCAGGCTGAGCGTGAACAGCACCAGCGGCACGACGGTCAGCGCGCTGCCGATCACGATCAGCAGCGCGCACAGCCAGATCGTCGCGCTGAAGAGCGGATTCTTCACCACCATCAACGCGGCGTTGTAGAGCGCCACGCCCAAGTGCGGGCGCTCCATCTCCTCCAGCAGCGGGAAGACGTACAGCAGCATCAAGAGCCACGTCAGGGCGGCGATGAACCAGACTCCGCGCAGCAGCCCGAACAGCGCGCCCGTCTGCCGCGCGTAGACGGCGAAATTGACGTACAGCACCGCCCAGAACGCCGCGTTCAGCCCGCCCAGCAGCAAGCCATGCCAGAAGTAGCGCCGCACGCCGCGCCAAAAGTCATCCGGATGCGCCGTCGGCGCGTTGTGGGCGGCGTGCGCCATGTGCGCCAAGCCCGCCAAGGCCAGCGGCGCGCTCAGGAGCGGCAAGCTGAGCAACGCGGCGAATAAATTCGCCACGATGAAGACCCAGCCGAAGCGCTCGAAGACCGTCACGCCGCGCCAAACTGCCCGCAGAGCCGCGATCACGCCCTTAACCCTTCACGCCCGTGTAGCTGACCCCCTCGATGAAGAAGCGCTGGAAGATGAAGAAGATGACCGCCATCGGCAAGGTGGTGATGACCGAACCCGCCAGCATCAAGTCCCACTGGACGGCATCGCCCGTCACGCCGCGCAAAAAGGCGAGCGCCAACGGCAGCGTGTACAGGTCGCGGTTCAGGTTCAAGGCGATCAGCGGGCCTTGAAAGTCGTTCCAAGTGCCTTGAAAGGCGAAGATCGCCATCGCCGTGAGGGCTGGGATCGCCATCGGCAGGATGATCACGAAGAACATGCGGAAGCGGCTGGCGCCGTCGATCTCCGCCGCCTCTTCAATCTCGCGCGGGATGCTCTCGAAGAACTGCTTCATCAGGAAGATGCCGAACGCATCGGCGAAGTAGGGCACGAGCAGCGCCCAGTAGGTGTCGATCCAGCCCAGCTGGTTGAGGATCAGGTAGCGCGGGATCAGCAAGACGATGCCCGGCACCATCAGCGTGCCGACCAGCGCCGCGAAGGCGAAGCCGCGTCCGGGAAAACGGATGCGCGCCAGCGCGTAGCCCGCCAGACTGTTGAACAGGACGCGCATGATCGTCACAGTGATTGCGATGAAGAAACTGTTGAAGATGGCGCGCGGGAAGTTGATCTGCTGCGTGTTCAGCGCGCGCTCGTAACCTTGCAGCGTCCAGCTATAGGGCGTGCCATCGGCGCGGACGCCCGGCGTCAGGCGCATTGGGTTGGCGGCGATGTCGGGCAGCTCTTTGAACGAGTTCGCCACCGCGAAGACGAAGGGCATGATCATCGCTAAGGCGAAGAGGATCAGGATGCTATAGGTCACCACGGCGCGGACGACCTTGCCCGTGTTGGGCGGCAAGGCGAAGCCCCGCGCGCTGAGAGGTTGGTGTGCGACTGCACTGGTGGACATCTCAAGCTCCTTTCGGCTACTGCTGCACGGTCTTGCCGACCAGACGGCGCTGGATGACCGTGAAGACCGCGATGATCACGAACAGGACGAAGGCGAGCGCCGCGCCCAGCCCAGCTTGCGAGTCGCGCAGGTTGCGGAAGACGATCCAGGCGATGGTCTTGGTGGTGCCCGCCGGGTTGCCCTGCGAGATCACGTAAATCTGATCGAAGACTTGGAAGCAGCCGATCAAGCCGATGGTCAGCACGAAGAAAGTGGTCGGGCGCAGCATCGGCACGGTGATCAGGCGGAATTGCTGCCAGCGCGTGGCGCCGTCGACCGAAGCCGCCTCGTAGAGCTGGCGCGGGATATCCTGCAGGGCGGCGAGGAAGATCAGCATCATCGTGCCGGTCGTCGTCCAGATCGCCAAGAGCATGATCGCCAACATGGTGACCGACGGTCCGCTGATCCACTGCCAGATAGTCTGTCCGAGGATGGTGGTCTCGGTCATCCAAGCCGGCGCCGTGCGGATGGTCACGCCGAAGAGCCGTAAAAAGTTGTGGATGATGCCGTTGGCGTCGTTGATCCACGTCACGGGCGAGTACTGCAAGCCCAAGAAGTTCGCCACGCCCCCGATCACGCCGTTGATCACGCCGTTGCGGTTGAACAGCCACAGGAAGATCGTGGCGATCACGATTGAGGAGGTGATCGACGGGAAGTAGAAAGCGACGCGGAAAAAACCGCGAAAGCGCAGGAACTGCTGGTTGACGATGAAGGCTAAGACCAGCGCGAGGGCGGTTTGGGTCGGCACGACGCCCAGCGTGTAGTAGAAGGTGTTCTTGATGGCGACGAAGAACTCATCCCGCACGACCGTCGTGCCATCCAGCCCGAAGATGCGCTCATAGTTGCGCAAGCCGACGCCCTGCGCCTCGAAGGGCGGCTGCAAGCCGTTCCAGTTGGTGAAGCTGATCAGGAAGGCGCTGAAGAGCGGCAAAAAGATGAAGACCACCACGATGATCAGCGCGGGCAGGATGAAAGTGAAGCCGGCGGCGCGCTCTTGCCCTTTGGCGCTGAGTTGAAAACCGCCTCGCTTGCCGATAGAAGGCGCTGCGACTGCCATAGGATAAAGCTCCCTTCCCAAAGCGGTATTTTTGGCAAAAGCGCCTCGCCTGTGGTGGGCGAGGCGCATCCATAGCGTTACAGTTCAGAGGGCGCGCTCAACGCGAGGCGAGCACCTCGTTGCCGACGCGCTCGATCTCGGCCAAGGCGCCGCGCGCGGTCTGATTGCCCGCCATCACCAGCGAGAGCTGCTCGTTGACCTTATCCAGCACGGCTTGGAAGCCCGGCACGAACTGCCACTTGCGGGCGTACTCGGCGCCGTTCAGGTACGGCTCAAGGTTGGGGAACAGCTCCAGCCAGCCCTCGCGCAGCGAGGCGCGCGTGGGCATCGCCAAGCCCAAATCCGTCCACGCCTTCATGCCCTCGGCGCCAGTCAGGTAGTTGACGAACTTGATGGCGGCGTCGGGATTCTTCGCCTTCATCGGCACGGCGTAGCAGACCGTGAACGCCATGGTCGCCTTGCCGCCCGGGCCGGCGGGCAGCTCAACCGCCTTGTGCTTCAGGTCGGGGAACTGATCCTTCAGGTACGGCTCGATCCAGTTGCCCTCGAACGCCATCGCCACCAAGCCCTTGCCGAACGCCTCGCCCGACCAGCCCACGCCTAGGTCGGCGGGCGTCTTGGCGAAGCCATCGAGGTACAGCCCGGTGTAGAACTCCATAGCTGCCTCGGCTTCGGGGCTGTTGATGGTCATCTTGGTGAACGCGTCGTCGGTCACCGAGCCACCTGCGCCGTAGAGGAAGGCGATCCAGCGGGCGAAGTCAGCTGGCACCACCACGCCAAAGACGCCGTCTTTGGTCAGCTTCTCAGCGGCGGCGCGCATCTCTTCCCACGTGGTCGGCGCGCTCAGACCGGCTGCTTCGAACATCTCGGTGTTGATCTGCAGGGCGAGGGTGGAGAAGTCCTTAGGCGGGCAGTAGAACTGACCGTTGGCGGTGAAAGCGTTGCGCAGGGCGGGGTAGAAGTCGTCGATGTCGGTGAGTTTCTCGCCGATGGGCATCAGGGCTTCGGCGCGCACGAGGTCGAGGAAGCGGAACGAGTCGACGTAGAAGACGTCCGGCGGCTCGCCGCCCGCCAGCGATTTCTGCAGCGTGGTATCATAGTCTGGCACTTGGTTCAGGGTGACCTGAATATCGGGGTTGGCGGCGTTCCAGTCGTCCACGATCTTCTGCAGGCGCTCGTTCTCCGACGGCGAGGATGACCAGCCCATCAGCACCAGGTTGACGGTCTGCGCGGCTTGCGCGCTAGGGGCGACGGCAACCGCGATCAGGGCGAGGGCGATTGCCAGAGCGAGGAAACGTAAAGACTTCTTCATGGCTGCAACTCCTTTTGTGGTTAAACCACTTAAACGTTTAACTCGCTATCGAATATAATCAGGCTCGGCAAACTTGTCAAGAGCTCAGCAAAGGAAATGCGAAATGTCTGACATCTCCGCTTTCATCTTCGATCTGGACGGCGTGATCACCGATACCGCCGAGTATCACTATCAGGCGTGGAAGCGCCTCGCCGATGAGGAGGGCTTGCCCTTCACGCGCGCCGATAACGAGGCGCTGCGCGGAGTCTCCCGCCGCGAGAGCCTGTTGCGCCTGCTCAAGGGCAAAGTCCTGCCTGAGGCGCAGCTAGAAGCCTACATGGCGCGCAAAAACGCGTATTACCGCGCTTTCCTCGCCCAGCTCACCCCCGCCGACCTGCTCGAAGGCGTCGCCGAGTTCCTAGCGCAGGCGCGCGCGCGCGGCATCAAGCTGGGACTGGGCTCTGCCAGCAAGAATGCACGCGAGGTGCTGAACAATCTGGGCATCGCCGACCAATTCGATGCCATCGGCGATGGCTATTCGGTCAGCCGCACCAAGCCGGCGCCCGACCTGTTCGTCTGGGTCGCTGGCAGACTGAACGTCCCGCCCGCCCAGTGCGTGGTCTTCGAGGATGCTGAGGCGGGCATCGCCGCCGCCCGCGAGTGCGGCATGTACGCCGTCGGGATTGGCGATCCGACGCGCGTCGGCGCCGCCGACCTGATCGTGCCGAGCGTGGCGCACCTCCAGCTGGACGATCTGCTCAGCCGTCTTGCCCTCCGAACGCATTGACAGGCTGAGGCAGTCGGGCTATCATCAAAGCAAATGAAACGTTTCAACGAGTGAGAAGATGGCGACGCTGAAACAAGTCGCGGCGCTTGCCAAAGTGCCATTGCTGACCGCCTATCACGCCCTCAGCGGCGCAGCGGACGTCCCGCCCGCCCAACGCGAGAGCGTCCGCGCGGCGGCGGAGCAGCTCGGCTACAGCCTCAACGTCACCATCAAAGACGTGGCAGCGCTCGCCGAAGTCTCCATTGCAACCGTCTCTTACGTGCTGAACGATAGCGCGCCCGTCAGCGCGGCGACGCGCCACCGCGTGCTGGAGGCGGCTGCCGCCCTCAACTACCGCCCTAACGTCAACGGACGCATCCTGCAAGCCAACAAAACGCGGCTGATCGGCTACGGCTGGCACAACCTCAAACGCGGACACAGCGCCCCGTTCTTGGAGCGCTTCGCCTATTGGATGGCGCAAGCGGTCGAGTCCTACGGCTATCACGTCCTGACCTTCGCCCACAGCGCCGACTCGCCCACCGACGCCTACCGCGAGCTGATCCAGACCAATCGCGTCGATGGCTTCATCCTCTCTCACACCAACCGCAACGACCCGCGCATCCGCTACCTGCTGGAGGCGCGCGTGCCGTTCGTCGCTTTCGGGCGCGCCAACGACCGCTGGGACTTCCCCTACGTGGACGTGGACGGGCGCGAGGGCGTGCGGCTGGTCGCGGAGCATCTGATCGGTTTGGGACACACGCGCCTCGCCCTGATCGGCTGGCCCGAAGGCTCGCTGAGCGGCGACGCGCGCGTGCAAGGCTATTTCGATGCGCTCGATGCCGCCGCCATCTCGCCGCAGACGGGCTGGATCAAGCGCGCTGAGAACAGCGCCGCCGCTGCCGCTGCCGCCGCAGCTGATCTGCTCGAAATGCCCCTCGCCACGCGCCCGACCGCCATCCTCTGCGTCAGCGATCTGATGGCAGTCGGCGTGATCAACCATCTCAACCGTTGTGGCGTGCAAGTCGGCTACGATATCGCCGTCAGCGGCTTCGACGACGATCCCATCGCCGAACTGATTCAGCCGTCGCTCACCACGCTGCGCCAACCGGTCGACGATCTGGCTGCGCAGGTCGTGGCGCTGCTCATGGCGGAGCTGGAGCGCATCCCTGCCCCCCAGCGCCAGATTCTGGTGGCGCCGCAGCTGATCGTCCGCGCCAGCACAGCGCCCCAACGTCAGTTTCCTTGAGGTTTCTTTCCGAAAGCAAAAGAGGCTTGCTCTATGATCTCTCCCGTTGATCGGCGCACATGGCTTGTCAGCGAAGCGCCTTTCAATCCCTTCAAGCTCCACCATACCGAGACGATCTTCACCGTCGGCAACGGCTTCATGGGCGTGCGGGGCACGTTTGAGGAAGGCTACAGCGGCGATATGCCCACCACGCTCGTCCACGGCATCTTCAACCACGCCGAGGGCGACCTCGTGCCGGATATCGTCAACTTGCCCAATCCGCTGCCCGTGCAAGTGCGGGTGGATGGCGAGGCGTTCCATATGACGACGGGCAAAGTGCTGGGCTTTCGGCGGACGCTCGATCTCAAGCGCGCCGCCCTGACCCGCGAAGTGCTGTGGCGCACTTCGCAGGGCGTTGTGGTCAAGCTGACCTTCGAGCGCTTCGCCAGCCTGACCGACCAGCACCTCCTGTTGCAGCGCGTGCGCGTGCGGGCGCTGCTCGGCTCGCCCCGAATCGAAATCCGCTCCTCTGTTGACGCCCAAGTGACCAATCTGGGCGTCCAGCACCTCGCCGATGTTCACAGGCAGGTCGATGCCGCCGAAATTCTGGTCACGGCGCGCACGACGCACAGCAATTACGGCATTGCCATCTGCGCCGCCCACAGCCTGAGCGCTGAGTCGAGCCTCGAAGCCGACGGCGAGAGCCTGCGCTACACCTTCAACCTGCCGCACGAGAACGAGGTCAGCCTGACCAAGATCAGCGCCATCTACACGACCCGTCAAGGCGCTCAGCCCGCCGAGCTGGCGCAAAAAGCCGCGCGCGCCGCCCTGACGAAGGGCTACGAGGCGCTCTTCGCCGCCCATTGCGCCGCCTGGGAGCAGTACTGGCACACCTCTGACGTGCAGATCGAGGGCGATGAGTTAGCGCAGCGCGCCATCCGCTTCAGCACCTACCACGTCTTGATCGCCGCGCCCCGCCATGACGAGCGAGTCAGCATCGGCGCCAAGACCCTCTCCGGGCTGGGCTACAAGGGTCACGTCTTCTGGGATACCGAGCTGTTCATGCTGCCCCTGCTGATCGTGACTCAGCCCAAGCTGGCGCGCAACCTGCTGCTGTACCGCTATCACAACCTCGAGGGCGCTCGCAACAAGGCGCGCGCCTACGGCTACGAAGGCGCCATGTTCCCTTGGGAGAGCGCCGACACCGGCGAGGAGACCACCCCGCAATGGTCGCACCCACAGCCCGACGGGACGCGCATCCGCATCTGGACGGGCGATCACGAGCAACACATCAGCTCGGATATCGCCTACGCCGTGCTGCAGTACTGGCGCTGGACGGGCGACGATGAGTTCTTCGTCAAGTACGGCGCTGAGATCGTGCTGGATACCGCCGTCTTCTGGGGCTGCCGCGCCGAGTACAACGCCGCGCAGGATCGCTACGAGCTCTCTATGCAAATCGGGCCCGACGAGTACCACGAGAACGTCAACAACAGCGCCTTCACCAACAGCATGGTGCGCTGGCACTTGCAGCAAGCCCTCGCCGCCCGCGACTGGCTGCTGACTCACCACCGCGAGGCGGGCGAGGCGCTTCTAGCGCGCTTGAACATCACGGAGGCGCGCTGCGCCAAATGGGCGGACATCGCCGCCAAAATGTACATCCCGCGCGACGCTGAGACGGGCGTCTTGGAGCAGTTCGATGGCTTCTTCGGGCTGGAGCGCTTCGATCTGACTCATTGGCAGCCGCGCACCGTCAACCTCGATTGGATTCTCGGTCACGAGCGGGCGCAGCGCACGATGGTCATCAAGCAGGCGGATGTCGTGATGCTGATGGCGCTCTTGGGCGATCAGTTCGGCGCGCTTGAGCTGCAGCAGGCGAACTGGGACTTCTACTATCCGCTGGTCGATCATGGCTCGTCGCTCAGCCCCTCGACGCACGCTTGGGTGGCGGCGCGGCTGGGCTTGCTGGAGGAGGCGTACGACCTGTTCCTGTACGCCTCGCACATCGATCTGGACGACTTGAAAGGCAACGTCCGCGATGGCATCCATGCCGCCGCCTGCGGCGGAGTCTGGCAGGCGGTCGCTTTCGGGTTCGTGGGCATGAGCCTCGATGAGCGCGGCGAGCTGCAGATCAAGCCCAAGTTGCCCGCCCATTGGCGGAGCGTGACCTTGCGCGCCTACCATCGCGGTCAGCTCAAGACCGTTCGTCTGACGGCGGAGAGCTAGGCGCTCAGCCGCCGCGTGCGCCCCAAAGCCGAGCGATGTGCTATCATAGGCGCAGTGGCTTGCGGAGGGACGTCAAAGTGACACGGACTCATCGATGCAGGGCGCTCGGCTGATGGCGCGCGCCCTGCGCTTCGCGCTCTACGGCGCGGCGCTGATCGGCGCGGTCGCGCTGCTCGCCTTCAGCGAGGGCGCAACGCGCCCCGTCCCGCATAGCGCGCCGCTCCCGACCTACGACGCGGGCGCCTTCCGCGACGGCGGCTCGGCGGTAGCCGCCGCCTTCGCCGTGCCGAACGACCTGCGCCTGCTGCCGCCCGCCGAGCTGTGCGCTCAGCTGCACGCCGCGTGGGATCGGGACTGGCAGCGCGTCATTGGCGCGCTGACCCTGCTGGTCGATCAGGCGGCGCGCTGCGAGGCTACCGAGTCGCCCCAGTTGCTGCTCTACCCCGCCTACTACAACTACGGAGTCGCCCTTGAGCGGCGCGGCGAGCTGCCCGCCGCCTTGGAGGCGTATCGGCGCGCCCTCGCCGTGCGCCCGCAAGGCGCTGAGGCAGCTCAGGCGCTGCGCAAACACGGCGCGCTCGTCCCGCCGCCCCTTGAGACCTGCTCTGAGGCGCAGATTGCCGCCGCCCAACTGCCCGATTACACGCCGCAAGGCGCGGGCGGCTTTGTGCGCCTTGAAAACGGGCGTTTCGTCGCCGATGGCGCGCCCTTCGTCGCGCGCGGCGTGAACTACTATCCCGCCCGCGCCCCGTGGCGGCGCTTCCTGACCGAAGCCGACCTCGCCACCGTCGCCCGCGAGCTAGACCTGCTGGCTGCCGCGGGCGTGAACACGATCCGCCTCTTCGCCTGGCACGCGGCGCTCTTCCAATGCCCCGGCAGCGGCGTCGTGCCGCGCGCGGAGGGCTTCGCCCGCCTCGATGGGACGATCCGCCTCGCCGCCCAGCGCGGGATGCGCATCTTGCTGACCCTCAACGACCTGCCCGACCTGATCGCCCGCCCGCTCTACACCGACTCCGCCCTCGCCGACGCCCAGAGCCTGTTCATCGCCGCGCGCTACCGCGCCGAGCCCGCCATCCTCGCCTTCGACCTGCGCAACGAGCCCGATATCGACTATTTGCGCGGCTACGCCCGCTCCGCCGACGTGATCGCGTGGCTGAACCAATTGGCGCCGCGTTTGCGCGCCGCCGCGCCCAATCATCTGCTCACCATCGGCTGGAACGAGAACAGCCTCGCCGCCGAGTCGGTCGTGGACTTCCTCAGCTTTCACCATTGGCGCTCGGCTGAGAATTTGCGCGCGCGCATCAGCGCCCTGCGCGCGGGCAGCCGCAAGCCGATCCTGCTCCAAGAGCTGGGCTATCCCGCCCGCGCGGGCAATCCCGCCGCCCTCACAGAGCAAGCCCGCAAGCTCGAAGCCGCCCTGCAGACGGCTGAAGCCGCCGATCTGCTCGGCTGGCTGCTCTGGACGGCTTTCGATTTCCCGACCGACGCCACTTGCGTGCCGCCCGCCTGTCCCAGCGCCGATAACGCTGAGCATCACTTCGGCATCTGGACGGCTGACTACGCGCCTAAGCCCGCTGCGCGCGTCCTCGAGCGCTTCGCCCGCCCTCAGCCGCGACCGAGCAACCGCTGAATCAAACGCAGCACGCCGCCGTTGAGCGCGGGCAGCTCAGGGCTGTGGGCGGGTCTGCCCAGCAAGGTGAGCGCTTGGCTCAGCTCGCGGGCATCCAGCCAGACTCCGCCGCAGGTCGGGCAGTAGTCAATTTTGAGGTGGGCGTAGTTGGGGAACTCGATCTGCTGCAGGGGCGTGTGATCGCGCGGGCAGAGGCGGCTGCTCTCGTGAATCAGGCGCTCGACGGGCGTCCCCTCGCGCAGGATCGCGTCGACTTCTTCGGCGGGGCGCTTGGCGAGCAGCGCCAACTCGCCGCCATCCAGCCAGTGACCGCCGCTGCGCGGGCAGTGATCGATCGGCACGCCTTCGATCATGATGCTGACCATCTCAACGTCCGGATAGACGGGCGAGCGCATGACATTCCCCTCCTGATAAGTTGGCGCTATTGTGCCGCAGCGCGCCCAATTCGGCAAGCGGGGTCGGCGAGCGCGCCCGCCGCCAAGTTGCGAGACAATTGTTATAGTAAGCGCTTGTTAAAGCGTCGCTCGTCTATTATTTTCTTCACGGCGTTCGTTTCATTCAGGCTTGAGGAAAAGCAACCATGTCCACCATCACGCTGATCGATAATCAGTACGTCACGCTCTGGTTTCACGAGGATACGGGCATCGTCCATCACGTTTATCGGCTCGGCATCGGCGGGGATTATCTCAAAGAGGCGCTCATGCGCGGCACGGATTACCTGATCGAGCGCAAAGCCTTCAAGTGGCTCTCGGATAACCGCGCCATCGAGGGCGTGACCGACGAGGAATCGCAATGGATCGACACGGTCTGGCTGCCGCGCACCATCGAGGCGGGCTGGAAGTATTGGGCGCTGGTGGTGCCGGAGTCGGTCATGGGGCGCATGAACATGATTCAGTTCGTCGAGTCGTTCGCTAATCGCGGCGTGATGGTGCGCGTCTTCACCGACCCCGATAAGGCGATGGAGTGGCTGATCAACGCCGATAAACAGGCGCAGCCGCGCGGCGCTTAAGGAGGAAATTCCTGAAGTGGATCGCCCAGCGCATTGCTGGGCGATTTTCATGCTCAGCGCCCGAAGGTGAAGGGCGTCGCCGTGCCGATCAGGAAGAACAGGACGATGGTGGCGTAGCCGATCAGCTTGCGCCTCGCATCCAGCGGCGTGACGTCATCGCCGGGCGGCGGATGGCGCAATCCCGTCAGGAAAGCCAGCAGCGCGAAGAACAGCAAGCTCGGAAAGATGGTCAGCCCTAGGAAGATCATGGCGGCGAAGGTGATCAGGGCGATAGTCCAAGCCGCCTCGCCGAAGAGCGTGTACATGACGTGCCCGCCATCCAGCTGACCGATGGGCAGCAGGTTCAGGACGGTCAGCAACATGCCGAACCACGCGGCGAAGGCAATCGGTTGGCGCGCCACGAAGACCGAGAGCGAGGAGATGTTGCGCCCGCCATAGGTTTGGAGCAGATCGGGGCGCAGCACATCGCCCAAGCCCTGCAGCAGGATCGGCATCCCGATGCGCTCGTTGCCCACGCCTTGCAGCAGCAAGCTGTTCACGCCGCTGGGCGGCAAGAATAAGCCGATGATGTAGGCGATCAGCGCCACCACGAAGCCCGCCAAAGGTCCGCTGATGCCCACATCGAAGAGCGCCTTGCGATTGTTGAGCGGACTCTTGATGAAGATCACGGCGCCCAGCGTGCCGAGCAAGAAGAACGGGAAGGGGATGAAGTAGGGCAGCGTCACCTCGACTTTGTGGCGGCGCGCCGCGAAATAATGCCCCATCTCGTGCACGCCGAGGATCAGCAGCAGCGTCAGGGCGAAGGGCGCGCCCGCCTGAGCGACCGCGCCGAGACTGCTCAGGTCGCCGCGTTGCAGGGCGCGCATATTCAGCCCGACGCCTTGAAACTGCGCGCCGCTGAGCGTCGCCGTGATGATGGTGAGCAGCAGCAGCGCCACGTGCAGCCAGACGGGCGAGTTGATCTGGCGCGGCTGCACCGTCCCTTCGATCAGGATGACCAGATCGAGGTTGCCCTTGCGCCGCAGCAAGGGCGTGTAGCCCAACGCCTTGTAGCGCTTGAGCAGGATCGGATAGGTCGGCTCGGAATCAGCCAGCAGCTTGCCCTGAAAGACAATCGCGTGCGCCGCGTTGCCCTCGCGCGTGGGATGCTCTTGGTAGTCGACGTTGTAGATCAGGAAGACGTCCTCAAGGGCTGCCGCCAAACGCTGCAGGGTATCTTCAGCCGACTGCACAGCGGAAATCGTCGGGCGCGCCGCGAAGGGGTCTACTTCGCCCATCAATTCAGGTAACGCCATATATGCTCACCATTGCAACTAGACTCTGCTGCCTGAGCGCAGAACGTGGACGTGAAGATGGTTGTAACATGCCTTGTGCGGGGCGGCAAACGCTCACTGGCTGGCTGAGCGCCCATGCAGCGCCTCGAACTCGCGGCGCATCGCCTCCGGCACGGGCAAGGGGCGCATGGTGGTGAAATCCACGAAGACGCCGTGCTGGGTAGCGCTGGTGGTCACTTCGCCCTCGCGCCTGAACTCAGCGCCGACCGTGAAGCGCGCCCGACCCAGCTCTGCCAGCCACAGATGCCCGATCACGGGATCGAACATGCGCAGCGGGCGCTTGTACTCAATGTGCGTGGCGACCAAGACCGGTCCGTGGTTGCGCGCCACCATCGGCTGCAGGGGCAGGAAGCGCTCCAGCCACATCAGGCGCATATCCTCCAGCCAGCGCACGTAGACGATGTTGCTGACGATGCCGGCGAAGTCTACGTCGTAGGTGCGGATCGTGATGGGCGTGCTGATCTCGAAAGCGCGCGGCGCTTCAGACATGCTTGTGACCTCTCCTCTCTGACTGCGGGCTGCCTTCTCACTGAGCGAGCGGCAGACGGACGATCATGCGCGTGCCGACGCCAACTTCGCTCTGCGCCGCGATGCTGCCGCCGTGCGCCTCGACGATCTCGCGAGCGATGGTCAGCCCAAGCCCGGTGCCGCGCTGAGTCCCTAAGTTGGCGCGGAAAAACGGCTCGAAGATGTGCTTGAGCGACTTAGCATCGATGCCGACGCCGCTATCCTGCACCTCCGCGACTGCCTCGGCGCCCTCGCACCGCAGGCTCAGGCAGACCGTGCCGCCCGTCTCTGTATAGTTTAGCGCATTGACCAGCAAATTGGTGAAAACTTGGGTCAAACGCTCAGGGTCGGCTAAGGCAGGCACCGCTATGGCGAGCAGATCGCTCAGCAGCCGAACGCCTTTCTCCTCGAAGTGCGGGCGCTGCACCTCCAAGATGCTCGCCAAGAGCTCATCGAGGCGCAACGGCTCGCGCTTGAGGGCGATCATGCCGCGCTCGAAGCGCGTCACATCGAGCAAGTCCTCCACCAGCAGCTGGATGCGGCGCGTGACCTGCTCGATCACGGCGAGGTGAGTCTGGGCGGCTTCGGGCTGGCGGCGCAGGAGGTACAAGCGCATTTTGAGGTTGGTCAGCGGCGTGCGCAGCTCGTGGGCGGCGTTGGCGATGAAGCGATCTTTCTGCTCCTGCAGCGCCTTCTCCTTGCTGATATCGCGGATCAAGGCGACCGTCCCGATGTGCTTGCTGCGCAGGTTCGTCACCTTAGTGACTGAGACGTGCGCCGCGAAGGCGCTGCCATCTTTGCGGGGGTATTCGATCACTCCCTGCCAAGCGCCGTCGCGCTCAAGGGCTCTCAGAATCTCTCGCTGTGAGGGGGACGCCTCGGAGACGGGGATCATCTCGGCGAGGCTGAGGAAGGTCTGCCCGACGATCTGGCTCTCCTGCGTGCCGAAGAGCCGATGAAAGGCGGGGTTGGCGTAGGTGGCGCGCCATGCATCTTCTTGAAACTCGAAGAAGATGACGCCCTCTTCCATCGCATCGAGGATGGCGCGCAAGCGCGCGCGCTCGATCTCCAGCTCGGCGGTGCGCAGACGCACATGGCGCTCCAGCTCTTTGGCGTTGCGCTCGATGGTCTGGTACAGGTCGGCGTTCTGGATGGCGATGGCGGCGTAGCCGATCAGCGCCTTGAGGCGCTCGGCGTGTTCGCGCGTGAAGTAGTTGGGCGTTGCGCTATCGAAGCTGATCACGCCGATGGTGCGCCCCTCCAGCTCGATCAGCAAGCTCAGATAGGATCGAATCCACTCAGTGCCTTCGATGGGCAGCCAGTCGGGATCGGCGGCGGTGTCGGGGATCAGCTCGATGCCATCCGCGCACTGTGAGCGCTCTAGACGCGAGCGTGCATCCAAATGGGATGTGATAGCCTCCCAGCGCCTATGGATCGACTCAGCCGAGCGCCCGCGCGCTGCCCGCACCTCGCCCGCCTCCCCTTTCAGCAGCACGATCCAGCTGCCCTCGCACGGCACGAGGCGCTCGGCGTATTCGAGGATCGTCTCCAGCACGCTCTGCACCTGCAGCGAGCGAGTCAGGGCGATGGAGGCGTCGGCGAGCGTCTTGAGGAAGGCGGCGTGGCGGCGCTCGGCTTGTTGAGCGCGTTCGCGCTCGGTCACGTCGAAGGCGACGGCAATGCCGCCGATGATCGCGCCCGCGTCGTCCCGCAGAGGCGTCAAATAGAGCTCTATGGCGCTGGTATCTTGCAGCTCAAAAGTCAGGCGCTGAGACTCGCCTTGCAGCGCCTTGCGCAAGTAGGCGCCGATGAAACGATCTTCCAGCGCGCTTTGCCCAACTTTCGGGCGCAGATGCGGATAGCGCTGATTGACCAGCGCGCCCTCGAGGAAGTCGATCACGCCCTCGCGGTTGAAGGTGAAGAGGATCAGCGGCGCGTTGTTCATCACGAAGCGCAGGCGCGCCTCGCTCTCGCGCAGGGCGCGGTTGATGGCGGCACGGCGCAGCGTGCTGGCGAAGACGTCGGCGGCGATAGAGAGCAAGGCGGCATCTTCGGGCTGCCAGGGGCGCGTCTCGCTGACCGATGAGAAGACCAAGCAGCCGCGCAGGACGCCGTTATTGCGCATGGCGATGCCCATCAGCGTGCGCACGCCGCGCCCCCTGAGCACGCGGCCCACAGGATCGTCGGGCGGCAAGGCTTGGATGTCGGGGACGAGCATCCAGTCCTGCTGTGTGAAGGTCTCCACGGCGGCGCGATAGATCGCCTCAGCGTCCACATCGGGGTGGTAGCCCGCTATGTGAGGAGCTTCCCACAGGTGCGTGATGGCGAGCCAGGTCGGCGCTCCGCACAGATCGACTAGGGCGGCGCGCTCGGCGCCGATGAACTCCGCCAGGCGCTGCAGAGCGCTCATGATCCGCTCGTCGACCTCGCCGATGGGCAGGCTGACCAACTGCGCCGAGATGGTGGCGAGCAGCCGCTCTAGGGCGAGGCGCTGCTGCAAGCGCCGTTGGGCTAAGACGCGCTCAGTGGCGTCGCGCAGGGCGGCGAGGTAAGCCGTCTGCCCCTGCCACTCAGTTGTGACGAGCTGCATCTCGACGACGCATTCGCGCCCGTCGGCTGTGCGCAGGTCGAGTTCGGTCGTGCGCCCCAGCACCAGCGGAAAGCCGAAGGGCAGCCCGATCAGCGCCTCGACCGAGCGCCCGAAGAGCGCTCCCGCCGACTGATTGGCGAAGCGGATGATCCCCTCTTGGTCGATCACCAACATGCCGTCGGCGTTGTGGTTGATCAAGTTATGGAGCAGGCGGCTGCTATCGGAGAAGGCTTGCAGGTTCTGCTCCAGAAGGCGCTGGGTGCGCCGCTGCTGCACGGCGAAGTCCACAATTTGGCGCAGCATGTAGGGCTCGCTCTGGACGTAATCGAAGGGCAGGATGTGGGGCAACTCGGCGAGGGGCTGAGCGGCGGCGCGCTCTTCGGGGCGCACCAAGAGGATGATCGGCACTTCGGGCGATTGCGCCAAGTAGCTGAGCCAGTCCGCGCAGCAGCGCCTCAGCTCGTCGTATCTCACCAAGACGAGGTCGGGCGCTAGGGCGTGGAGGGTGGCGGGCGAGGCGCTGTTCAGGAAATAGATCAGCGGCTCAGGCAGGGCTGCATCCTGCGCGATTCGGCGCATCTCAGTCAGATCAGCGTCAGGGGCAGCTAGGAGAATTAAGCGATAAGCGTCCATAAGGCTATATACTCCATTGACGACCGAGCGTTGGAGCGCCTTGCGATCGCGTAAATTATTACGAGTTTAATACGCTGCTCACCTATCGGCAAGATCGGGGGCGTCATCTTGGAATAAGTTTGTTAGACGATCCAGCTCATCCTTATTGAGGTAGCTGAACTGCCCCGACAGGATGCCCGATACGTTGCGGAAAGGCTTGCCGATGTGCATCCCCGTGCCGTCGATAGTGAACTCGCGGATATCCTTATCGTGGAGCGAGCCGCGCATCTTCAAGATGGTCAGCCCGCGCCGCATCTCGCCGTAGTACTCCACGTAGCGCAGCAGGATGATCGAATCGGTGATGGTGCTGATGTGCGCCTCGGTGATCGAGGTGCCGCCCAGCAGATTGGGCGTGGTGGCGGTGAACAAGCCGGCGATCTCTTCGTGTTTGATGAACGAGGTCAGGTCGATGACGAACTCGCGGAAGCCGCGCCGCGTGCCGACGCGCTCCAAGGCGGAGAGGCTATCAATTGCCACGCGAGTGGGACGGTAAGCGCTGATCTCCGACTTGATGCGCAGGAGGTGATCCTCCAGCCCGCTGATCTCAGGGTACTCAGCGACCACGCGCAGGAGTCCGTCGGCTTCCATGCGCGGGAAGTCCACGTTCCAGCCGATGGCGTTGCGGAAGAGCTGCTCGCGGCTCTCCTCAAAGGCGAACAGCAAGCAGCGCTCGCCTTGCGCCACGCCGCCCGCCAAGAAAGTGGTGGCGACGAGCGTCTTGCCGGTGCCAGTCGCGCCGGAGACGAGGATGATCGAGTCGCGGAAGAAGCCGCCGCCGCACATCTGATCGAGTTGGGCGCTGCCGGAGCTGATGCGCAAGTCGGAGGATTTCTGCTTCAGCTCGATGGCGGAGAGCGGCATGACCACCACGCCCTGATCGGGCGTCACGGTGAAGGGGAACTCGCCCTTGCGATGCGAGGTGCCGCGGAACTTGAGCACCTCGATGGTGCGGCGGCGTTTCTCGTCCTCCAGCACGTTGCGCAGGATGATCACGTTATCGGCGACGAATTCCTCCACGCTGTGGCGCGCCACGGCGCCGTACTCGCTATCGCGCTCGCTGGTCACCAGCGCCGTGACGCCCAGCGCCTTCAGGGCGCTGGTCAGGCGGAGGAGCTCGGCGCGCACCGTGCCGTGGTCGGCGAACTGGCTGAAGACGGCGCTGAGCGAGTCGATCACCAAGCGACGGGCGTTCAGGCGGCGGACGGCGTGCTCGATGCGCGCCAGCAGCCCGCCGAAATCGTAGCTGCCGACCACCACCTGACTGTCAGGCACGTAGGAGGCATCCACGAACGCCCATTTGTTCTCGGCTTCCCACTGGGCGATATCCCAGCCGAAGCCGCGCATGTTACGCCGAATGTCTTCAGGCAGCTCTTCAAAGGTGACGAAGATGCCCGCCTCGCCGTGCTGAACGCCTTGCGCGAGGAAGTTACAGGCGAAGACCGTCTTGGCGCTGCCAGCGCTGCCGCTCAGCAGCGTGACGCGCCCCTTAGGCAAGCCGCCGTTGGCGATGTGATCGAAGCCTTCGATGTAAGTCGGCAGTTTCTCCAACATTATTTTTGCTCCAAGCTCTCGTCTTCAATGCCCTCAGACGGAAAGGGGATATCGAGCGCCTTCAAGACGCCTCGCACATCCGAGAGGTCGCCCACCAAGCGGCGGCGCGGCAAGGGCAGCTCGCGGATGACCGTCGGCGTGGCGAGGATTTTCTCTTCCTCCGCCAATTCAGGATTCTCCAGAACGTCCACGATGGTGATTTGGTAGTTGCCCGCTAAATATTTATCGCAGAGGTCGTATAAATTGTAAATGGCGCGCTCTGTGCGTACCGTTTTCCCTGTAACATAGAGTTTAAGTATGTACATGGCTAATCTTCTCTAGCGGGCGTGGGCGGCGTAGTGCGTAGAATGCCGAGCGCATAGGTGCGATAGAACGAGACGAGGTAGCCCATCAGCTCCAGCGCTGCCAAACGCCCCTCTTCGGCGTAGAGTTCGGCTTTGGGCGCGGTTTGGTCGCTCATCAAAGCGCGCATGGCGCGCACGTGCAGCTCGATCACATCGCGCGGCAAGACCCGCAAGACGCCCAGCTGAGCCGCCAACTGGCGCAACGCCTCCGAGCGCTCGCGCGTCTCGCCGAAGAGGCGCTGCTCAACGGCGCGCTCAAGCACGGCGCGGTACTGATCGGCGAAGCGCTCGAAGAGGTGCGGCTGGCTCTGGCTGAGCGGGCGGGCGCCGAAGAGCTGCTCGGTGATGGGCGTCGCGGGGGCGTTCAGGCGCGCCACCGTCTCGATCTCGTGCTGCGCGCGCGCTTGCAGTTCTTGGCGGGCGTTCAGCACGCGCTCGGTGATATCGATATGGCGCACCAACAAGCCCGCGGGCGCGCTCTCAGCCGCCGTGCGGATCGGCGTGACGTGCAGCAAGAACCAGCGCTCTTGATCGGGCGCGTGGCAGGGATACTCCAGCTGAAAACTAGGGAGCGCGCCCTCTAGCACGGCGCGCATCCCCTCCAGCGTGCTGATCGCCTCGACGCTCTCAGGCGCGCTTGCCCGTCGGCAGACCTCGAAATAATTCGTGCCGACGTCGGTGTGCGCGGTGTTCGGATCGCCGTTTTGACGGGCGAAATCCCGCCACGCAGCGTTGACCGCCAAGATTGTGCCTTGCGCATCGAGGATGGCGGCGTGATCGGGCAGCGCATCCAGAATTGCCTGTGCTAACACCTGTTCGCTGAACCTAGAGTCTATCACTGTGCTGCTCTCAGTCTGGGGAACATTGGACGTTTGCCCCGTTGAAACGTCCAATGCCCTCAGCTGTCATTATTGCACAGTTTTTGGAAAGATGATCGCACAGCTCGGCGGCTGCGCCAAGCGTCGGCGCAGTTCAGTTGCTCAGCTGCGCGTTGAGCTGCTCGATGGTCTCTTCGATCAGGCTGACCGCCTCGCGCAGGGTGGCGGCGTCGAAGGCGAAGCGCGCGCCCGCCTTTTGGTAGAGTTGCGGCAACGCCGCCGAGCCGCCCAGCGCCAAAGCTTGGCGGTAGCGCGTCACCGCCGCCCGCTGATCGCTGAGGGCGCCCCGCCAGACTTGCGCCGCGCCCAGCTGCGCCAAGCCGTACTCCACGTAGTAGAACGGGATGCGGAAGATGTGCAGCTTGCGATGCCAGCCGGTCGCTTTGAAAGCCTCCAAGCCCGACCAATCCACGCCTTGAATGAAGCGATCCCACAGCGCCGACCACTGCGCGTCGCAGGCGGCGGGGTCTTTGGCGGCTTCGAGGTTGGTGTAGACCCAATGCTGGAAGGCATCCACGACCGCCATGTACGCCCAGAAGGTGATCATGTTCTGCAGATGCTCAAGGCGGGCGCGGGCGGCGTCGGCGGGGCTGTAGAAGCCGCCCTGATCGGCGCTCAGGTAGGGCGCGGCGAGCAGCTCCATGCCCATCGAGGCGACTTCGGCGAACTCGATGGGCGTCTCGCGCTGTTGCAGGTAGGGCAGCGGGGCGCTCTCGAAGACGTGGAAGGCGTGACCGGCTTCGTGCAGCAGGGTCTGCACGTCATCGTGCAAGCCGACCGCGTTCATGAAGATGAAGGGGCGCTTGGCGACGGGGAAAGCCGTGCAGTAGCCGCCGGGCGCCTTGTTGGGGCGATTCGCCAAGTCGAGCAAGCCTTCGCGGCGCATGGTGGCGAAGTACTCGCCCAGCGTTGGATCGACGTGGTGGAAGATCGACTCGGCGCGCGCCTCCAGCTCATCGATGGATTGATAGGGCTTCAGGGCGGGGCGCGGATGCGCATCGACGCTCAGTTGCATCGGATGGGTCGGATCGATGCTCATATCCCACGGGCGCAGCGTCTCGACGCCCAGCGCGCGGCGTTGCCGCTCTAGAAGGCGCACCATCGTCGGCACGACCACCTCCTCGATGGCGGCGTGGAAGTTCAAGCAGTCCTGAGGCGTGTAATCGAAGCGCCCGGCGGCTTTCCAGCGGTACTCAAGGTAGGTGCTGAAGCCGACGTTGGCGGCGATCTGCTGGCGCACGTTCAGGAATTTGACCCACAGCGCGTTGAGCGCCTCCCGATCCGCCAAGTAGCGCTCATGGGCGAGCCGCCACGCCCGTTCGCGGACAGCGCGGTCGGGAGTTTGGGCGGCGACTTGCAGGCGCGCCACAGGGACTTCCTCGCCTTCCCACGTGACTGTTTGCGCGCCGATGATCTTATCGTATTCGGTGCCGAGCTTCTGCTCCTCCACGAAGAGCGGCAAGTTCGCCTCGCGGAAAATCTCCAAATCCACGCGCATGTTGCGCAGCGGTATCTCGAAGCCTTCGGGCTGCAAGCCGCTCTCCACCAGTTTGCGCTGCAGCAGGTTGTTCGCCATCTGCAGGGGCGGCAACATGCTCTCGACGTAGCTCAGGTAGCGCCGCTCGGCTTCGGCGTCGGCGGTATTTTGCGAGTTCGCCACAGCGAGGCGCGCGAAGACCTCCATGATCAGCTCGCCCAGCTGAGTCCAGCCCGTCAGCCAGCTCTGGACGTTCTCGGCGCTCAGTTCGGTCTGGTAGAGGGCTTGAAAGTAGGGCTGATAGTGTTCCATGCGCCAGTCCATCGCCTCTAGCGCACTGCGGGGCAGATCGTCAAACATTTTTCGCTCCTTAAAGCAAGAGATACAGTTGAATTGTGGCACAGCTCGGCGGAATTGAGTAGATTTTTCGGCTGAAAGTCGGATGCGTGAGGCGTTTTGATGCGGCGCGGACTGATTGCGGCGGTGCTGGTCGCTTGTGCGCTCTTGCCCAGCGCGGCGGGGCGCGCCCAGATGACTTTGCGCTATGGCGAGGCGGTGCAGGGCGCGCTGAGCGCGGCGCAGCCTGAGGCGCGCTATCGCTTCGGCGGGCGGGCGGGCGATGCCGTGCTGATCGCGGTCGACTCAGCCGACTCTGAGGCGCTCGATCCGCTCGTCATGCTGCTGGATGGCGAGCAGCGGCAAGTCCTTGCGCTGGACGATAACAGCGGCGGCGGCGTCAACGCGCGCTTGCGGCACGTCCTGCCGCGCGATGGCGGCTATCTGATCAAGGTGATCGCCTCGCCGCGGGCGCAGCGCGGCAACGGGACTTTTCGGCTGGCGCTGAGCCTGCTCAACCCAACTCCGACGCCCTCGCCGCTCAGCGAGGCGCCGCGCCTTGCCGCGCTCACGCCCGGCGAGTCGGTGCGCGCCGAATTGAGCGATGGCGCGCCCTTCCGCCTGTACGCGCTGTACGCGCTCGCCGCGCAGCCGCTCAGCCTGAGCTTGCGCCTAGAGGGCGCCTTGCCCGTCGGCATGTACCTGTACAGCCACGACTTCGAGCGGCGGCTGGCTACGGCGGAGCTGACCGATCAGCTGACTTTCACGCCGCGCGCCGAGGGCTGGCACTGGCTGATCCTCTCGCGCCTCGCCCCGACGGGCGGCGCCGCCTACACGCTCACGCGGGCGCCTGAGCCGCTCAGCCGCCCCGCCGCCGCAGAGGGAATCCGCTTGGTGGCGGGCACGGCGCAAGCGGGCGCGCTCAGCCCGCGCTTCGCCACGCTCTACCACTTCGAGGCGCAGAGCGGCAGCCGCATCGATCTGCTCTTGCAATCTCAGGAGGCTCTGCCCGCCCTGATCCTGCTGGGCGACGAGCAGTTTGAGCAGGTGGCGCTCGGCGCGGGGGCGCTGCGCAACGTCGCGCTGGCGCGCACGGGCAGATATTACGCGGTCGTGGTGCGCAGCGGCGGCGTGAACGATCCCGTCGGCGGCGAATACACGCTCACCCTCAGCGGCGCGCTGACTCCGCCCCCCACGCCGACGCCCGCGCCGCCGACGGTCTTGCCGATTCGCTCGGGCGAGGCGCGGCGCGGCAGCCTAGACGATCAGCGCTACATCGCCTACTACACCTTCGCGGGCAAGGGCGGCGACTCCGCCCAGATCAGGCTGATCGTCGAGGGCGGGACGCTGGAGCCGCTCCTGTATCTATACGTCTATCGGGACGGGCAGCCGAGTCTGCTCAGCAGCGCGGTGGCGGAGGAGACACAGCCGCGTAGCGCACAAATTCAGATCGTTTTACCCGAAGCGGCAACCTATTTGCTAGTCGTGACGCGCTACGGCGCCGCCCAAGGCACCTCGCAAGGCGCCTACGCCCTAGAGTTGACTCTCACAGGGCGGTAAGCGCGCCGATCAGCTTTCGGGGCAGAAAAGTTTGATTCGCCTTACGGCGCGAGGCTGCTATAATGTGAGCTTGTGCGCGGAACAACCAAAGAAGCGAATGTTTAAGTTCGAACTACAGGCACAGAGCGGACGAGCGCGGGCGGGCATCTTCCACACCCCGCACGGCGCGATTCCGACGCCTGTATTCGCGCCCGTCGGCACCCAAGCGACCGTCAAAGCCATGTCGCCGCGCGACCTCGCAGAACTGGGCGCGAGCTTGATCCTCGCCAACACCTATCACCTGTACCTGCGCCCCGGCGATGCCCTGATCGCCCGCCGCGGCGGCTTGCATCGCTTCATGGCGTGGCAGCGCCCGATCCTGACCGACTCCGGCGGCTTCCAAGTCTTCAGTCTGGATGCCCTGCGGCGCATCGATGACGAGGGCGTCACCTTTCGCAGCCATCTGGATGGCTCGCTGCATCGCTTCACGCCTGAGAAATCCATCCAGATACAGCACAACCTCGGCGCCGACGTGATCATGTGCTTCGATGAATGCCCTAAGCCGCACAATCGGGAGGCGGTGCGCGCCGCCTGCGATCGCACGCACGCTTGGGCGCGGCGCTGCCTCGCCGAGCACCTCCGCAGCGGCGATCCCGACCGTCAGGCGCTCTTCGGCATCGTGCAGGGCGGCATCTTCCCCGATCTACGCGCCGAGTCCGTCCGCTTCCTGACCGATCTGGGCTTCGTCGGCTACGCCGTCGGCGGCTTGGCGGTCGGCGAGAGCAAAGCCGAGATGTTGGCGACCCTCGACTACACCCTCCCGCTGCTGCCCGCCGACCGCCCGCGCTACTTGATGGGCGTGGGCAGCCCGGAAGACCTCGTCAACGGGGTGGCGCGCGGCGTGGACATCTTCGATTGCGTGCTGCCGACGCGCATGGCGCGGCACGGCGCAGCGCTGACTCGGCGCGGGCGGCTGAACCTGCGCAACCTCGAACACGCTGAGGACGACGCGCCGCTGGAGGCGGGCTGCGCCTGCTACACCTGCGCGCACTTCTCACGCGCCTACCTACGGCATTTGGTCAAGAGCGACGAGCTGCTCGGACACCACTTGCTGACCCTACACAACCTCCACTTGCTCCTCACTCTGATGCGAGAGATGCGTGCCGCTATCTTCGAAGGCACGTTTGAAGCCTATGCAACGCAGTTCTTAGCGGCGTACCGTCCGACCCATAAGGAGGCATCGGCGCCACCGAGTCTGTGAGGCGCGCGCATCTCTTGAGGCGGATCGGGCGATCCGCCCTGCGCTAGGGCTGCCTCAAGCCGACGGCTTGAGGCGAGCTTGAAAGCGCTGTGCCTACTCGGAGAGGATTGAGGGGCTTGACTTGACATTCGATCAGCCGCACAGCCAGATGAAGAGCATGAGCGCCTTCCTGACCGTCTCTTGGCGCTCCGCCCGACGGACTCTGGTGGCGCTCTCGCTGGCGTTGGCAGGTTGCCGCGCCACTTTGCCCGCCGCCAGCCCAACGCCGGAGGTGGTCTCGCTGCGCCTGCTGGTCGATGGCGCTAGCGCGCCCCTGCTGCGCGATCTCGCCCGCAGTTTCCCCGTCGGCAACGCCATCGTGGTCTGGGATATCGTGCCGCTGGAGCCGCGCCGCGCCCTCGTCGAGCTGGCGCGTGGCGAGAGTCCCTTCGCCGTGCTGAGCTACCTGCCCGATCCGCGCCTTGTGGCGGAGGACGGCGGACTGTGGGCGACGCCGTTGGCGCAGCTGGGCATCGCCCTGATCGTGCATCCCACCAACACGCTCAGCAACCTGACCGCCGCGCAGGCGCGCGCCCTGCTGCGCGGGCAGGTGCGCAACTGGGCAGAGCTGGGCGGCGCGGATCGTCCGGTGCAGGTCGTGGCGCGCCCCGCCGAGAGCAGCGAGAGCGCCATCTTACAGGCGCTGCTGCTGGGCGATCAGCCCATCGCGCGGACGGCGCGCCTCGCGCCGACCAGCCAGAGCGTCCTCGACCTAGTGCGCGCCGATCCCAACAGCATCGGCTACGTCTCGACGGGCTACGTGGGCGAGGGCGTGCGCCTCCTCGCCTTGGAGGGCATCCTGCCCACAGCCGAGGCGCTCACGGCGGGGACTTACGCCCTGCGCGCCCCGATCTTGGCAGTCGGCAACGCCGAGCCCGCCGACGATCTCTACCGCGCCTTCTTCGCGTGGATTCAAAGCCCTGAAGGGCAGCGCCTAGTGCGGCGCGCCTACGGCGCCTTGCCGACTCAATAGCCTGCTCGCCCACGCGGCGCGCCAAATGCGCTATAATGCAGCGAGTTTTTGTGCGGCACGCTTTGAAGATTGCTTATGAACACATCTGCACACCGTGACCTTGCCGACGTCCCCGCGCTGGAGCGCCTCGCCATGCGCTTGGCGCGCCTGCCGTGGTGGGCGATCATCATCGTGGCGGGCTTGGCGATAGTCTTCTACTCGTTTTTCACCAGTCCGCTCTACCGCCGCGCCCTGATCTTCGTCACCGACGACCCGCGCCTGACCACCACGCGCTTCGCCAACGTGATCTACGACGTGCGGACGGATGAGGGCGGCATCCGCCGCGTGGAGGGCGTCTTCGTCGGGCAGCGCGGCGATATCCTCAACGTGGAGACCAGCCGCCAAGTCACCATTCGCGTCCCGCGCGCCGATATCGCCGCGCTCAGCTGCGAGCCGCCCGCCTCCGAGGGCGACTGCCCCGTCGATGCGACCATCACGCTCTTGCGCGCCCAGATCAGCGGCTTCCTGATCTTCGAGGATATGGGGCGCTTCCGCATCGTGACCGACGACGGCGAGCGCCAAGAGGTGCGCAAGTTCGATGTGATCATCGATGCCGTGCAGCGCACGCCTGAGAACTGCCCGCCCAGCCCAGAGGCGCGTTGCCGCGTCGTGCTGCCGCTCAACCCCGAGCGCGAGGCGAACCAACTCAGCGGCACCGTCCTAGAGGCGAACGCCGACGATTTCCTGATCGAATTGGCGCCCGAAGTGATCGTCCCCGTCCGCCAGAGCGACATCGTGGCTGTGGTGCGCTACACGCCGGCTGAGTGCGCCCTGAACAACCTCGTCGGCTGCGATTCAGGCATCTTCTTGACGCTGTTCGTGGCGGTGATCGCCTTCGCCCTCGCCGTGGTGATCGGTTTGGTCGCCGGCTTGATGCGCATCTCGGATAACCCGATCCTCTACAACGCCGCCACGGTCTACGTGGAGGTGCTGCGCGGCGTGCCGCTGTTGGTGACGTTGCTGTTCGTGAATTTTGCGCTCTACGTCTGGCTGCGCGATGAATTCCCGAAGATCGCGCCGACTTTGCAGCTGATCATCGCGGCGCTGGCGCTGATCGTCGCCCTGAGTCAGGCGTGGAGCAAGCGCGCCTTGCTCAAGAGCGAGCCGTCGAGCTTCTGGCAGCCGATCGTCGCCGCCGCCATCATGGGGACGACGTTGGTCGCCGTGACCGGGCTGTTCGCCGCCAACAGCGACCTGCCGCCGCTCAGTCGCGGCATTTTGGGCTTGGCGATCTGCTACGGGGCGTACCTCGCCGAGCTGTTCCGCGCCGGCATCCAGAGCATCGGGCGCGGGCAGATGGAGGCGGCGCGCAGCTTGGGCATGAGCTACCTGCAAGCCATGCGCTACATCATCTTGCCGCAGGCGTTTCGGGTGGTTTTGCCGCCGCTGGGCAACGAGTTCATCGCCATGCTCAAGGATACGGCGCTGCTGACCGTGATCGCCTTGCCGGAGATGACTCAGCGCGCGCGCATCTTCGCCGCCGATACCTTCCGCGTCTTCGAGCCGTACATCACCATCGGCGCGCTGTATCTGTGCATGACGCTGCTGCTCTCGGTCTTGGTGCGCGCCGCCGAACGCCGTCTGGCATTGCCACGCTGAGGGAGGTCACAATGGCTGAAACGCCCATCATCTTGGTTCAGAACGTCAGCAAGCACTTTCGGACGCCGCGCGGGGTCGTCCACGCCTTGCGCAACGTCAGCTTGGAGGTCTACCCGCGCGAGGTGATCACCATCATCGGTCCGAGCGGATCGGGCAAGTCGACCTTGCTGCGCTGCATCAACCGCCTTGAGACCTTCGATAGCGGCGCGATCATCGTCGATGGCATCGCGCTGGATACGGCAGCCAACATCAACCGCGTGCGGGCTGAGGTCGGCATGGTCTTCCAGAGCTTCAACCTGTTCCCCAACTACACGGCGCTGGAGAACATCTGCCTCGCCCAGCGGGTGGTGCGCAAGCGCAGCCGCAAAGAGGCAATCGAGATCGCCCGCGCGCTGTTGGCGAAGGTCGGCATCCCGGAGAAGGCGGACGCCTATCCGGGGCAGCTGAGCGGCGGGCAACAGCAGCGCGTGGCGATTGCCCGCGCCCTCGCCATGCAGCCCAAGATCATGCTCTTTGACGAGCCGACCAGCGCCCTAGACCCTGAGATGATCAAAGAGGTGCTGGACGTGATGCTGCAGCTTGCCGCCGAGGGCATGACCATGTTGGTGGTCAGCCATGAGATGGGCTTCGCGCGCGCCGCCGCCAGCCGCGCCATCTTCATGGATCAGGGCGAGATCGTCGAGCAGGGCGATCCGCAGACGCTCTTCACCGCGCCGCAGAGCGAGCGCATGAAGATTTTCCTGAGCAAGATCATCAAGCACTGAGCGCGCTCAGGCTTTGCGGTTGGAGATGCGCACAATCGGGATGCGCGGGTGCGTGTCGCGCATGGATTCAGGCTTGACTTTGGCGTCCATGCGCGGCAGCTGCACGGTGAAAGTCGATCCCTTGCCGACCTCGCTCTCCACCTCGATGCGCCCGTGATGCGCCTCGACGATCCACTTGGCGATGGACAATCCCAGCCCGACGCCGCCAATGCTACGGTCGCGGGCTTTATCGACGCGGTAGAAGCGCTCGAAGATGTAGGGCAAGTCTTCCTTCGGGATGCCGATACCGGTATCGGTGACGCGCATGAAGGCGTAGCCGCCCTCCACGTCCAAGCTCAGGATGACCTCGCCGCCTTCGGGCGTGTACTTGATGGCGTTGGTCACCAAGTTCAGCAAGACCTGCTTGAGCCGATCCGCATCGCCCTTGACGCGGGCGGGCTCAGGTATCAGCAGGCGCACCTTGACGCTCCTGCTCAGCAGCTTGGCTTGTTCGTAGACCTCGACCATGAGCGTATCGAGGTCGACTTCGCGCTCTTCGAGCGGCAAGTGTCCGCTATCCGCCTGCGCCAAGAGCAGCAGATCGCCCACCAGACGGATCATGCGCTTCAGCTCGCTCTCCATCGCCTCCAGCGAGGCGGCATCCGCTCCGTGGCGCTTCATCAATTGGAGGTTGCCTTGCAAAGTGGTCAGCGGCGTGCGCAGCTCATGCGAGACGTCCGCCACGAAGCGCCGTTGCGTCTTGAAGAGCCGCTCAAGGCGATCCAACGTGGTGTTGAAGGTGGCGGTCAGCTCTCCGAGCTCGTCCATCGGACCCTTGTGCGGGATGCGCTTGCTGAGGTCATCGGCGGCGGTGATCTGCCGAGCGGTCAGGTTGATCGTCTCGATGGGCTGCAGGAACTGGCGCGCCATCACGAAGCCGATCAGCGCCGAGAGCAGCACCGCCGCCCCGCCCACGGCGATCATCAGCTGCAAGAGCTGATCGGCTGCCGCGTCTAGGGTGGCGAGTGGCGAGAGAATCTGCACGCTGGCGAGGTAGTGCCCATCCTGCCCGTAGATCGGCGCAGTCAGGACGAGGGCGTGCGCGCCCTCGTCGGCGAGGTGGACGTCGCGCAAGACCTCGACGCGGCTGCTGTGGTGGTCGGGATCGAAGGGCGCGCTGTAATCGATGTTATCGGTGCTGAAGAGCAGCTTGCCCTCGCTATCCCAGACTTGTACGGCGAAGGCGAAGTAGGGCAGGCGCGCCAACTGCTTGCGGACGGTTGGCTGCAAGGCGTTCTCGGCGAGGGCGTTGGCGCGCAGGATGGCAGCCACTTCTTCGGCGACGGCGCGCATACTGCCCTCCAGCTGGCTGTGCCAAGCCCAGTGCAGCAGCGTGAACATCGCAAAGCCGAAGATCACGATCAGGACTGCCAGCAAGGCAGAGTAAGCGAGGGTCAGGCGGGCGCGAATGGTCATCAGGAAAGCGGCGCAGGCTCGCAACATTGTGCATCTCCCTGAATCCTAATCGGTCGCTCGCCGCCTGACCATGAGAGCTACCTGAGCAAATGGGCTATTCTTCGCGCAGCACGTAGCCGACGCCGCGCACCGTGTGCAACAGACGCGGCTCGCCCGCCGCCTCAGTTTTTTGGCGCAGGTAGCGCACGTAGACCTCGATGATGTTGCTCTCGCCGCCGAAGTCGTAGTTCCAGACGCGGTCGAAGATCGTCTCGCGGGTCAGCACTTGGCGCGGATGGCGCATGAACAGCTCCAAGAGCTCGTATTCTTTGGCGGTCAGGTCGATAGGGCGTCCGTTGCGCACGGCGCGATGAGTGCCGGTATCCAGCTCAAGGTCGGCGAAGCGCAGAATTTCCGGCTTGGAGGTGACCGTCGAGCGCCTGAAGAGCGCCCGAATGCGCGCCATCAGCTCGTCGAACTCGAAGGGCTTGACGAGGTAATCGTCAGCGCCGGCGTCCAAGCCCGCCACCCGATCTGGGACGGCATCTTTGGCGGTCAGCATCAGGATCGGCACGTTCGAGGCGTTGCGCAGCCGCTTGCAGACCTCAATGCCATCCATGCCGGGCAGCATCCAATCCAAGATGACCAGATCGGGCGGGTTATCCCGCGCAATCGCTAGACCGCTGCGCCCGTCGTGCGCCACATCGACGCGGAAGCCCTCGAAGATCAAGCCGCGCTCGATCACCTGCGCGATGCGGTGTTCATCCTCGATCACTAAGATACGCTCTGCCATCTCTCTCACCTTATCCAACGAACTTGATCGGCGACGCGAAGGTTTTGCAGTGCCACAATGCGCCCGTTGGTCGTGTCTAAAATGACTAGTTGATCTATTTTACCACGCCTGCCGCGCGCCTGCCCGACCGCAAAGCGCGCCGAGGGCGAGAAATGCGCCCTCGGCAACGCAAAGGGCGGACTCTCGACGCGCACTGTCTCTGGATCGCCCGTCGTGCTGCAGCGCTGCAGCGCTGCCGCCACCGACCAGCCCACTTGCCGCCAAAAGACGACCGTCTGCTCGGCGGGGCGCGCCGCGCCGCCCAACGGCTGGGCGCTCACAATCGGATACGCTGAACGCGCCAACACAGTTTCGCTCTGCCCGTCGTAGGCGCTCAGCAGCCACTGAGCGCCCTCCCGCCTGACCGTGAAGAGCGCGTTGCTGCCCCAGACTGCCAGCTCAGCGCGGAAATTCAGCAGGCGCCAACCGCCTTCGGCGACGGGCGCGAGAGCGAACTCGCGGCTGCCGTCGCTGAGCGTCGCGCGCAAGAGCAGCGAGCGCCCGTCGGCGCTGAAGCTGACCTGATCGTACGTCCGCTCCGACGTGCTGGCGGCGATGGTCAGCGGCTGCGGCAAGCTCGACTCTTCGGCGAGCGCCTCGACGACGTAAGCGCCGTCGGTATCCACGAAGGCGATCAGCCGCCCATCAGGGCTCCAATCCACGCTGGCGAGGGTGGCGCTGCGCAGCTGCGCCACCGCGCGCGATTCGGGCACGTCGGGCAGGCGTGGCGGGGCGGGCGTGGGCGTCCCGCGCCGAGTCGGGGTGGGCGTGGCGAGGGCGGCGCGCTCGGCGGCGTTCAGGGCGGGCAGGATCGCCACGAACTGCCCGCTCACGACCGCCATCTGCCGCCGATCTGGGCTGAGGGCGAAGGCGCGGGCGCCCTCAGGCAGCCGCCAGAGCCGCTCAGCCGCCCGCTCGCCATCGCCCGGCAGCCGCCAGACCTGCGCCGCGCCCGCTTCTTCGGTCGGATGGGCGTCGGAGTCATCCGCGCCCTCGAAGGCGAGGAAGTACAAGTCGGCATCGAGGGCGAGGTTCGCCACGCGCTGATAGGTCGGCATTGCCCACGCCAACGCGTGAACGCGCTGCAGCGGCAAGGCATCCTCGGCGCCGGATTCAGGGATGATCAGGATCGGCGTGCCGCTGGTGATGTAGACGAGTCGGCTGCCCTCGCCGAGCCACGTCATGGCGCTATCGACGCGCCGCTCGCCGAAAGGCGTGGCTGTGCCATCGCCATCGATGCGCACGAGGATGCTCTCCGAGAGCGCCCCGACGCGCTGCATGGCGCGCAGCGTCCCGTCGTAAGCGCTGCTCAGGCGCGTGAAGACGCCCTCAGAGGTGCGCCACGCCTCCGCGAGGAAAGTCCGCTCCGCCGTCTCGATCACGTTCAGGCGCAGCAAGCCGCCGTCGGTCGGGGCGAGGATCAGGCTGTTATCGTCCAGCCACGCCGCGTCGCTCGGCTCGTCAAAGCCTCCGACGCGCCGCAGGTCGCTGCGTATGCCCGCCTCGCTCGCCAACGTGAAGACCGTCCAGCCGCCCAAGTGATCCTGCGCCGCCAAGCGCCCGCCAAAGGGCGAGAAGCGCAAGTTGACGTATTGGCGGGCTGCATCGGAGCGGTATAGCGGCGCGCCGTCGGGCGTCGGGAGCGCCACCTGCAAGCCGTCGGCGGTCAGGTAGGCGAGGGCGACGCCATCGGGCGCCCAGGCGAGGCTATGCGCCTCGCGCGGCAAGAGGGCGGGCAGGAAGGCGCGCTCGGCGATCAGGATCGGGCGCGGATCGTCGAGCGCCGCGATCAGCACGCGCCCGTCCTCCGTGCGGTAGAGGACGGCGTCTGCGGCGGGCGAGAGGGCGAACGCCACGACGCGATCCGCGCTGGGCGTGATGAAGCGCGGGGCAGCCGTGCGCACCTCATAGCAGACCACGCGCGCGGCGCTCAGGGCGCATAGGGGCGCGGGCAGGGCGTGGCGCTCAGGCGTTTGGGCGGCGGCGGGCGCGCCGAGCGCCGCGCTCAGGACGATCAAACAGGCGAGCAGCGGGCGAGGGATCATCAGTTGGGGCGCTCTGCTCCGTCGCTTGAGCAGGTTCGGCTGACTGCTACAGAGATCGCTTCGTGCGGCTTGGCTTGCTCGCTCATGCGCTCGCGCTCCTTCGCGCTCTCAACGGATGAGCGCATTTTACCACAGGCGGTTACGCTTGCGGTATACTCTTGAGCATTATGAATCGGTCAGCTAACCCGTACGCGCCCGATCAGCCCTGCGCCGACCCGCGCGCCTTCTTCGGGCGCGCCGAGACCTTCGCCTTCCTGCGCCAAGCCCTCCACAGCGATCAAACGCCGATCCTGATCGGCGGGCGCGGCATGGGCAAGACCTCCACCCTGCTGCAGTTGCCCTTCCAGCTGGAGGCGCGCTACCTGACCGTCTACCTCGATCTTGCCGATGGGCAGAGCGCCCAGAGCCTCTCCGCCCTCGTCGGCGCCCTGATCGCGACGGCGCAGACGGCGCTGCGCGCCGCTGAGCCATCGCTCTACCTGCCCGACCCGCCCGAAAGCTCCGACGCCGCCCAACTGTGGCGCTGGTTCACTCGGACGCACCTGACGCCCGTCTTCGATGTGATGCGCCGCTTTCAGCGCCTGATCTTCTGCCTCGATAACGCTGAGAGTCTGCTGGATGCCGTGCAACGCGGCGACTTGCCGCCCGATTGCCTCGACTCGCTGGCGCTCCTGTGCCGCGAGGAGCGGCGCATCGGCATGATTTTCGCCTTCGATGCCGCCCGCGAGCCGCAACTCGCCGATCACCCCCTGCTCAGCGAGCCGCTCAATCAACACCGCTTGCCGCCCCTCAGCGACGCCGAAGCGACCGAGCTGATCGTGCAGCCCAGCGCGCCCTTTTACTCCCTCTCCGCCGAGCTGATCGAGGCGCTGCGCGCTTACAGCGGCGGGCATCCCTACCTGCTGAGCTGGCTGTGCGCGCTGCTGTGGGAATACGCCGCCGCCCGCAACTTCGCCCCGCCCGATCTGGAGGCGCTCAGCGCGAGCCTGCCCGCCGCCCTGCGCGCCTGCGACAGCATCTTCGAGGGACTCTGGGCGGCTGCCACGCCCAACGAACAAGCCGCCCTGACCGCCCTCGCCACCTTGACTCAGGCGCGGCGCGGCGCGCCGATCAAGCTGGAGGAGCTGCAAGCGTGGTTGATCCGCGAAAGCGAGCGCCCCCCACATCCAACTGCCCTCTCCGCCGCCCTGCGCGGGCTTGAGTATCGCGGCATGGTGCGCGCCGCGCCCGATTCTGCCTACACTTTCAGCAGCGGCTTGCTCTATCTATGGCTGCAACCGCAAGCTGAGCTGCCCCGCCCGCCTGCAAGCTCAGAGTCCCCCTCGCCGCGCCGCCTCGCCTTGCCGCTCGCCCTCATCGCTCTCGGCGCCCTGACTCTGAGCGCCGTCCTCAGCGCCCTGATGGGCAATTTGCCCTCCGCCCCGCCGACCGCGCCGCCCACCCTGACCCTCGCCCTAGATATCGAAGGCACGCAGCGCGCCTTCGCCCTCACTCAGACCTTCGAGGCGCTGCCGACCGCCACCCCTACGCCGACCAGCACCTTCACGGCGAGCGCCACTTCAACCAGCACGCTCACGCCGAGCGCCACGCCGACCAGCACCTTCACGGCGACAAGCACCGCCACGCCCAGCGCGACGGCGACTGCCACCTCAACGCGCACCGCCACGCCACCCCGCACTCCCACGCCGACCCTCACGCCCGCGCCGCCCCTGCCGAGCGTCACGCCCTTGCCCTGAGCGCCCTGCAAATTGGCGCGTTCGCCAAAGACGGCTATAATCGGCGCTTGTTTGGCAGGCTGTGGCACAGCATACCCTGCGAGTGCAAAATGACGATGCAAAACTTGAATCCGGTGCGCAACATCGCGCGGCGCGGGCGCGACTTGATGATCGTCGGCGCGATGGTGCTGCTGATCGGGCTGCTGATCGGCAGCGTCGGGCTGCTGACCGTGCTGCTCTTCTCCAGCCCGACCTTCGGCTTGGGCGCGATGGGACTCGGCGTGATCATCGTGCTGACGGGCTTGGCGCTCATGGTGCGGGGGCTCTCGCTACGCACGGAAAACGAGCCTGCTAAGGTGGTGGCGCAGGCGCTCGGCAACGCGCTGGGCGCTGAGTACACTTTCATCCGCAACGTCAGTCGGCGCGGCTTGGGCTACATCGATGCCGTCCTCGTCGGACCGCCCGGCGCCCTCGTCTTTCGCATTCACGATCAGCCGGGCGTCTTCATGAATGAGAAGGCAGATTGGCTGGTGCGCGGCGTGGATGGCGTGGCGCGCCTCGCGCGCCTGAACCTGACCCGCGAATGCGTGGCAGACGTCCTTGCCCTGCGCGCCTACCTGAAAAAGCGCGGCTTGGAGCGCGTGCCGGTCTACGCGATTGTGGTCTTCACGCACCCCTCAGCCAGCATCACAGCCCGCCAACCCAGCGTGCCCATCGCCGATCTGCGCTCGCTGCTGGACGTCATGCGCGGCGATTACATGCGCCAAACGCGCATCGATCCCAACACCGTTCAAGCGACCGTTAAGGCTATTTACGAGTAGGAGAACTCGGCATGATCAAGCCCATTATCACCGTCTCTGTGGTGCCCAATCTGCCCAGCAGCTTGGAGCGCCTGCTGGAGCTTGCCTACAACTTGCGCTGGTCGTGGAATTTGGAGACTCTGGCGCTCTTTCGGCGGCTCGACCGCGACCTGTGGGAGAAGTGCGGTCACAATCCCGTCCTGATGCTCGGACAGATCGATCAGCGCCAGCTCAACGCGGCAACCAACGACGAAGCCTTCATGGCGCACTATGATCGCGTCTGCCAAGATTTCGACCGCTACATGAGCCAGAGCACCTCGACGTGGTACGCCAAGCGCTATCCCGAAGCGCCGCGCACGCCGCTGATCGCCTATTTCTCGATGGAATTCGGCTTGACGGAGTGCTTGCGTAACTACAGCGGCGGTTTGGGCGTCCTCTCTGGCGATCACCTCAAGAGCGCCTCCGATCTGGGCTTGCCGCTGATCGGCGTCGGCTTGCTCTACCAAGAGGGCTACTTCGCCCAGTACCTCAACAACGACGGCTACCAGCAAGAGGCGTATCCGATGAACGATTACGCCAATCAGCCGGTCCGCCGCGTCCTGAACGCCGACGGGCAGCCCGTGATCGTCAAAGTGCCGCTGCCGGGGCGCTTGCTCTA
Organism: uncultured Anaerolineae bacterium; assembly: GCA_938005675.1. Classification (GTDB taxonomy): domain Bacteria; phylum Chloroflexota; class Anaerolineae; order Aggregatilineales; family UBA2796; genus CP2-2F. The sequence continues at coordinate 35,277 of CALKXH010000037.1, forward strand.
CGCCCAAGCTTGGATCGTGCAGGTCGGGCGCGTCTCGCTGTACCTGCTGGATACCAACATCCCAGAGAACACCCTGCCCGAAGACCGCGACCTGACCGATAGGCTCTACGGCGGAGATCGGCGGCAGCGCATCCGCCAAGAGATTCTGATGGGCATCGGCGGCATTCAGTTGCTGCGCCTGCTGAACCTGAATCCGACCGTCTACCACATGAACGAGGGACACAGCGCCTTCATGGGCTTGGAGCGCATCCGCCTGCTGATGGAGGCGCACCCGGAGCTGACTTTCGATCAGGCGCGCGAGATTTGCGCAGCCAGCACGCTCTTCACCACGCATACGCCCGTGCCCGCCGGCTTGGAGCGCTTCGGCTTCGATCTGATCGACGAGCATTTCGGCTACCTGTGGCCTCAACTCAAGCTCAGCCGCGAGCAATTCCACGATCTAGGGCGCGAGAACATGGGCAACTACGACCTGTTCAGCATGCCCGTCCTCGCCATCAGGCTCTCCAACTACATGAACGGGGTCTCAAAGCTGCACGGCGTGGTCAGCCGTCGGCTGTTCGGCTGGATGTATCCGAACGTGCCGCAAGACGACGTGCCGATCGGGCACGTGACCAACGGCATCCACGTCGAGACGTGGGTCAGCCAAGAGATGGCGTCGCTCTACGACCGCTACCTCGATCCGCTCTGGCGCGAAGACCCGACCGATCCCAACATCTGGTGGGATGTCGATAAAATCCCCGACGCCGAGCTGTGGCGCACGCACGAGCGCCGCCGCGAGCAGCTGGTCGCCTTCTGCCGCGAGCGCCTGCGCGAGCAGTCCATCAAGCTGGGCTTGCCCGCCGCCGAGATCGAGTTGGCGGAGGAAGTCCTCAGCCCCGACGCGCTGACCATCGGCTTTGCGCGGCGCTTCGCCACCTACAAGCGCGCCACGCTGATCCTGCGCGATAAAGAGCGCCTCGCGCGCATCCTGAACAACCCCGACCGCCCCGTCCAGCTGATCTTCGCCGGCAAAGCCCATCCGCACGATACGCCCGGCAAGGAGCTCATCCGCGAGATCGTCAATACCTCGCGCCTGCCAGAGTTCCGCCACAGCATCGTCTTCCTAGAGAACTACGATATGGCGATCACGCGCATGATGCTGCAAGGCTGCGACGTCTGGCTGAACAATCCGCGCCGCCCAGAGGAGGCGAGCGGCACCAGCGGCATGAAAGCCATCTACAACGGCGGCTTGAACTTCAGCACGCTGGACGGCTGGTGGGATGAAGCCTACGATCCGCAGGTCGGCTGGGAGATCGGGCGCGGCGAGGAATATCCGCCCGAACAGTGGGCGCATCAGGACTACCTCGAAGCCCAAGCGCTCTACAGCATCCTCGAAAACGACATCGTGCCGACTTTCTACACCCGCTCGCGCGATGGCTTGCCCCGCGAGTGGATCGCGCGCATGAAGAACAGCATCCGCAAGCTGGCGCCCTTCTTCAACACGCACCGCATGGTCGCCGAGTACGCCGAGCGCTACTACATGCCCGCCTACGAGGGCTATCAGCGCCTGACCCAGCCCGATCTCGCGCGCGGGGTGGCGCTCGCCCAATGGAAGCAGAAGGTCTACAGCCAGTGGAACAACGTGCAAGTCCTCAAGGTGACCACCTCGACCGATGAGCTGAAGGTCGGCAGCGCGCAGGAGATCACGGCGGTGGTGCAGCTGGGCAGCCTGACGCCCGACGACGTGACCGTGCAGGTCTACTACGGCGATCTGGATACGCACGGCAACATCGTCAAGGGCAACGCCGTCAACATGCAGCCCGCTGAGTCGAACGGCGGCGGGACGTACACGTTCAAGGCGCAGCTCGTCCACCACACGACGGGCAATCAAGGCATCTCGGTGCGCATCCTGCCCAACCACGAAGATTTGCCGACGCCATTCCTACGCGGCTTGATCCGCTGGGCATAGCGCGTTAAAAAAGCTCACAGCAGGGGCGGACGGCGCGTCCGCCCCGATCATCACACAAGACTTGGAGGGAATTCGGATGCGATCTTGGCGAGTTGGGGTGCTGATCGGCTGCGCGGCGGCGCTGCTGATCGCCTGGACGTCCGCGCCGCCGCTGAAGCCCTACGCCGACGGCGTGGTGCTGGTTGGGGCGGGCGATATCGCCTCGTGCGGCTCGGAGGGCGACGATCTGACGGCGAATCTGCTCGATAATATCGAGGGCATCGTCTTCACCGCCGGCGATACCGTCCAAGACGACGGCACGGCGGAAGTCTGGGAGCGCTGCTACGATCCGACGTGGGGCAGGCACAAGGCGCGCACGCGCCCGGCGCTGGGCAATCATGAGTATCAGCGGGCGCCCAACGCCGATCCGTACTTCGATTACTTCGGCGAGGAAGCCGCCGGTCCGCGCGGCTTGGGCTACTATAGCTACTACGCCGGCTCGTGGCTGGTGATCGTGCTGAACAGCATGTTGCCCGCCCACGTCGGCACGCCTCAGTACGAGTGGGCGAAAGCGACCCTAGCCGCCAATCCGACGGCGTGCACGTTGGCGATCTGGCATCATCCCGTCTATAGCTCCGGGCTGTACGGCGTGACGCGACGCATGAACGCGGTCTGGCGCATGATGATGGATTTCGGCGTGGACGTGGTCGTCAGCGGCGATGCGCACCACTACGAGCGCTTCGCCCCGATGGACGCCAACGGTCGGCGCGACCCCGAACGCGGCATTCGGCAGTTTGTGGTCGGCACGGGCGGCGGCTACCTGACGCCCCTGCGCGATCAGCCCTTCCCAGCGACCGAATACCGCCAAAATCAGTTCTGGGGCGTCCTGAAACTGGTCTTGGGCGGCGGCGGCTACAGCTGGGAGTTCATCAACGTGCGCGGCGAGGTCATGGATTCGGGCAGCGCGCCCTGCCGATAGCCCTCACTCGGCGAGCGATACGTTGCCATCTGAGCGGCGGCGTGCCATAATTGCTCAGTATGAGCCAAAAAGCCTTGCGCACGCTGCCGCCCGCCGAGCGGCTGTTCTTCGCCCTAGCCATCCTCGCCGTGTTGCTGCTGCCGCTCGTCGCTTTCGTCATCCTCAGCAGCCAAGCCGAGCCGCCGCTCACCCTCACGGTCTACGCGGCTGAGCCGCTGCGCGAGCAGCTGAGCGATCACGCCCGCGCCTTCGAGGCACAGCACAACGTCCGCCTCGATCTGCGCTTCCTGAGCGCGGCTGAGGTGAGACGCCAAGCCGAGCGCGGCGTGCCCATCGATGTCTTGATCCTGCCCGACTCGTACCGCGTGCTAGAGCGCGCCCGTCAGCCTGAGCTGGCGGCGCAGTTCGTGGCATTTTTGCAGAGTCGCAAGGCTTTGCCCTGAAGCGCGGCGCTCTATTCGCCGCCATCGCTGGGCGCACAGCGCCTAGTCAGAAAGTCGTTCGATCATGCCTGTCTCGACCTTGCCATCCGAAGAGAGCGTTCAAGAGAGCCTCGCCGTCCCGCGCGCCAAGACCACACCCTTCGCCGCGCTGCAGCACCCCGCCTTTCGCTGGTTCTTCTTCGGACAGCTGATCTCGGTCAGCGGCACGTGGATGCAGAGCGTGGCGCTGCAGATCGTGGTCTACGCCATGACCGGCTCCAAGACGGCGCTGGGCGCGGCGGCGTTGGCGCAGGGCATCCCCTCGCTGATCCTGACGCCCTTCGCGGGCGTGATCGTCGAGCGGATGCCGCGCCGCAGGCTGCTGATTCTGGCTCAATCTGCCATGATGTGCCTCGCCTTCCTGCTGGCGGGGCTGTACCTCGCTGGGGCGCTGGAGGTCTGGCATATCCTCGCCATCTCGCTGGGCGTGGGCATCGCCACCGCCCTCGATGCGCCCTCGCGCCTCTCGTTTCTGGTCGAGATGGTCGGCAAAGACGACCTGCCCAGCGGCATCATGCTCAACTCAATGATGTTCAACACGGCGCGCATCGTCGGACCGGCGCTGGGCGGCTTGGCGCTGAGCAGTCTGGGCGCGGCGTGGTGCTTTTTGCTCAACGCGCTCAGTTTTTTGGCGGTGCTGTTCGGGCTAGTGGTCATGCGGGTGCCGCCCGCGCCCCGCCGCGCGGTCAGTTTTGCCATCTGGCAGCCGCTTTTGGAGGGCTTGCAGTTCGCCCGCCACCATCCCGTCATCGCACCGCTGCTGCTTTTGAGCGCGCTCAGCAGCAGCTTCGGGCTGACCTTCACCGTGCTGCTGCCGCCCTTCGCCGATACGGTCTTGGGCAACGTGGAGCTGGGCACCTCCGCCCTGCTGACCGTACAAGGCATCGGGGCGCTGTGCGCCTCGATCTTCGTGGCGCGCAGCAACGCGCGCGGCTATCGAGGCATCACGCTGCTGCGCGGGGCGATCATCGCGCCGACGGCGCTCATCGCGCTCAGCCTGACCAATTCGCTTCTCACGGCGAGCGTGGCGGTCTTCGTGGCGGGCTTCGGTTTCGTCTGCCAGTTCGTGCTCACCAACACGCTGATCCAAGCGGTAGTGCCAGATGCCTTCCGCGGGCGCGTGCTGAGCCTCTATACGCTGACCTTTTTCGGCTTATCGCCGATTGGCAGCCTGATCATGGGCGTGGTGGCTGATCAGATCGGCACGTTGCCCGCCATCTTGATCTTCGGCGGGGCTTGCCTGTTCGGCGCGGTGCTGATCGCGCGGCGGGCGGTGCAGTTGCGTCGGTTGCCTTAGCCGCGCAACCTATCCGACGGCTCTACGTATAGATATAGTAGAACATGCACATATCCACAACTGAGTCAGGAGTGCATGAAAAGGAGGAAGATCATGTCCGAAGAGATGAAACCTAAGCACGACGCGCCCAAGACCTTCGCCGAAGAGATGAACGTGGCGGGCAGCCAGCTGGTGGAGCGCCTGCAAGAGTTGGTGCGCCAAGGCAACATCCGCCGCTTGATCCTGCGCGATCAGCACGGGCGCACCCTGCTGGAGGTGCCCTTGACGCTGGGCGTGGTAGGCGGCGCGGGCGTGGCGCTCTTCGCCCCGTTTTTGGCGGCGGTCGGCGCCATCGCCGCGCTAGTGACGCGCATCCAGATCGTGATCGAGCGCTATGAGAACCCCGCCGACGCCGCGCAAGAGTCCGGCGGTCCGACCGTCGTGGAGATGGACCCCTCCGAGCGCCTGAAAGAGTAATTCCGCCCCGCTCGCCAAGCAAGCGTCCGCCCCCAGTTCGGGGCGGACGTCGTTTTTGGGCTCAGGCGCCGCGGCTGAGTCTTAATGGGCGGGCGGATTTGCTCGAATCGCACCTTGACGGGCGGCGCGCGCCGCACTATAATGCGAAATTGCTGTTATTGGGCGGAACCCAACCTTGTGTGACAAGGCAATGGCTTCCGAATTGAGATTGGGTCACCCTTGGTGGAGCCATCCCGCCTGCGTTGCAGCCTTGCGTGGTGGCTCGCCATTTTGGTTGGAGGCTGGGCAGCCACGCGGGTATGCCCAGCGCGCGCCCGAAAGAACGATGAGCTACGGAGTGCTTCATGCCGACGATTAATCAGCTTGTGCGGAAAGGACGCCGCCCCAAAAAGGGCAAGAGCAAGTCCCCCGCCCTACAGTATACCTTCAACTCGTACAGCCAGACGCGCACGCGCCAGCCGAAGGGCTCGCCCCAGAAGCGCGGCGTTTGCACGGTCGTGCGCACCATGACGCCCAAAAAACCCAACTCCGCCTTGCGCAAGATCGCGCGTGTGCGGCTCACCAACCAAATCGAGGTGACCGCCTACATCCCGGGCGAGGGGCACGGCTTGCAGGAACACAGCGTGGTCATGATTCGCGGCGGGCGCGTCAAAGACCTGCCCGGCGTGCGCTACCACATTGTGCGCGGCAAGCTCGATTGCGACGGCGTGAAGAATCGCCAGCAAGGGCGCAGCAAATACGGCGCGAAGCGTCCCAAGAAAGGCGCCGCTGCCGCTCCCGCCAAGAAGAAGTGAGAGGAGTGCCTGATGCCCCGACGCTATAGACCCCAACGCCGCGTGATCCCGCCGGATATCCGCTACAACAGCGTGCTGGTCGGGATGTTCATCAATCGGATGATGTACAACGGCAAGAAAAGCACCGCCCGCCGCCTCTTCTACCAAGCTATGGACTTGGTAAGCGAGCGCACCAAGCGCGAGCCGCTGGAAGTGCTGGAGAGCGCCTTGCGCAACGTCACGCCCACGGTCGAGGTCAAGCCCAAGCGCGTGGGCGGCTCGACCTACCAAGTGCCGATGGACGTCGATAAGGAGCGCGGCGAGTCGCTCGCCATGCGCTGGATTCTGAACGCCGCCCGCGCGCGCAGTGGGCGCAGCATGGCGGAAAAATTGGCAGCCGAAGTCGTAGACGCCTTCAACAATACCGGCGCCGCCGTCAAGAAGAAGGAAGAAACTCACCGCATGGCGGAAGCCAACCGAGCTTTCTCGCACTACCGCTGGTGAGCCGCGCATCGCAAGCAGGATTAATCAGGAGAAGCCTTCTAAGCCATGGGGAAGAACCAACGATTTGGCGCCTACGACCTGAGCAAGGTTCGCAATATCGGCATCATCGCTCACATCGACGCTGGCAAAACCACCACCACCGAGCGCATCCTCTACTACACCGGCATGGTGCATCGCGTCGGCGAGGTGCATGATGGCGCCGCCACCACCGACTACATGGATCAAGAGCGCGAGCGCGGCATCACCATCACGGCGGCGGCGGTCACCTCTAGCTGGCTGGGGCACCAGATCAACTTGATCGATACGCCCGGTCACATCGACTTCACCGCCGAAGTGCAGCGCTCCCTGCGCGTGCTGGACGGCGGCGTGGTCGTCTTCGACGGCGTGGCGGGCGTCGAGCCACAATCCGAGACGGTCTGGCGGCAAGCCGATAAGTACGGCGTGCCGCGCATCTGCTTCATCAACAAGATGGATCGCACCGGCGCCAATTTCCAGCGCTGCGTGGACATGATCGTCGATCGCTTGGGCGGCAAGCCGGTCGTGCTGTACTTCCCCTACGGCGAGGGCGAGCGCTTCGCCGGCTTGGTGGACGTGCTGAACCTGAAACTGATCACTTACGGCAACGATCTCGGCACGGATATTCAAGTCCACGAGCTGCCCGCCGACGTGCGCGAACAGGCAGTCGCCATCCGCGCCGAGACGGTCGAGGCAATCGTCGAGACCGACGAGCCGCTCATGGAGCGCTACCTGATGGAAGAGCCGATCAGCGTTGAGGAGCTGATGCCCGCCCTGCGCCGCGCTACCATCGCTGGCAAGTGCCACCCGATCCTGTGCGGCTCCGCCCTGAAGAACAAGGGCGTGCAGCTGCTCTTGGATGCGATCGTCAACTACTTGCCCTCGCCGCTGGATATCCCGCCCGTGCGCGGCACGAATCCTAACACCGGCGAGGAGATCGTCCGCCACGCCAGCGATAGCGAGCCCTTGGCAGCGCTGGTCTTCAAAATCATCACCGACCCCTACGTCGGGCGCTTGGCGTTCTTCCGCGTCTACTCCGGCGTGGTGCGCAGCGGCATGACCCTGCTCAACAGCACCAAAGGCAAGCGCGAGCGCGTCGGGCGCATGGTGCGCATGTTCGCCGATAAGCGCGATGACATCGACGAGGTGCGCGCCGGCGATATCGCCGCCATCCTCGGCTTGAAGGACACTTTCACCGGCGAGACGCTCACCGATCCAGATAACCCAATTGTGCTGGAGAAGATCAGCTTCCCGGAGCCGGTCATCAACGTCGCCATCGAGCCGAAGACCAAAGCCGATCAGGACAAGATGGGCGAGGCGCTGCGCAAATTGGCGGAAGAAGACCCGACCTTCCACGTCCGCTCGGACGAGGCGCTCGGTCAGACCCTCATCTACGGCATGGGCGAGCTGCACTTGGAGGTGCTGGTGGAACGGATGCGCCGCGAACACGGCGTCGATGCGGTGGTTGGGCGTCCGCGCGTTGCCTACCGCGAGACGATCACGCGCCCGGTGCGCGTCGATGAGACCTTCAAACGCCAATCGGGCGGCAAGGGGCAGTACGCCCGCGTGGTGATCGAGGTCGAGCCGCTGCCGGAAGATAGCACCGAGACCTTCCAGTTCGTCGATGAGATTCGGGCAGGCGCCATCCCGCGCGAGTTCATCAAGCCGACCGAAGAGGGCATCCGCGAGGCAATGCAAGGCGGCGTGATCGCCGGCTATCCGGTCGTCGGGCTGAAGGTGCGCCTCGTCGATGGCGCCTTCCACGAGGTCGACTCGTCCGAGATGGCGTTCCATATCGCCGGCTCGATGGCGCTCAAGGAAGCCGTCCAACGCGGCAGCCCGGTCATCCTCGAGCCGATGATGCGCGTGGAGGTCGTCGTGCCGGACGACTACACCGGCGCGGTGGTGGGCAATCTCTCGGCGCGGCGCGCCCTGATCGAGGGCATGGAGCCGCGCGCCGGCGGCTCGTCGTCCATCCGCGCCATCGTGCCGCTGGGCGAGATGTTCGGCTATGCCACCGACCTGCGCAATATGTCGCAAGGGCGTGGCTCGTTCACGATGGAATTCTACAAGTACAATCCTGCGCCAACCAACATCGCTGAAGAAGTGATCAAAGGGCGCGTTGCGAAGTAAGTTCACATACTAACTACGGAGATATGCAGCCATGGCTAAGACCAAGTTCGAGCGCACCAAACCCCATTGCAACATCGGCACCATCGGTCACGTCGATCACGGCAAGACCTCACTGACCGCCGCCATCACCAAAGTGCTGTCGTTGCAAAAATTGGCGGACTACCGCGCCTACGACCAAATCGATAACGCGCCCGAAGAAAAAGCGCGCGGCATCACCATCAACATCGCTCACGTCGAGTACGAGACGCGCAAGCGCCACTACGCCCACGTCGATTGCCCCGGTCACCGCGACTACATCAAGAACATGATCACCGGCGCGGCGCAGATGGACGGCGCCATCCTCGTGGTCAGCGCCCCCGACGGTCCGATG
>CALKXH010000038.1 GCA_938005675.1 uncultured Anaerolineae bacterium
GCGCGATGTCCTCGATCCGCGCTTGCGCAAACGTTGAGCGCGTTTTGTGGTAAACTCAAACAAACGTTCAGTCGAGAGTGTGACTGCTATGAGCCTTGAAACGTTGATCGCTGAATTGCGGCGCGTCGGGCAGCTGACTGAGAGCGACTCGACCGCCTCAAGCGCTTATCAAGCTGCCTTGCGCGATCTGCTGGCAGGGCTGGGCGTGCTGCAGCCAGACGGACAAACTTTCAGCAGCCGCACAGCGCGCTCGTTTGTGCAGAGTCTGCTGCGCTGCCTTGAAGAGGGCGCGCTGGGCGCCGACGCGTGGCAGGGCGCGCCCGAAGAGCCGTGCAGCGGCATCGGGGCGCGGCTGACTCAGGCTCTGGAGCAGCATCGGCGCGCCTGCTCGCCCCAGCCGCAGCCGTTGCGCGTCGTGCGCACCTCAGTGGCGATCATCAAGGCGCGGCGCAACAGCCAAGACGTCTACCTGATGCAGTACGACGCGCTCGCCCGCCAATTTCAGCCGCTGGGCGGCAAGCGCGAGGAGAGCGATGCATCCAGCGCGGCGACGCTCATCCGTGAGCTGCGCGAGGAGCTGGGCATGGACGATCTGACCCCTGAGCGCGACTTCACGCTCTACCCATTGGTGGAGGGCGTGCGCGAGATGGGCATCTCGGAGAGCCTGTACGTGCTTTCCGCCTACGAACACAACTTCTATCAGCTGCTGGACATGCGCTTCTGCCCTGCTGAAGATGACAGCACCCGTTGGTTGACGCTGGATGAACTCATCAACGGGCGCACACAGGACGGACGTCGAGTCTCGCGCTTGATCGCCACGCATCTGGGCGAGATTTTGCCGACTCTGCGCTATAGCCTGAGCGCAGCGCTAAGATGAGCCGAATTATCCTGCTCCTAGCCGTTGTGCCGCTAATTGGGCTGCTGCTGCTCGCGCCCGGTCCGCACAGCGGCGCCCAGAGCGCCACCGCCACGCCAACCGCCTTCATGCGCGCCCGTCCGAACGCGGAGTTTCAGCCCTTGCAGCGCGGCGTGCCGATTCTAGGCGAGCTGACCGATCCCAACAGCGTCGATCGCTTCGCTGTCTTCGCTGCGGCGAACGAAATCATCAGCTTCGGCATGTTCCCAGAGGAGGGCAGCGCCCTTGTGCCCCGTTTTGAGGTCTATGCGCCTAATGGCGAGCGCATCGCCGTGGGGAGCGCGCCCTTTGCCGCCGTGATCGGCTATCGCGCCCCTGCCACAGGCGCGTACATCGTCTTCGCGCGCGCCGAGCGCGGCAGAGGCGCTTACAGCTTCTGGGTGAACAGCGGCGAGAGCTTGCGCGACATCGCGCGCGGCGCGATCGTCCCCGATCAGCCCATGCAAGGGGCGTTGTTGCGCCGCGCCGACCGCGATATCTGGCAGATCGCCTTGCGAGGCGGCTCACCGATTGAAGTGGCGCTTGAGCCTGAAGTGCCCACGCTCACTCTGACTCTAGAAATCCTCGCGCCCGATGGCACATTGCTCACGGCGGTGGCGGGCGGCGATGTGCCGCTGCTCTACGTGCCAAGCGACGGCGTGTACACCTTGCGCGTTTACGCGCCCAGAGCGGCTGCCCGCGGCGCGTATCAGCTCAGGTTGCGCTTGCTGAGCGCGCCGCCCACCCCGACCTTCGGCTCGGTGATCAACTAGGGCATCTGGCGGGCTAAGATGGCGGCGAGCGCGCTCTTGCCGCTGCTGCTCAGATGCACGCCGTCGCCGATCAGCGCGCCATCGGGATTGCTGTCCCAGAAGGCATTCAACATGCCGCCATGCTCGGCTGAAGGCGGCACAACCAGAGCCGCCTCGACTTCGGCGCGCGTCATGTTGCCGATCAGGTGCGCCCTTCCCGTGCCTAGCGCCCCGCTGATATCGATGCAGCGCACTTGCGGCAACGCCAAGCCGCCACCGCTGCAGGCGGCGGCAATCGCCGCGTTGAAAGCCGCCACGCGGTCGTTGCTGAAGCCGCCGGCGAAGTTCAGGGCGAAGGGCGCAGGCGCGCCGTAGTAAAAGTTCACCACCAGAATCCTGCCATTCGGGTTGCGCTGCGCGATTTGAGAGGCTAAATTGCCCAGCGCCGCCGCGTAGCCACCCGCCTCGCCGCCCGTCAGGTCGTTGATGAACGGCACGATCACAGTATAGGCGCAGTTATCCGCCAAGAGCTGCGCGAAAGCGCCCGTGTTGAAGTAACTGGGATGATTGGGCGCGCTGATGGCAGTCGCCGCCGCCGTCCGATTGAAGACGCGCATCCCTGCATCGCCGCGCGCCCGAAACTGCGCCGCCAAATACGCTCCGACGGGCGCGAAGCGCAGCGAGACGAAGCCGATGCCGCTCACCTCGAAGACGGCATCACCCTGTGCAACTGAGTCGCCCACTACGCTGGTGCAACGTTCGGCTGAGCTGCCCTGCAGCGGTGCAGCGGCTTGCGGCGGGCGCGTCGCGGTGGCAGTCGGGAGCGGCGTCTCAGTGGGCGTCTCGGTCGGAGTCTCAGTCGGGGTCGGCGTGGCGGTGTCTGTGGCGGTGGGCGTGGCAGTGGGCGTCTCGGTGGCGGTGGCGGGCGGCGGCGCTAGAGGGATATCCGTGCGGGTCGGGCGGGGCGAGCTGGTCTGGGTGGGCGCGAGGGCGATGGCAGTCGGCTGCGGTAAGAACAGGGACGCCGCGAGGCTCACCAGCACCAGCGCCGCCGCGCCCGCGATGAACAAGACGCTCAGGGCGCTCAAAATGAGCAACGGGCGCGGAATAGCGCGTTCAGTTGGCTGCAAACAAACCTCCTTAACGCTCATCTGCTCTGGATGAGCTATTCATCCGAGTATAGCACAGCTCGCAGCGCCCGCTGGAAAGCAGCCCGCTTGAATGTGTTATAATTTGAACTATGCGGCATCCGCTGCGCACGAAGGACTCGCAACTGTAAAATGATGAACGCTCTCGCTGAAAAGCCAAGCTTGCTCACGCGCTACGATAACTTGCGCCGCAAACAGCGCGAAGTGCTGACGGCAACCGTCGATACGCTCGGCAAGGTAGACGGGCTGCCCGACGAGCAGCTCGCCCAAGCCCGCGACGCGCTCTTCCACGCCGATCATCCCTATTTGTGCGTTTTGGTGGGCGCTTTCAACACGGGCAAGAGCAGCCTGATCAACGCCCTGATCGGCGCGCCAGTGCTGAGCGTCGGCGCGACGCCCACCACCAACCGCATCGCCATCCTGCGCTACGGCGAGGCGCTCCAAACGCTCTCAGGCGGCGACTCCGACACAATCTTTCATCCCTCGCCGCTCTTGCAACGAGTCAGCTTTGTGGATACGCCGGGCTTGGACTCGATTTTCAAAGGGCATGACGAGGCGACGCGCGCCTTCCTGCATCGCGCCGACCTCGTGCTGCTGGTCATGCTGGCGACTCAGGCGATGTCCGCCAGCAGCCTGAGCGATATGCAGACCTTGCGCGCGTACGGCAAGCGCTTGATCGTGGTCGTCAACCAGATCGACTTGATCGAGGCGAGCGAGCGCGAGGCAGTACGCGCCTTCGTGATCGAGCAGGGCAGATTGGCGCTGGGCGAAGCGCCGCAAGTCTGGCTGACCTCAGCCAAATGGGCGAGCGAGGCGACGCGCAGCACGCCGCGCGATGAGGAAAAGTGGCAGCTGAGCGGCTTCGGGCAGATCGAGGCGTATTTTGAGCGCGTCCTGAGCGACGCCGAGCGCGTGCGCCAAAAGCTGGAGACGCCTCAGCACATCATGCGCAACGTGATGAGCGCCGCCAACGCCCAGATCGCCGCCCAGCAAAGCGCCTTGGCGGAATATCGCCGCTCGGCGGCGAACGTGCGCGGGCAAATCGAGGCATCCATGCGCGAGCAAGAGGAGACGGCGAAGGCGCTCGCCGTCGAGATCGACGGCAAGTTCAACGAGGCGATTCAGCGCGGTCAGGCGGCAATTCGGGAGGTTTTCCGCTGGGGCAAGGCATTTTCGCTCGCCTTTGGCGGCTTGGGCGAGGTGATCGGCGTGGCGCGCTTCTTCAGGCGCTTCGGTGCGCAGACTCACGCCCAGAACGCCTTCGCGCAGCACAAAGTCGATGAGCCGTTGGCGCAAATTCCCGCCATCCTCGATAAACTCGCGCCGCGCCTTGAAGGGCGCGACATCCGCGACGTGGAAGACCTCGTCCTGCACACCAAGCAAGAGCTTGAGCGCCTGCCCAACGCGCTGCAGACGAAAGTGATCGGGACATTGAACGCGCCGCAAAGTTACGACCGCACGATCCTGAAAAATGCGCGCGAGCAGCTGCACAATCAGCTCGATCAGGCGCGCACAACCGAGTTCAAGACCATCGATAACGCCGTGCGCAACACCATCGTCGCCCTGAGCGTATACGTGCTGGCTGTGCTGCTGATCGGCGGTTTTCTGATCGTCACGGCGGCTGCTACGGGCGCCGATGCGGGCGTGTGGCTGCTCTCGGTGCTGATGGTCTTGGCGCTGCTGATCGGCGGCGCCAGCTTGATGCCGTTGCGCGGGATGTTCATGGCGAATGCCTACGCGCGGCGCGTGGAGGCGGCGCGGCGCGCCTATCAGGATGCGCTCGGCAAGGCGGTCGCTGAGCAGATCGCCTACGGCAGGCAGCTACGTCAGGATGCGGTAGCGCCGTTCCTGCGCATGGTCGAGGCACAGTTGGCGCAGGCGGATGCGGTCAAGGCGGAGCTGGCGGAGCGCGAGCGAGCGCTCACCGCCCTTGAGGCGGAGCTAGGCACGTTGCGCT
>CALKXH010000039.1 GCA_938005675.1 uncultured Anaerolineae bacterium
CGATGGACGATCACGCGCTGCAAGCCGTGCGCGCCGCCCTCAAGCTTGTGGAGGGTGTGCGCGCCCTCCACCGAACTTTGCCTCAGGATCAGTGCCTTGAATACGGCATCGGAGTCCATACGGGTCTAGCGGTGCTGGGCAACGTGGGTAGCCCGCGCCGCAAGGAGTTCACCGCCATCGGTGAGACCGTCCAGATCGCCAAATATCTGCAGGAACTCGCGCCGGGTGGCGAGGTGATCGTCAGCGCGGCGACCTACGCCCAAGTTGCGCCTTATGTGCAAGTTGAGCCCGCCAAGTTGCGCCGCGAGCTGACCCCATACGAGGAATTACCGCCAATTTTCCGCGTGATCGCCTTTCAGGACTGAGCCAAGCGATGAACCCTGACTGCATCTTCTGTAAAATCGTTCGCGGCGAGGCGCCTGCCGCCATCCTCTATCAGGATGAACAGGCGGTCGCTTTCAAAGATATCGCGGCGCGCGCGCCCGTCCATGTGTTGATCGTGCCGCGCTTGCACATCCCTAGCGCCGCTGAGGTCACTGAGGAACACGCCGCGTTGATCGGGCATCTGATCGCGGTGGCGGCGCAGGTCGCGCGGGAGCAAGGCATCGCCCAGACGGGCTACCGCCTCGTCACCAACGTGGGCAGGGAAGGCGGGCAGGAAATCTTTCACTTGCATTGGCACTTGCTGGGCGGCAGACAGCTGCGCAGCTTAGGCTAGGGCAGACGCAGCCCCCCAAGCGTGAAATACTCAGCGCCATCGACGGGCAACGGCGCAGGGTCGGCGTACCAGTACACTTTCACGCCGACGGTATACTCGCCCTCAGGCAGATCGGGCGGCAAGGCAATCCGATGCGAGTCCAGCTTGAGATCGCCCGCCCGCCACATCGAAGTTGGCGCGTTGCCATCCAGCGGGACGCCGTCATGTTGCGCCACCAGCCGCCCTGAGCCATCTAACAGGAAAGTCGAGACGCTGTAATCGAGCGCGGGCGCCCCTAGAGCGCGCCACAGCAGCGTCACGCGCACCGACTCGCCCTGCTGATCGACGTGGCGATCCACGTTGGCGCGCTCCAGCGCAAACAGCTCGCCGAAGGTCGCCAAGCGCGTTGGGGGCGGGCGCTCGTAGCGCCACAAGTAGATGACGTTGTCGTAGTGCTTGGCGGTCAGCTCCGCCACGCGGGCGAAGCCGCGATCAGGCAGAAAGTCCAGCAAGCCGTCCTCATTCTTGCCCCAATAGACCAGCCAGAAGGCATCGCGCGGGGCGAGGTACGCCTCCAGCTGGGCGAAGAAGAATTCGCGGTACATCTCGCGCCAAGTCGGCAGCGAGACGAGCGGCAAGCGCTCAGGCGGCGTCTTCAAGTCCTGCCCGATGTGGTAGCGCAGCGCGAAATCGTCCACCCAGATGTCCATCAAGAGCGCTTCGTCGCCCTCGCGGTAGGTCAGCCACCTCTGGGCGACCTCGCGCCATGGCGGTTTGATGTGGTAGGCATCGATGGTCGTCAAGTTGACGACGATCAGCGCGGCGAGGATGAGTCGGCGCGCCGTTCGGTCAAGATTCAGGATGCCGTGTCCGATCAAGATGGCGAGCGCGGGCGTCACCAGCAGGAAGTTGCGCGTGGTCAGGATCGGGAAGCGCTCGTTGATCCCGACGATGAAAGCTATCGGGAACAGCACCCACAGCGCCAAGAGCGCCGTCGGCAACAACGGGCGCCAACGCCAGCGGGCGACTCCGAAGCGATAGGTCACGTAGACCAATCCGAGCAGCGCTAGAGCGCCCGTCAGCCCGAAGTGCGTGCCGATCAAGTCGGTGCGCACCATGATGAAGGTCTCAGGCGTGTTGGGAAAGGTGGATTGAAAGATGATCGGGCGGGTGTAGCGCACGCTGCTCTGCATCAGAAACACGCCGAACTGGGGCAGGAAGGCGACTCCAAGCGCAGCGAAGCGGAAGAGCAGGTCGGGCAGGCGGCGGAGGGGGCGCACGATCAGCAGGGCGTGCATGACTTGCACAGCGATCAGCAAGACGCCCAGATAGTGCGTGTAGAGTAGGGCAATTGAGCTGACTAGCCACGCCAAGCCGCTCCCGCGACTGGGACGCCGCGCGTAGCGCAAGTAGAAGAGCGCCGAGAGCGCTGCTAACGCCGCCAATTGCGTGTAATGACGCGCCTCGCGCGCCAACATGATCTCGTTATCGGTCAGGGCGAGCAGCAGCGCTGCGACCAAGCCCGCCATCGGCGAGAACCAATCGGCGCTCAGCCGATAGACCGCTGCGAGGCATACCAGCGACCAAAAAGTCGAGAACAAGCGCGTCATGAACAGGCTATCGCCGAAGACATCCATCCACAGGCGCAGCAGCATGAAGTACAGCGGCGGATGCTGGTCTTCCGCCATCGTTTGCGCCACCTCTGCCAGCGTCGGACCTTTGGCGAGCAGCATCGTCCAGCCCTCGTCCGCCCAGAAGCTCTCGCGCTGGATGTGCCACAGGCGGGCGAACAAGGCGAAGATGGCGATCAGGGCGAAGATCAGCAGGGCTTGGCGGGCGGCGCGCGCGTGGAAGCTCATCACGGGCAAAATATCTCTCACGAAACAGTTATGAGGGCTGAGTGTAGCCTTGATCAGGCGCGCTTGGCAAGTCTGTGGCGCATCCCGCCCAGATCGCGTATACTGCTCTGAGGCACTTTCTTGAACGCTGCTTTTTATGCTGTGAGGAAGAGGCGCTTTGGAGCAAGAGAAGACTTTTCCACCCCACCGCGAGCCACTGCGCGACGCCCGCTTGCTGCCGATGCAAGCGCCCGCCCAAATCGTCGGGCGCAACCGCGAGCTGGCTGCGCTCAACGCGCATTTGAAGCAAGGCGGCGCTGCGCTGCTGATCGGAAGTGCAGGTCTGGGCAAGACGGCGCTGGTTGCGCTATTGGCGACCGCTTACAGCCGCATTCAGCGCGGCGGCGTGCTGTGGCTGGACGTGGTTGAGGATGATGCCTCCTACTTGATGGCGCGGCTTGGGCGCGCCTACGGCGTGGATACCTATGCGACGGGCGAACAGACCCGCCGCCAAGCCGCCGAGCGCCTGCGCGCCATCCTGACCGCCGAGAAGCCCTTGATCGTCCTCGATGGGCGGCTCTATCTGGCGGCGGTGGCTGAGGTTTTGGCGGAATGCGCGCCTGACGTACCCGTCTTGCTCACCAACGCCAAGCGCGGCGAGGGTCCGTGGCAGACCTTCGCCCTAGAGCCGCTCTCGCCTGCGGACTCGCAAGCTGTAATCAGGCTCTACGCGGGCGTCGCCGATCCGAACGCTCACAAAGCCGACCTCGAAGCGCTCGCTCAGCTGCTGGATGGCGCGCCGCTCACCCTTGAGCTGGTCGGTCGTCTAGCCGCTACCGATCACCTATCTTTCGCCGATCTGCGCAGGGCGCTTGACTACACCAACAGCCGCGAGGCGCAGCAAGCCGTCCTGACTTTGACCTTCAAGCGGCTCAGCGCGCCGCTGCAGGGATTGCTGCTCGTCCTCGCCACCACCTTCACTGGCAGCGCGACCGTGTCGTTTTTGAGTCTCGCCAGCCGCGTGCCGCCGCAACAAGTCGTCAGCCTGATGCGCACTCTGGTAGCGCGCGGCTTAGCGCGCGAGGCGGTCGCCTACGGACAGCCCATTTTCAGCGTGCATGAGGTGGTGCAACGCTACGCCCTGACCTATCTGCGCAACAACAAGCGCCTTGAGCCGCTAGAGCAGCGCGCCCTGCTCGCCGCGCTGGACTACGCAGCTGCCTCTGGCGCGCGGACGCATCTCGCCGCTGAGATCGACAACTTGCTGGGCGCCGCCGCCTACGCCACTGCTCAAGGCGATGGGCAGTCGCTGGCGAAACTGACCCAAGCCCTGATGCCCTTAGCCGCTCAGGGCTTCCGCCCAGAGCTGGACATGCTCGATCAGTTAGCGGCGCGCTTGAGCGGCACAGCCCCTCAGCTCAGCGAGACGCAGCCCGCTCAAGCTGCCATCGCCGAGACGCAGCCCGATGGAGTCACCACGCAGCCGCGCCTCGAAGAGCCGCCTATCTCCCAGACCGACGCCACGCCGATCATCCAGCCGCTCTGGACAGCGGCGCAGGTGGCAGCGCAAGCGGCGAGTCAGCCACAACGCCCGCTCGAAGCGCCGCCGACCGATCCTGCTCTGCCCACGCCCGTCAAGGCTGAGCCGATCATCATCGATGAGGATGAGCCTGAGCAGAGCGAGACCTTGCCGCTCCTGCCCATTCAGCGGAGCGCGCCTGCCACT
>CALKXH010000040.1 GCA_938005675.1 uncultured Anaerolineae bacterium
CTGATAGAGGATGGCGGCAGGCGCCTCGCCACGAACGATTTTACAGAAGATGCAGTCAGGGTTCATCGCTTGGCTCAGTCCTGAAAGGCGATCACGCGGAAAATTGGCGGTAATTCCTCGTATGGGGTCAGCTCGCGGCGCAACTTAGCGGGCTCAACTTGCACATGAGGCCCAACTTGGGCGTAGGTCGCCGCGCTAACGATCACCTCGCCACCCGGCGCGAGTTCCTGCAGATATTTGGCGATCTGGACGGTCTCGCCGATGGCGGTGAACTCCTTGCGGCGCGGGCTACCCACGTTGCCCAGCACCGCTAGACCCGTATGGACTCCGATGCCGTATTCAAGGCACTGATCCTGAGGCAAGGTTCGGTGGAGGGCGCGCACACCCTCCACAAGCTTGAGGGCGGCGCGCACGGCTTGCAGCGCGTGATCGTCCATCGGATTGAACTGCGTGTTGAACAGCCCGACGGCGGCGTCGCCCATGAATTTCTCCACGATGCCGCCGAACGCCTCAATGGCGCTGCTGCTGACCGTCAGATACTGATTGATGATGAGCATCAACTCCTCAGGCGGCAGCTGCTCGCTGAAGGCGGTGAAGCCGCGCACATCGCAGAACAGCACGCTGATCTCGCGCTCCACGCCGCCCAGCTCCAACATATCGATGGCTTGCAGGTTATCTGCGGTGGGCAGGTAGCGCCGCACCGCGCTGAGCGTGGCTTGCTGCTGCTTGAGCTTGGTCAAATCCTCTAGGACGATGGCGACGCCGCGCGTAGTTTGGAATTCATCGCGGAAAGGGCTGAGGCGCAGATTCAGGTTGACTTGTCCGCGTTGCCCTAAGATGGGTTCGATCTCGAAGGTGTACTCCGTGTTGTTGGTGCGCACTTGAGCGATCAGCGGCTGAAGGCTCTCTTGGAAGGTCGGCAGGACTGCCTGCAGCGGTTTGCCCTGAATGTACTGCCGCTCAAGGCTGAGGATGCGCGCCGCCGACTGGTTGATGAGCATGATCAAGTCCTCTTGATCGGCGGTGATGACGCCGCTGGCGATGGAGTCGAAGATGTTATCCATGAAGTCGCGGATGGCGGTCATCTCGGCGAGGGCGGCGCGCACTTCATCGAACAGGCGGGCGTTCTCGATAGCGATTGCCGCTTGGTTGGCAAAGACCGAGGCGAGGCGCTGATCCTGCTCAGTGAAGACGGTCGCGACTGTGCGATTATCCACATAAATAGCGCCGATGGTGCGCGTTTTACGCTTCAAAGGCACACACAGCAAGCTGCGCAAGCTCAAGTCCAGCGCGCTCTCGGACTCGGCAAAGCGCGGATCGCTCTGAGCGTCGGTCACCAGCAGCGGCTCGCCGCTGTGGATGACGCGTTCCACAGCCGTGCGGCTGAGGCGCATCGCCTCTTTGTCCAGATCGTCCAGCGCGATTTTGCGCGCCACGCTCAGCACGAACTCTTGGCTATGTGGGTCTTGTAGCACGATGAAGCCGCGCTGGGCGTTCGTCAGCGAGACGACGGTATCGATCACATCGTTCAGCACCTGATCGAGGCTGAGCGTGGAGTTGATGATCTGGGTGATGCGCGCAAGGTGGCGCAATTGTTGCAGCTCAAGGCTGCTATCGGAGGCGTTCTGTGAGAAAGTGAACAGGTCTTGGCTGAAGCGTTCGAGGGCTTGGAGCGGCTCAAGCGGCAAGTCGATCTCGCGCTGAGCGAGCAGCTCACGCTGAGCATAGAGGGCTTGTACCGTCTCGTGCGTGAGCAGGTGCAGCTCGCGCAGACGCTGGCGCAACGGCTCAGGCGGGCGGCGCTGTGTGGAGGTGGCGGTCATTGGCTAGGCATCCTCGCGGCAAAAGCGATAGATATGCATCGGCTCGCGGCGGTTTTTGACGAAAATCTCTTCGGTGGCGCGCAGCGTGAGGCGCGGCATATGCTCAAGCAATTTGGCGCAGGCTTGGTAGGTCGCCTCGCTGATGACGATCTCGCCGTCCTGAGCGTTTTCGAGCAGGCGATGGGCGGCGTTGACCGAGTCGCCGACGGCGGTGAATTCGCGGCGGGTGGCGCTGCCGACGTTGCCCAGCGTGGCGATGCCCGTATTGATGCCAATGCGGAAGTAGGGCGCAGCGACGCGCTCGCCCAGCTGGGCGTAGAGCGCGCGGAAGGCGTCCGCCATCTCAAGGGCGGCTAGGAAGGCGCGCTGAGCGTGATCGCTGCTGGGATTGAGCTGCGTGTTGAACAGACCGAGAATCTCGTTCGCCATGTACTTATCAATGATGCCATTCTGCTGCGTGATAGCATCAGCGGCGACCGTCAAATAGCGATTCAGGTACGCCATCAGCTCGCGCGGCGGCAGATGCAGCGGATGCCGCTTGAAATCGCGCACGTCCACAAAGAGCGCGGTGATGGTGCGCCGTTCGCCGCCCAAGCCGAGCGCCTCGATGCTGCGGATGTTATCGACCATGGCGGGGGTCAGGTATTTGCGCACCGTGTTGAGTTGGCGCTCGCGCCGTTTTTGCTCGGTCAGGTCGTCCACCACGATGACCACGCCCTCGATGGCGGCGTTGGCGTTGCGCAAGGGGCTGAGGCTGATGTTCAGGTTCAGCGTGCCTTTGCCCGCCACCTCGCACTCCACTTCAACCGACTCCGAGATGCCCGCTTCGCGGATCGCCTCAAGCGTCTCAGGCGGGATGAAGTCCCAGACCTCCCAGAGCGGCTTGCCGAGACACTCGGCGGCTTCAAGGTTCAGGGTGCGGCACGCCGCCGGATTGATGACGGTGACTCGACCCTCAGCGTCGGTCGTGATCACGCCGCTGGCGATTGAGTCGAAGACGTTGGCGAGCAGATTGCG
The DNA here is from genome assembly GCA_938005675.1 of uncultured Anaerolineae bacterium. Lineage (GTDB taxonomy): Bacteria > Chloroflexota > Anaerolineae > Aggregatilineales > UBA2796 > CP2-2F. Next base: position 2,841 of record CALKXH010000040.1, read on the forward strand.
CATGGCGGTGATGTCGGCGAGGTTGGCGCGCAGCGCCTCGTACAGACGCGCGTTCTCGATGGCGACCGCCGCTTGATTGGCGAAATTTTGCAAGAGCTGTAGCTCCTGCTCAGCGAAGACGCCCGATTTAATGCGATTATCGGCGTAGACAACGCCCGTGACCGTCTCTTTGAGCAGCAGCGGCACGCAGATGATGCTGCGCAGTCCATGCCGAACAATGCTCTGCTGGGCATCGAAGCGCTCGTCGGCGCCGGCGTCGGTGGTGACGATTGGCACGCCGCTGCGCGCCACTTCGGTCACGATGGTGCGGCTGATGATGAACTCGTTCTCCAGCAAGGTGCGATGCTCGATGTTGCGCGCTACAGTGAACTCCAGCTCGCCCGTCTGCGGATTGCGCAGCATCAGGTAGCCGCGCTCGGCGCGCGTGAGGGCGATCACGGTATCCATGACCTCGTTCAGCACATCGTTCAAATCGAGCGTGGAGTTGATCAGCTCCGCCATGCGCCCGAGCTCGCGCAGGCGATTGACCTCACGAGCCGCTTCTTCGTAGTCTTGGAGGGCTGCCTCTAGCTCTGTGCGGGCTTTTTGCAGGTTGCTGAGCGTGCCGGGCGGCAGGCTCATGCCGCGCCGCTGCAAAATGGCGCGCTGCTGCCTGAACTGCCCTTCGAGGCTATCTATCAGCCTGATCAAGCGCTGTAATTCGAGCGTCTCACTGGTACGGATTGTGCTGGTTACTTCCGACATGGTGCGCGTCCCTAGATCGCTTGTGCTCACAGTATAGCACACTTCAGATAGGTCTTTTAGGGCGCTTTTTGAAAGATTTAGCACACGCACAAGCGACGCTTTCTGAACTTCCCCTTGTTCAGCGCGCGAAGGATCGTTATGCTAAGGCGGCTGAGTGCCAATCTGACTGATGAGATAGCTATGAGTCACCTAGCTTGGCGCGGTGCGGTGTGCCGTTGGTTGTGCGCCTGCCTGACCGTCGCCTGTGTAGCTCTGAGCGCTTTCCCTAGCGCCGCCCAACCCGAATCAACGCCAACGCCCATCAGCTTAGCGCTTTACCGCAACGAGAAATTCAGCCTGCCTTATCCGAACTTCTGGGAAGTGACCGAGCGCGGCATCGATACCTACTTCGGCGCGCAGCGCACGCCCGTCTGCGCTGAGGCGGGCATGATCGCACAAGCTTTGGGCGCCGTTGGCGAGCGCACTTTTGAGGATTTGTTAAACGAGTACACGCGCACCTTCATCCGCGTCGAGCTGGCGCCGGAGCGCATCGCCATTCGGCGCACGGGCATGAGCGCCTCATTCGTGGCGCCCTGCGCCGATGGCACACCCCGCCAATACCGCGTGACGTTCTTCATCGTCTACGGACAAGCCTATCGGATCAGCCAATTTGCGCCGCAGGCAGCTTTTGAGGCTTGGTCGGGCATCTTCGGACAGATCGTCAACGAATTCTCGCCGACCCTACTGCCCAGCAGCGCCGAGGGCAACCCGATTATGCTGCCCAGCGAGGCGCCCCTAGCCCTGATCGCACACATTTTCGGCGGCAATGTCTACGTCGGCGCGCTCTACGATCTGCCCGGCAAGCCGATCACGCAGGGCGCTACAGATGAGCGCAGCTATCGCTCGCCCGTCCTCTCGCCCGACGGGACGCTGATCGCCTTCGTCGATCCGAATCAGGGCGCGCTGTGGCTGGCGCGCGTCTCGGACGGCGCGGCGCAGCCCGTCGCCACTGAGGTCGCCGTTGAGTATCCGCCCGCGTGGCGCTCGGATGGCAAGCTGCTGGCTTATATGGCGCGCGAGGGGACTCGCTTGCAGTTGCGCGCTGTGGAGCTGCCCGATCTCAGCCTGCGCGATCTGGGCGAGACGCTGGCAGAGCCTGCTGAGTGCGCTACGCCGAGCGCCGATCCGTCAGATCGGCTCTACTGGGCGGAGGCGGGCGCTGAGGGCAACGCGGCGCTCATGGCGTGGGCGGATGACGCGCTCTACTACTCGCTGCGCTGCGGAGTCGGCGTGGCGCAGTGGCGCGCGGGCAAGAGCGCCCTCTTGCACCCTGAGTTGCGGCGCGCCCAGCTCTCGCCCAACGGACGTTTTCTCTTGGGCATCCTGGACTCAGGCGAGCTGGTGCGCCTGAATCTAGGCACGGGCGCTTTAGATCGCATCGAAGTGCCGCAACCCGCTGAGCAGGTCGCTTGGCGACCCGACGGGCAGGGCTTCTTCTTCAGCACGGCGCGTCTCGAAGAGGAACTGACCGTCAGCGAGGGCGACTCTGAGCGGGGAAAGGCGCTCTTCGGCGCCTTTCCGCTGCGCGTGGCGGTCTACAAGTTGGCGCTCTGGGAGGTAGACCTGCGCAGCGGCGTCTTGACGGCGCTCTTTGAAGGCGAGGGGCGCGCCATCGGGCGCATCGCGCCCAGCCCCGACGGGGCGGGCGTGCTGTTCAGCGTGGTGCAGAGCGCCAAACGCCTCGCCGACGCCTTTGTGAACAACGTCTCGCTGGGCGAGCTGCGCCGCGAGTCGCCGGTCGTGCAGCTGTATTGGCGTCCGCTGCCGCCCGCCGACGACGCGCCCGCCATCTTGGTGGCGGTCAGCAGGGCATCGCAGTGGGGCAGGCTCGGCTCGGCGCCGCCGCCCACACCGACCAGCAGTCCGCGCCGCCCCAACGAGCGCCCTGGCCCCACGCCCACGCCGACGGCTACGCTCACGCCGACCTTCACGCCGACTCCTGCGCCGACGGCGAGCTTGCGCCGCACCGCGCCACCGACCAACACGCCGCGCCCAACCCGCGCGC